>JBIOES010000037.1:0-15786 GCA_044446265.1 Solirubrobacterales bacterium
ACTACCCCGCACCACCGCCAACACCGCATGACCCAAACGACGCGCATCAGAGAGCCGCTCCAACAACACAACACCCACACCCTCCGAAAAACCAGTCCCATCCGCCGCATCGGCAAAGGACTTGCACCGCCCATCCCGCGCGAGACCGCGCTGGCGGCTGAACTCCACAAACGCTCCAGGCGTCGCGAGCACCGTCACGCCGCCCGCCAGCGCCAGCGAACACTCCCCCCCGCGCAGCGCCCCGCATGCGAGGTGCAACGCCACCAGGGAAGACGAGCACGCGGTATCCACCGTCACCGCCGGGCCCTCCAACCCGAACACATATGCCACACGGCCCGATACGACGCTGATGGCGCTGCCGGTGGTCAGATAACCCTCAGAGCTCTCGGGCAGCGAACGGAGATCCGCGCCAAACCCCTGATATATCGCGCCGGCGAAGACCCCCGTCTGGCTGCCGCGCAGCGATTCGGGATCGATCCCTGCGTCTTCGAAAGCCTCCCAGGCGGCTTCCAGCAGCAGCCGCTGCTGCGGATCCATCGCCAGCGCCTCGCGCGGACTGATTTCGAAGAAGCCCGCGTCGAACGCTGCCGCATCGTCGAGAAACCCGCCCTCACGCGCATAGCTGGTCCTCGGATGATCGGGATCGGGGTCATACAGACCCTCCAGATCCCAACCACGATCCTCCGGGAATCGTGAGATCGCATCCCCGCCGGCTGACACCAACCCCCACAACTCCTCCGCCGAGCGCACTCCCCCCGGATAGCGGCAGCTCATGCCCACGATCGCGATCAGGTCATCGGCGGCCACCGCGGGCAGTGGCGCCCGCACCCCTCCGCGCAGGCCCGCAACATCGTCCAGCAGGTGCTCGGCTACCGCGGCGGGGGTCGGATGATCGAACACCAGCGTGGCCGGCAGCCGCCGCCCGGTCAGACTGCGCAGCCGGTTGCGCAACTCCACCGCGGTCAACGAGTCAAAGCCAAGATCCTTGAACGTCCGCCGCTCATCGATCGCCTCGCGCGAGGTGTGCCCCAGGACGGTCGCCGCCTCCGCGCTCACCATCTCCAGGACCACACGCCTGCGCTCACGCTCCGGCACGCCGGCCAGGCGACGCGCCAGCGATCCCCCGCCGCCGTCCGCCTCGCGACGGGCGGGCGTGCGGATCAATGCGCGCAGCAACGCCGGCGCGCTCCCGATCCTCGCCTGAGCGCGCAGCGCCGCCCGATCGAGGCGCACCGTGGCCACCAGCGCCTCGTCCATCTCGCGCGCGGCGTCGAACAGCTCGAGGCCCTCGCGCGAGGACAGCGCCACCACCCCCGAGCGCTTCAGCCGAGTCCGATCGACCTCGCCCAGCGCGGCGGTAAGGCTGCTGTCCTGCGCCCACCACCCCCAGGCCATCGAGACGCCGGGCAGGCCCCGCGCGCGGCGATATGCCGCCAGCGCATCCAGAAATGCGTTGCCCGCCGCATAGTTGCCCTGGCCCGCGGCGCCGAACACGCCCGCGGCGGAGGAGAAGAGTATGAATGCCGACAGGTCGAGGCGCTCGGTCAACTCGTGCAGGTGCCATGCCGCGTCGACCTTGGGCGCCAGCACCCGGTGCAGGCGCTCAGCCGTGAGGGACTCCACCACGCCGTCGTCGAGCGCCCCGGCGGCGTGTATGACAGCCGTGAGTGGATGCCTCTCGGGAACCCTCTCGAGCAACTCCACGAGCTGCTCGCGGCTGCTCACATCGCAGGCCACCACCGAGACCTGCGCCCCCATCGACTCGAGCTCGCTCCGCAACTCGCGTGCGCCCTCGGCCTCAGGCCCGCTGCGGCTGGCCAGCACCACGCTGTGCACCCCGTGCCCCGCGATCAGATGCCGAGCCACCAGAGCGCCCAATGTGCCCGTGCCGCCGGTGATCAGCACCGTGCCGAGCGGGTCGATACCTGATGGCAGCTGCAGCACGACCTTGCCGACGTGACGCGCCTGACTGAAGAACCTGAACGCATCCCGCGCACGACGCACATCCCAGGCGCTCACCGGCAGAGGCTCGAGCACACCGCGCTCGCACAGCGCCAGCACCTCCATCAGCATCTGCCCCAGACGCTCCCACCCGGCCTCTGCCAGGTCGAAGGCCCGGTAGCGCACGCCCGGATGACCTTCCGCGACGTCGCCGGGATCGCGGATGTCGGTCTTGCCCATCTCGATGAAACGACCGCCCCGCGGCAGCAGCTCCAGCGAGGCGTCCACGAACTCGCGCGCGAGGCAGTCCAGAGCGACATCCACGCCCCGTCCCGCGGTCCGCTCCAAGAACAGCTCCCTGAACTCCAGCGTGCGAGAGGAGGCGATGTGCGCCTCGTCCAACCCCATCGACTCGAGCGTGCTCCACTTCGCGGGACTCGCCGTCCCGAACACCTCAGCGCCCAGGTGCCGAGCCAGCTGCACCGCGGCCATGCCCACGCCGCCTGCGGCGGCATGGATCAGCACCGACTCGCCGGGCTGCAGACCGGCCAGATCCACCAATCCGTAGTACGCCGTCAGGAACGCGACCGGAACCGAGGCGGCCTGCGCGAACGTCCATCCCGCCGGCATCCGAGCCACGAGACGGCGATCGGCCACCGCGATCGGGCCAAACGCGCCCGCGAACAGACCCAGCACGCGATCACCGACGGCAAGGTCGCCGACCCCCGGGCCGACCTCCGTGACGATCCCCGCGCCCTCACCCGACATGGCCTGGTCCGGATCGGACAGCCTCACAAGACCAAGAGCGACCATCACGTCGCGGAAGTTCAGGCCAGCCGCCCGCACCGAGATGCGAATCTGGCCCGCCTCCAAGGGGGCCAGCGCCTCGGGACACGCAGCGAGCAGGAGATTCTCGAACGTGCCCTTCTCGGTCATCTCGAGACGCCAGGCCGCAGCTCCCGCGGGAATGTCCAACGCCTCGCCGCGCCCACCCCGCGCCAGCCGCGGAGCCAACACCTCACCATCCCGCACCGCCAGCTGCGGCTCATCGCAGGCGAGCGCATCCATCAGCGCGTGCGGAGAGCTCTCCCGGCAATCGAGGTCGAGCAGCACGAACCGCTCCGGGTTCTCCGATTGTGCGCTGCGCACCAGGCCCCACACGGGCGCGCTGCTCAGGCCCGGCACATCCTCCCCGGGACCCGCGGCGACGGCGCCGCGAGTGACGACCACAAGCCGCGCAGAGGAGAACCGCTCATCGGCCAGCCACGCCTGCACCAGCCCGAGCGCCCGCTGCGCGGCCGCGTGCGCGGCCCCGGCCATCGCCTCACCGCTCCCCGCCGCCCCACCGTGGCCGCCCTCGACCAGCACGAGCTCGGGCGCCGCGCCATCCCGGTCGACGGCCTCGGCCAGGGACGCAAGGTCCGCGAACACCGGAGCCTCGATCCCCGCGCCTTCGAGCTCTCCCGCAAGCCCCACACCCGCGGCGCCCACCATCGCCCAATGCCCCGCTGAGAGGGCGTGCGCCGGCTGGACCGCGATCCACTCCAGACGCAACGGCGCCTCGCGAAGGCCCGCGCGAGCGCCATCGAGCTGCTCCGCAGAGACCGGGCGCAACACCAGCGAATCGACCCTCGCGACCAGTGCGCCGCTCTCGTCGGCCGCCACGAGGGACGCCACTTCGGACTCCTTCAGCTCGAGGCGCACTCGCAGGCGGGAGCTGCCGCGGGTACGCAGCTCCACACCGCCCCAGCTAAACGGAAGCCGCACCCGAGCGTCCGCGCCGCCGTCATCGAGGATTCCTCCCGCCCCAAGCGCGTGCAGCGCGGCGTCGAGCAGCGCCGGGTGCATGCCGAACCGGCCGGCGTGCACGCGCTGCTCGTCGGGCAGCGAAACCTCGGCGAACACCTCCCGGCCACGCCGCCAGACGGCCCGCAACCCCTGGAACGCCGGCCCGTAGTCATAACCTCTCTCAGCCAGCCGTTCGTACAGATCGACCACCGGCACGGCATCTGCGCCGGACGGAGGCCAGGCGCCGCTCGCAAACGAGGCGTCCTGCGCCGCCGGCGCCACCCGCTCCCCCGGGATCCACTGGCCGCAGGCGAGCATTCCGTCGGCGTGGCTCGTCCATTTCGCTCCTTCGCTTGCCATCTCGCCGGCCGCGCCATCCTCCGGGCGCGAGTAGATGCCGATGGGCCGGCAACCCGTCTCATCAGACTCTCCCACGGACACCTGCACCTGAACTGCGCCCTGCTCGGACAGCACCAGCGGCGCCTGCAGCGTGAGCTCCTCCAGCGCCTTGCACCCGAGTTCGCCGCCGGCCTGCAGCGCGAGCTCCACGAATGCCGTGCCGGGCAGCAGCACTGTGTCCATCACGGCGTGGTCGGCAAGCCATGGGTGCGTCTGCAGCGACAGGCGGCCCGTGAAGCGCCACCCCTCGCCGTCGGCCAACGCCAGCACCGCGCCCAGCAGCGGGTGATCCACCGAAGCCTGACCGATCGAGGCTGCGTCTCCAGCGCCCGCCGCAGGCGCCGAGAGCCAGTAGCGCTCCCGTTGGAACGCGTAGGTCGGCAACGCGACGCGCGCCGCGCCCAAACCCGCGAACACCGCACCCCAGTCGACGTTCACCCCACGCGCCCACGCCTCGCCCAGCGAGCTCAGGAAACGCTCCAATCCACCCTGCCCACGACGCAGCGAACCCAGCACCGCCACCTCGCTCGAGTCTCCCAGCATCTCCTCGAGCGTCTCCTGCACGGCCGTCGTCAACACCGGATGAGAGCTGACCTCGATGAACGCCCGGTACCCCTGCTTGGCAACCTCCCTCGTGACCTGCTCGAACTGAACCGTCTCGCGCAGGCTGCGATACCAGTACTCGCCGTCCAGCGCGGCGGTATCGAGCAGCTCGCCGATGGCGGTCGAATGGAACGGCACATCGCCCGAACGTGGCGCGACCGGCGCAAGCACATCGAGCAGCTCCTCGCGAATCCGCTCGACGTGGGCGGAATGCGAGGCGTAGTCGACCGCTATCTCGCGCGCCCTCACGCCTTTCCCCGCGAGCTCCCCCAGCATCTCCGCCAGCGCTTCGCGGCCGCCCGAGACCACCACCGAAGACGGCCCGTTCACCGCGGCAAGCCCGATCTGCGCCCCCCAACGCTCGATATGAGGGGCAAGCTGCTCGGCGCTGAGCGAGACCGACACCATCCCCCCCTCGCCAGCCAGAGTGGACAGCGCCTGACTGCGCAACGCCACCACCCGGGCGGCATCGTCGAGCGAGAGACCGCCCGCTACATACGCGGCGGCGATCTCGCCCTGGGAATGGCCCACGACCGCGGCCGGCTCGACGCCACACGCACGCCACAACGCAGCGAGGGACACCATCACCGCAAACGAAGCGGGCTGAACCACGTCAACCCGATCGAGCCCCGGAGCGCCCTCCCCGCCGCGCAGGACATCCAGCAGAGACCAGTCGACGTAGGGCGCGAGCGCGTCCTCGCACGCCCGCACATGCGCGGCGAACACAGGCGAGCCCTCCAGCAGATCCAGCGCCATCCCCGCCCATTGCGAACCCTGACCCGGGAACAGGAACACGACCCCGCGTTCCCCCGCTCCGACTACGCCCTCGACCAGATTGGCCGTGGACCTGCCCTCCGCCAATGCGCCCAAGCCATCGAGCAGCGCCCGCTCGTCGCTGCCGATCGCTGCCGCCCGATGCGCAAAGGCCGAGCGGCCCTGCGCCAGCGAGAGCCCAACGTCGATCATCCCGAGCTCGCGCTCGCCCCCAGCACACTCGAGCAACCGCCCAGCCTGCCCTTGCAGCGCCGCCGCGCTCTTACCCGACAGGACCCACGGCACGGCGCCGCCGACACCGATCACCGCCTCGTCGGCGCCGGCGCGAGGATTGCCGAGTACCGCCCCATCCTCCTGGGCGCCCTCATCCCCCACGTCGGCGAAGATCGCGGCGGTAGCTTCATCTCCAGACCCCGCGGGTCTCACGGCGGACGCCACCGACACCGGTGGCGCCTCTTCGAGGATCATGTGGGCGTTGGTGCCGCTGGCCCCGAACGACGATACCCCCGCACATCGCGGATGCGCGCTCTGCGACCAGGGCCTCGCCTCGGTCAGCAGCGACACCGCGCCGGCCGACCAATCCACCTGCCGTGAGGGCTCGTCGACATGCAGCGTCCGCGGCAGCACCCCGTTGCGTATCGCCATCACCATCTTGATCACCCCGGCCACCCCAGCCGCCGCCTGCGTATGACCGATGTTCGATTTGATGGATCCGAGCCACAGCGGAGATCCCTCGCTACGGCCCTCTCCATAGCTCGCCAGCAGCGCCTGCGCCTCGATCGGATCGCCGAGCGCGGTGCCCGTGCCGTGCGCCTCCACCGCATCGACCCGCTCAGCCCCCAACCGCGCATCCGCCAGCGCCTGAGCGATCACACGCTCCTGGGCGAGACCATTGGGCGCCGTCAGCCCATTGCTTGCGCCGTCCTGGTTGATCGCGCTGCCCCGCACCACGGCCAGCACGCAATGGCCCAAGCGGCGCGCGTCGGACAGGCGCTCCATCAGCAGCATCCCCACGCCCTCGCCAAGGCCGGTCCCGTCCGCCCGGTCCGCGAACGCCTTGCAACGCCCATCGGGAGCGAGTCCCCGCTGACGAGCGAACTCGATGAGCCCCCCGGGTGTGCTCATCACCGTCGCACCCCCGGCAAGCGCCAGCGAGCACTCCTCGCTGCGCAACGCCCGACACGCCTGGTGCAGGGCAACCAGCGATGAGGAGCACGCCGTATCCACCGTAACCGCCGGACCCACCAGACCAAGGGTGTAGGCGATACGTCCCGTCGCGACGCTGGCAAGGTTGCCGAGCTGCTGATGCTCCCTGCTGCCCCGGTAATCGTTGGAGGAGATGCCGACGAACACGCCGACCCGTTCGCCGTGCAGGGAGAGCGGAGCGACATCGGCATCTTCAAGCGCCTCCCACGAGACTTCCAGCAGCAGCCTCTGCTGCGGATCCAGCTCCAGGGCCTCACGCGGACCGATCCCGAAGAAGCCCGCGTCAAATCTCCCGGCGTCATACAGAAAGCCGCCCTCGCGCGCATAGCACTTCCCGGGCCGATCGGGATCCGAGTCATACAGCTCATCCAGGTTCCACCCGCGATCCGCCGGAAACTCCGAGATCGCATCCCGGCCGGACGCCACCAGACTCCACAGGTCGTTCGCGGAATGGATGCCTCCCGGGTAGCGGCAGCCCATTCCCACGATCGCGATCGGCTCGTGCGCCCGCTCCTCCATCTCCCGCAGGCGCAGACGCGTATCGTGCAGATCGACAGTGACTCGCTTTAGATAATCGAGAGTCTTCTCGTTATCCGCCATGAGCACTCCCACTCAGCTGAATATCGCGAATTGTCATATTCAAGACCTGAGCTGCTCGTCGATAAAGTCAAAGACCTCGTCGGCCGTTGCCGATTGAATCCTGTCGGCGACGGTCGCTACCCCTGCCGGTCGATCCACGCCGTCCAAGTCCACGGGAGCCGCGGTTGTGAGCCCCCCCACCTCGCTCAGCAGATGCCGCGCCAGTGCAATTGGACTGGGGTAGTTGAATATGAGAGTGCTCGGCAGACGCAGGCCGCTGACGCCGTTCAGCCGGTTGCGCAACTCGACGGCTGCAAGGGAGTCGAATCCCAGATCCTTGAAGGCCCGCCGCTCGTCCACCGCATCGGACGAGTCGTGGCCCAGCACGGTCGCCGTCTCGGCGCGCACCATCTCCAGGACCACGCGCTCGCGCTCCCCCTCGGGCACCCCCGCCAGGCGCTGCTTCAGCGACCTGCCGGGGCCATCGATCGCGCGCCGAGAGGGGCTGCGGATCAGCTCACGCAGCAGAGCGGGCACCATGCCCGTCACGGCCTGCGCTCGCAGCTCAGCCATATCCAGGCGCAGCGGAAGCACCACCGCCTCGTCGCTCGCGCTCGCGGCGTCGAACAGCTCCAATCCCCGCTCGCGCGACAGCGCCGCCAGGCCCGAGCGCGCCAGCCGCATCAGGTCGGCCGCGGTGAGGTGATCGGCCATGCGGCCGGCCTGCGCCCACTGCCCCCACGCCATCGAGATCCCGGGAAGATCCTGGGCGCGGCGGTATGCCGCAAGCGCATCCAGGAACGCATTCGCCGCGGCGTAGCTGCCCTGACCGGCGGAGCCAAACGTGCCCGCGACCGAGGAGAAGAGCACGAATGCCGACAGATCCATGTGCGCGGTCAACTCGTGCAGATGCCATGCCGCGTCCACCTTGGGCGCCAGTACCCGATTGACGCGCTCGGGGGTCAGCGACTCGATCACGCCATCCTCGAGCGCTCCGGCCGCGTGCACCACCGCGCTCAGCGGATGCTCCTCGGACACCGACCCCAGCAGCGCCTCGAGCTCGCCCCGGTCGCTCACATCGCACGCCGCGACATTCACGCTGGCGCCCAGGGACTCCAGCTCCGCGCGCAACTGCAGTGCGCCCTCGGCCTCAGGCCCCCGCCGGCTGGCCAGCAGCACGCTGTGCACGCCGTGCTCGGCCACCAGGTGCCGAGCCAGGAGCGACCCCAGCCCGCCCGTGCCGCCGGTGATCAGCACCGTGCCCTCCGGGTCGAGAAGAGCCCACGTGCTCTCATCGACCGGGCGCGGCTGCACCGGCGCGCTGATCCGCGCCAGCCGGGGGACCAGGACAGCGCCCTCGCGCACAGCCAGCTGCGGCTCGCCGCTCGCCAGGGCCGCGGCCAGCGCGCTCCACGGCACCTCCTCGCCGTCGAGGTCGACGAGCACGAACCGATCCGGGTTCTCCGTCTGCGCCGAACGCACCAGACCCCACACCGAACTGCCGACGAGATCCGGCTCGCCCTCCCCGGGGCCACAGCACACCGCACCGCGGGTCACCAACACCAGCCGCGACGCGAGCAACCGCTCATCCGCAAGCCAGGCCTGCACCGATGCCAACGCCTGACGCACGCCCGCGCGCACCGCTTCGATGACACCATCGACAGCCCTCCGCCCACCGGGCCGGCGGTCGATGAGCACCACATCCGGAGCCGGCGCACCAGCATCGAGGGCCTCGCCCAGCGCATCCAGATCCGCGAGGACCTCGACACCGATTCCGGCCTGCGCCAGCGGCCCCGCGAGGCCCTCCTCCTCGGCGCCCAGCACAGTCAACCGTCGCGCCGCCGCGGCATCGGACCGCCTCGCAACCCCCGATGCCCCGTGCACGGCGGTCCAGTCGAGATGAAACAGAGAGCCTCCCAGGCCGCCGCGCGCGTCGGCAAGCTGCCTCCCAGAGATCGGCCGCGACACCAGCGCGGCGACCGAGGCAACGAGCGATCCGCTCTCGTCGGCCGCCATCAACGACACCGCGTCGGTCCCCGCGTGCGCGAGTCGCACCCTCAGGCGGGAGGCGCCCGCAGCGTGCAGACCCACGCCATCGAAGGAGAAGGGCAGCCGTATCTCGCCGCTGCCGTGCGCGTTCGAGCCATCGTCGAGCAGGCCCACGCCGATCGTCTGCAGCGCCGCGTCGAGCAGCGCGGGGTGCAGGCCAAACCGGCCGGCCTGCGCGTGCTGCTCCTCCGCCAGGGCCACCTCGGCGAACATCTCAGGCCCGCGCCGCCAAACGGCGCGCACGCCCTGGAAGGCCGGTCCATAGTCATAGCCCCGCTCCGCCAAGCGGTCATAGAGGTAGTCGAGGCCCACCGCCTGCGCACCCTCCGGCGGCCAGATCCCGGCGGCGAACGCGGCGGCCTGCGCCTCCAGTTGCGCCCGCTCGCCCGGCATCGCCTCGCTCGAGCGGAGCATGCCGCCGGCGTTGGCGATCCATGCCCGCCCATCGCTTCGCGGCTCATCTGTCGAGACGTCCTCCGGACGGGAGTGGATGCTCAGCGGCCGCAGGCCGGACTCGCCGGGCGCACCCACCAGCAGCTGTATCTGCACCCCACCGCGATCGGAGAGCACCAGGGGGGCCGCGAGCGTGAGCTCCGCGATCCGATCGCACCCAACCTCCCTGCCGGCCCGCAACGCGAGCTCCACGAACGCCGCGGCGGGCAGCAGCACGACACCCATCGCAGCGTGATCGGCGAGCCACGGATGGCTCTCCAGCGACAGGCGGCCCGTGAACAGCCAGCCCTCCCCATCGGCCAACTCCACCGCGGCGCCCAGCAGCGGGTGGTCCGCCGCGAGCTGGCCGGCAGAGGCCACGTCTCCCACAGCCCCGGCGCGCGAGGTCAGCCAATAGCTCTCCCGCCGAAACGCATAGCCAGGCAGCTCGACACGCTCGGCGCCGGATGCCGTGAACACCCGCGCCCAATCCACCTCAACGCCTCGCACCCACAGCTCACCCAGCGAAAGCAGGAACCGCGCAAGGCCGCCCCGCTCACGGCGCAGCGAGCCCGCGACCACCACTTCGCTCGGGTCGGCGATCGCATCGTCCGCGGTTTCCAGCACACCCAGTGTCAACACCGGGTGCGGACTGACCTCGACAAACGCTCGCCGGCCGTTGTCGAACAGGCTGCGCACCACTTGT
This sequence comes from Solirubrobacterales bacterium, assembly GCA_044446265.1. Taxonomy (GTDB): domain Bacteria; phylum Actinomycetota; class Thermoleophilia; order Solirubrobacterales; family Solirubrobacteraceae; genus Palsa-744. The sequence continues at coordinate 10,478 of JBIOES010000037.1, forward strand.
TCGAACCGTACCGGCTCGCGCATATTGCGATACCAGTACTCAGCGTCCAGCTCCGCGGTATCCATCAGACCACCGGTAACAGTCGAGAAGAACGGCACATCGCCCGAATGCGCAGTGACTGGCGCGAGCACAGCCAGCAACTCCTCGCGCACCAACTCGGCCTGGGCGGAATGCGTGGCGACAGTCGCCCTGACCATCCGCGCTCTGACGCCCTCGGCGTCGAGCGCCGCCAGCAGCTCCTCGAGCGCCTCGAGATCGCCCCCGACTCCAACCGACGCCGGGCCATTCACCGCCGCGACCGAGAGGCGCCCCTCCCATCGCTCCAGACGTTCACGCACCTGCGCCTCGCCGAGCGAGACGGACGCAATCGCACCCCGCCCGGCAAGACCGGTCAACAGCCGGCTGCGCAGCGCCACCACCCGCGCCGCGTCCTCCAGGGACAGTCCACCCGCCAAATACGCCGCCGCGATCTCCCCCTGCGAATGACCCACGACCGCGGCAGGACGCACCCCGCACGCCTCCCACAACCCCGCCAACGACACCATCACCGCGAACAACGCCGGCTGCACCACATCGATCCGCTCCAGTCCGGGAGCTCGCGCACCACCTCGCAGCACATCCTCCAGCGACCAATCCACAAATGGCGCAAGCGCCTGTGCGCACAACCCCATCCGCTCGGCAAACACCGGCGAAGAGTCGAGCAACTCCAATCCCATACCCACCCATTGCGATCCCTGACCGGGAAACAGGAACACCGCTCCATCGGCCACACCGGCGCCACCCGCCGCGCCGCGCGCCACATTCACCGCGGATTGGCCCTGCGCCAACGCCCCGACGCTTGCCAGCAGATCCTCCCGGCCATCCCCGACCACAACCGCTCGGTCCTCGAACACAGGACGACCCACACTCAGCGAGAGGCCGAGGTCCAACGCGCTCAGCTCGCGACGAGGCTCCACGTGCTCCAACAGCCGGACGGCCTGGGCGCCCAGGCCACTCGCACCACGCCCCGAGAGCAGCCACGGCACCGCACCGCCGCCGATGCCGACACCAACACCAACACCAACACCGATTCCACCCTCCTCCCCGGCGGCTTCGTCTCCGGCGGAGGGAGCGTCAGCGGCGGGCGCTGGAGCCCCGGCGGCGGGCGGAGCGCCGACGGCGGGCGCGGAGAACCCGGACGGCGCATCCTCGAGAATCACGTGCGCGTTGGTGCCGCTGATCCCAAACGACGACACGCCGGCCCGCCGCGGCCGCCCGTTCACCGGCCAGGGCACCGCCTCCCTCAGCAGCGATACCGCGCCGGCTGACCAGTCCACCTCGCCCGAGGGCTCCTCGACGTGCAGCGTCTTGGGCAGCAGCCCGTGACGCATCGCCATCACCATCTTGATCACCCCAGCCACCCCCGCCGCCGCCTGCGCGTGACCGATGTTGGACTTGATCGACCCCAGCCACAGCGGACGCTCCTCGGGGCGATCCCGTCCATACGTCGCCAGCAGCGCCTGCGCCTCGATCGGATCGCCAAGCCTCGTACCCGTGCCGTGCGCCTCGACGGCATCGACATCGACCGCCGACAATCCGGCGTTCGCGAGCGCCTGGGCGATCACCCGCCGCTGCGAGGGACCGTTCGGCGCCGCCAATCCATTGCTTGCGCCATCCTGGTTGACCGCGCTGCCCCGCACCACCGCCAGCACCTCGTGGCCCAAACGGCGGGCATCGGACAGCCGCTCCAGCACCAGCACGCCCACGCCCTCGGAGAAGCCGGCGCCATCGGCGCCCTCCGCGAACGCCTTGCACCGGCCGTCGGGCGCCAATCCCCGCTGCCGGCTGGTTTCCACCAGCGCCCACGGGGTGGCCATCACCGTCACGCCTCCCGCCAGCGCCAGCGAGCACTCCCCCGAGCGCAACGCCTGACAGGCCAGGTGCAGCGCCACGAGCGAAGATGAGCACGCGGTGTCGACCGTGACCGCCGGACCCTCCAGGCCAAAGGTGTAGGCCACGCGGCCCGAGGCGACGCTGCCGGAGTTGCCGACGCCCAGATAGCCCTCCAACTCCTCGGGCACCGAGAGCAGGCCCATGCCGTAGTCGTGATACATCAAGCCGGCGAACACTCCGGTCTGGCTGCCGCGCAGCGAAACCGGGTCGATGCCGGCGTCCTCGAACGCTTCCCAGGAGGCCTCCAACAGCAGCCGCTGCTGAGGATCCGTCGCCAGCGCCTCGCGCGGACCGATCCCGAAGAACTCCGCGTCGAACTCCCCCGCGCCGTGCAGAAATCCGCCTTCGCGGGTGCAGCAGGTCCCGGGGTGGCCCGGATCGGGATCGTAGAGAGCCTCCAGATCCCATCCGCGATCGGTTGGAAGCCCGGAGATCGCGTCGTCACCGGCGCGGATGAGCTCCCACAGGTCCCTCGGCGAGCGCACATCGCCCGGATAGCGGCAGCTCATCCCCACGATCGCGACGGGCTCGTCCACGGCGAGGATCGAGACGGCGGCCGGTGACTCCTGCGCGGCGCCCGAGATCTCCTCCAGCAGACGATCGGCGACCGCGTTCGGGGTCGGGTGGTCGAACACGAGCGTCGCCGGCAGCCGCAGACCGGTGGCCCCGCTCAGACGGTTGCGCAGATCCACCGCACCCAGCGAATCGAACCCGAGCTCCTTGAATGCCCGCTGCGCATCCACGGCCTCTGTGGAGGCATGCCCCAGCACGACGGCCGCCTGCGCGCACACCAGCTCGCGCAGCAGGAGCCGGCGCTCGGCGTCGGACACGATGGCCAGGCGCTGCGCCAGCGATCCAGTGGCGCGATCCGGTGGCATCTGGACCAGACCACGCAGCAACGCCGGCACCGTGCCGGCCCTGGCCTGGGCCCGCAACGCCGCCGGATCGAGATGCACCGGTATCACCAGCGCCTCATCCAGCGCGCGCGCGCTGTCAAGCAGCTCGAGACCCTCGCCGCGGGACAGCGGGATCACGCCCGAACGCGACACTCGCGCCAGGTCGCCCTCCCCGAGATCGCCCGTCAGGCTGCTGGCGGTCCCGTTGTCCGTTCGATCCCACAGTCCCCACGCAAGCGAGGTGGCGGTGAGACCCAGCGCCCGGCGATAGGCCGCCAGCGCATCCAGGAACGTGTTCGCCGCGGCGTAGTTGGCCTGCCCGCCATTGCCCAACGTGCCCGCGAACGCGGAGAACAGGAGGAATGCCGACAGGTCCATGTGCTCGGTCAGCGCGTGCAGATGCCACGCTCCGTCGATCTTGGGAGCCAGCACGCGATCGACGCGCTCCGCCGTCAGCGACTCGACCACGCCATCGTCGAGCACCCCGGCGGCGTGCACCACGATGCGCAGCGGAAACTCCTCCGGCACAAGACCGAGCAGAGCCTCGAGCTCGCCGCGATCGGTCACGTCGCAGGCCACGATCCTCACCCGGGCGCCCAGAGACTCGAGCTCCCCTTCGAGCTCCGGCGCCCCCACCGCGTCGCGACCCCGCCGGCTGGCCAGCACCACGCTGTCCACCTCGCCCTCGGCCACCAGATGCCTGGCCACAAGCCCACCCAGGCCACCGGCGCCACCGGTGACGAGCGCCGTGCTCCCCCGCCCGGACACGTCCGCACCCTCTCCCACGGGGACGGCGCCATCCTCTGAGGCGCGATCCTCGACAAGCGCATCGTCCGTGGTGAGAACGGCGTCCCGCGTTGTGGGCCGCAAACGGGCAACGCGCGCCAGCCGCGGAGCGAGCAGGCGCCCGTCCCGTAGGGCCAGTTGTGGCTCGTTGGTTGTGAGCGCTGCCATAAGCGCTGCCGGGGAGTCGGTGTCGTCGTCGAGGTCGATGAGTACGAAGCGGCCGGGGTGCTCGGATTGCGCTGAGCGCACCAAGCCCCACACCGGCGCGCCGGCCAAGCCCGGTACGTCCTCTCCGGGGCCGGCGGCGACCGCGCGCCGTGTCAGGAGCACGAGCCGCGACGCGCTGAGCCGCTCCTCAGCGAGCCAGCCCTGCAGCAAACCCAGCACCCGATGCACGCCCGCACGCGCCGCCCCAGCCATACCGCCAGGCGCCTGTCCCTCCCCGGCGGCCATGCAATCCACGAGCACCACCCCCGGAGCCAGAGCGCCGCCATCGAGCGCCTCACCGAGCGAACCCAGATCCTCATACGCCTCCACCTCGACCCCCCACGCCGCAAGCGCGGTGGTGAGGCCTGAATGCCCGCCGCCCAAGACAACCCACCCATCCGTGGGATCCGCGGGAGAACGCGGATCGGGGGAGCGCGAGCCGGTGGAGAGAGCTCCGTCGAGCGCTACCCAGTCCAGGGCGAACAGCGACTCCCAGCGGTCTGTGTCGAGGCTCTCCAGCTGTTCCCGGGAGAGCGCCCGCAACACGAGTGATCTCACGCAGGCAACCGGCGCGCCGTTCTCGTCAGCCACCACCACCGACACCGCACCGGCGCCTGCCGCTGCGGAGAGCCGCACACGCAGACGGGACGCGCCCCCGGCGTGCAGGCTCACTCCCTCCCACGAGAACGGGAGCCGCACTCCGCCGTCGGGCTCGCTGCCCCGCTCGTCGAGCAGACCGAGCCCGATCGCGTGCAGCGCCGCATCGAGCAGCGCGGGGTGCACACCAAACCCAGTGGTCCGCTGGTCCTCGGGCAGGGCAACCTCGGCGAACACCTCCCCACCACGCCGCCACGCAGCCCGCAACCCCCGGAACACCGGCCCGTAGTCATAGCCCCGATCAGCCAGTCGGTCATACAGATCCTCGACATCGATGACCTGCGCGCCCTCAGGTGGCCACGCGCCCTCGGCAAGCACCGCCGCCGCTCCCTCACCCACGGCCGCTCGCCCATTCAAAGCCATCTCGCCTGACCCGAGCACACCCCCAGCGTTATGGGTCCACCCCCGCTCCTCTCCCAACAAGCCGTCCACCGCGGGCTCCACGCGCGAGTGAACATTCACCGTACAGCGCCCCGACTCATCGGGCACTCCCACCGAGAGCTGCACCTGAACACCACCCCGCTCAGGCAACACCAACGGAGCCAGGAGCGTCAACTCCACCAGCAAATCGCACCCAACCCCCCTACCCGCATGCAACGCGAGCTCCACGAACGCCGCACCCGGCAGCAACACCACACCCATCACCGCGTGATCCGCGAGCCACGGATGCGCCTCCAACGACAAACGACCCGTGAACAACCACCCCTCCCCAACGGCCAACTCCACCACAGCGCCCAACAACGGGTGACCCCCCGGCGCCTGTCCGATCAAAGCCACATCCCCCGCCCCCAGCGCATGAGACGCCAGCCAGTAGCGCTCCCGCTGAAAGGC
>JBIOES010000038.1:0-15419 GCA_044446265.1 Solirubrobacterales bacterium
GGCCTGAACTTCTACCCGATCGCCAAGTACTTCGTGTGCATCGTCACCAACCAGTCGAACCCCCTCGCCAACCTCACCCAGGCCCAGGCGCAGGCGATCTTCACGGGCAAGGTGCGCGAATGGAGCCAGGTGCCCGGCGCGGGCGCGCACGGCACGATCGACCTCATCAGCCGCACCTCGGCGGCGGGGGTTCTCACGACCTTCCAGCAGCTGCTGCTGGGCAACAAGACCGTCTCCTCGATCGCCGCGCAGGAGCCCTCCGAGGGCCTGCTCCAGCAGAAGGTGCAGAGCGACCCCAACGCGATCGGCTTCCTCTCGGACTACTTCGCGCTGAAGGGCGTCAACCCGGTCGGCTTCGGGGGCGTGGGCTGCTCGGTGGCCAACGCCGCCTCCGGCCAGTACCCCGGCGTGGCCCATTTCTATGAGGTCACCCGCGGGCCGGCTAGCGGCGCTTCGAAGGCGTTCATCGGCTGGATCCAGGCGAGCCCGCTCGCGCGCAAGATCATCGCCTCGGCCTGGCTGCCGCTGCACTGAGGATGCTGGAGCGCCTGCGTCATCCGTGGTCAGACCGCCGCGCCGAGTGGGTGCTCGGCGCGGTGGCCTGCTCGGTTGGTGTGGTCGTCGTGCTGATGGTTCTCTTCGTTGCGGTGCGCGCGTGGCCGACGTTCGCGCACAACGGGCTCTCCTGGCTCGGCGCCGGGGGCAACCCCGAACACCAGATCGGAAACATGCTCTACACCGGCCCGCACCCGCCGGCCTCGGCCTTCCACCTGCGCGCGTGGCCGCTGATCTACGGCACGCTCCTCACCACCGCGCTGGCGCTCTGCTTCGGGCTCGTGTTCGCGCTGCTCGCGGCGATCTTCCTCGTCGAGTTCGCTCCCGCCGCGGTGCAGCGCGTGCTCACGCCGGTGGTGCGCCTGCTCGCAAGCGTCCCCTCGGTGATCTACGGGCTGGTGGGCGTGCTCGTGCTGGCTCCCTTCGTGGGCAACCACGTGATCTCCCCCGCCGAGAAGCGCTCGGTGGAGTACGTCGTGCAGCTCGATGGCACCGGGCTCGCCGTGGCGGTGACGATCCTCGCGCTGATGATCACGCCGATCATGGTCGCGCTGATAACCGACGCGCTGCGCTCGGTCCCCGCGAGCTGGCGCGAAGGCGCGGTGGCGCTCGGCGTGAACCCACTGCGCGCCACCCTCGCGGTCTCGCTGCGCGCGATCCGCCCGGCGATCGTCGCCGCCGCGGCGTTCGCCTGCGCGCGCGCGGTGGGCGAGGCGGTGATGCTCGCGATGGTTTCGGGCTCCAACGCCTTCACCCCCAAGCCGTGGGATGGAGTGACGTTCCTGTTCGAGCCGCTGCTCACGCTCGCGGCCTCGATCCTCAACAACGCCGACGCGCTCAGCGCCCCCGCGGTGCGCAGCAGCGTGTACGCGTTCGCGCTGCTCCTTCTGCTCTCGGCCTTCGTCCTCTCGCTGGGCGCCTATCTGGTGAAGCTGCCGCTGCGCCGCCACCACGTGGGGCTGCGATGAGCACCTTCGGCCACGCGCTCCCCGCGGGCCGCGGCCGGCGCTCCTCGCTGCGCTCCTGGCGCTGGGGGGATCGGATCGTCTACGTGCTGGCGTGGGCGAGCGGCCTGGCGCTGTGTCTCGTCGCGGGGGCGCTCGTGCTGTACCTCGCGGTGCGCGGCCTGCAGTACGTGAGCCCCAGCCTGCTCCTCACGCGCCCCCGCGCGGAAGTCAACCAGAGCCAGATCGGGGGCATCCTCGATCCGCTGCTGGGAACGCTCCTGCTGGTGACCATCGCGATCGCGATCGCCACCCCCGTGGGGGTCTGCAGCGCAGTGTGGATCGTGGAGTACGGGCAGGGGCGGGTGGGCCGAGTCCTCGCGCGAGCGGTGGAGTCGAGCGTGGAGATCGTCGCGGGCACCCCCGACATCGTGATCGCGATCTTCGGGCTCGCGCTGTTCCAGCTCGGGGCGTTCGCGCCGCTCTCCTTCACCGCCGCCGGAGGAGGGGTCTACGGGCGCTCGTTCCTAACCGCGGGCGCGGCGATCTCGCTGCTGGCGATTCCCCCGGTGTTCCTCGCCACGCGCGATGGCCTGGAGGCGCTGCCGGGCCACCAGCGCGAGGGCGCCTTCGCGCTGGGCAAGACGCGCATCGCGACGATCCGCCGCGTGCTGCTGCCGGGCGTGCGCCCCAACATCGCCACGGGGGTCACGCTGGGGATGGGCCGCGTGATCGGCGACACGGCGATCGTGTTCCTGCTGCTCGCGGCGACGCTGCGCATCGAACCGCAGGGCGGGGCGCCGGGGCTCGGCGTGCTGCGCGGAACCGGCTCAACGCTTACGAGCTACATCTACACCAACTCCCCCGCGGGCGAGGGCAACGCCCCCCAGAAGGCCTACGCCGCCGCGTTCGTGCTCCTGCTGATGGTGCTCGCGCTGAACGCCGCCGCCGGCTTCGTCTCGCGGCGCGGCCCCGTGGGCGGCAGCCTGAGCTTCGGCGACAGAGTGAGGTTGGGCGGATGAGCTCGCTGGAGTCGATCCGTCCCGAACCGCTGCACTCGCGCGGACGGGAGAGCGTGCACGTGCAGGAGCTGCCGCCCGTGAAGCGGATCGTGCTCGACCGTCCGCCCACGGCCGTGCCGCCGCCCGCGGCGCAGGACGATGGCGCGCCGCGCCGGCGCGCCGCGCTGGGCGGCCCCGAGCGCCTGCGCCTGCAGGCCGTGAGCGTTCGCTATGGAGAGAAGGCTGCCGTGAGGGACGTCTCGCTGTCGGTTCACCAGGGGGAGGTGCTCGCGCTGATCGGCCCCTCAGGCTGCGGCAAGACGACGCTGCTGCGCACGCTCAACCGCCTCACCGAGCTGACCCCCGGGGCGGCGCGCGGGGGCAGCGTGCTGCTCGATGGGCGCGACGTGCACGAGCTCCCCGACACCGAGTTGCGCGCGCGCGTCTCGATGGTCTTCCAGCAGCCCAACCCCTTCCCGATGTCGATCTTCGACAACGTCGCCTTCGCGCTGCGCGAGCAGTCGCGCAAGCGCCCGCGGCGGCGCGAGATCGAGCCCCAGGTGGTCGATGCGCTGCGCCGCGCGGGGCTGTATGAGGAGGTCAAGGACGACTTGAACCGCCCCGCGCTGCGCCTCTCCGGGGGCCAGCAGCAGCGTCTGTGCATCGCCCGCGCGATCGCGCTCGCGCCGGAGGTGCTCCTGATGGACGAGCCCTGCTCTGCCCTCGACCCCCGCTCGACGGAGGCGATCGAGCAGCTGATCGGCGAGCTGCGCAGGGAGCTCGCGATCGTGATCGTCACCCACAACCTCCAGCAGGCCCACCGCGTGGCCGATCGCGTGGCGTTCATGTACCTCGGCGACCTCGTGGAGCACGGCGAGGTAGAGCAGGTCTTCCGCGAGCCCCGCGCGCCGCGCACGCGCGACTACGTGAGGGGAGCGTTCGGATGAGGCGCGTGCTCGCCACAGCCGTCTTCGGCGCGCTCGCGTTGGGCATGAGCGCCTGCGAGAGCACCGAGAGCGAAAGCGCCAAGCTCGGCCGCGAAGGCGCCAAGCTGATTGCGGGCTCCGCCACCGTTGGATTGGGCGCCTCCAACAGCCAGGTGCGCGTCGGCCAGGCGGTGCTGGTGCAGAGCTCAGGTCGCGTCGCCGCGGCTGTTCAGCTGACGAACACCGGCGTGGCCCCGCAGGTGAACGTCCCCGTGCTGATCGACGTGCGAGGCGCCAAGGGGGCCTCGCTGTATCGCAACGACATCCAGGGTCTCGAGCCCTCGTTGCAGGCGATGCCGCTGCTGGGGCCCCACCGGCAGGGATGGTGGGTGGACGATCAGGTGCTCGCGAGCGCCCCCACCTCGGTGCAGGTGCGCGTCGGAGCCTCCCGAGGGTCCGGCGCGGGCGCGAGTGGCGGTACCGGTGCTGGCGCCACGAGCGCGGGTGGCGGTACCGGCGCAGGTGGCGGATCGGTTCGGCTGGATGTGGCGCGCGCGGCGCTCCTCGCCCCCTCCGCGGTGCACGCGAGCTTCACAGGTCTGGGCAGCGAAGCGCTCGCGGGCCCCTACATGACGGGCACGGTGACGAACCGCTCCGGCGTGGCCCTCCACAACACGCCGATCTTCGCGGTCGCGCTGCGCGGCGGCCGCGTGGTGGCAGCCGGCCGTGCGCTCGTGCCCTCGCTGCCCGCCTCCGCGGCCGCGCGCCCGACGAGCTTTCGCATCTACTTCGTGGGCTCTCCCGCGGGCGCCCACATCGAACTCACCCCGGCCCCCACAGTTGCGCAGTGAAGAGAGGAGCGCAGAGGAGACGATGAGCACAGAACCCCCCTACACGAGGACACCTTCAGCGGTCGCGCCGGGCGGCGCATCGGGCGGCAGGGCTCCTTCCCATCAGGATGTCTCGACGCTGCTGGCGCGCGAGCCCTGCGCCGGCTGTGGAGCCCCGCTGGGAGTCGACCAGCGCTACTGCCTCTCCTGCGGTGTCCCCCGCTCGGGCACGCGGCTGCCGTTCCTCGATGTGCTCCACTCCGAGGCGGCGGCGGCCGGGGTGGTCGAGGTGGGGTCCCAGCCAGCCTCGCTGCTGCGGATCGCGAGCGCGACGCCGGGAGGATTTGGACCCGCCGACCCCGGTGGCTGGGGCGCGCGGGGTCGGGACAGCGGCGTGGCCGGCCGCCTGCGCGAGTACACGCCGCTCTTCGCGCTGCTGGGGGTGCTGCTGCTGGCGCTGCTGATCGGGCTGCTGCTCGGCCATTGGGCGGGCGGAGGATCCAAGACGCTCGCGGCGACGCCCACCAGGCAGGTGGTGGAAATCAAGTACCCGCCTGGCGCTCTCGCTGCACCGGCGGCGAGCGCTCCTGCACCTGTCGCCACGGGCACGACCTCCACCCCAACCCCATCGTCCGGTGGAGGGGGCGCAAAGACCTCCACGTCCCCCACAGCGCACGCCTCCAATCCCACCGTGAACACGCTCGCCCAGTCCACCGGCAAGGAACACGTGAAGGCGGTCGAAAAGGCGCTCAGCCACGGCGGCTCGCTGTCCACGGGAGGGGCGCCGCCACCCAAGCCAACGAGCAAGTCCGAAGCGAGCAAGCCGATCGGTGGCGGCTCGGAAGTCACGAGCATCGAATGACCATCGGAACGCTTGACAACGTGGGGTCGAGGAGGCGACGATGAGGACGTTGACCGAGCTGCGCCGTCCCACCGACACCCACATCGCGGCCCTGGGCAGCTCCCTCGCGGAACTGCGCCGCCAGCGCCTGGAGCTGGCCGAAAAGGTGGCCGGGCTCACGTGGGACCTCGGCGGGCTTACCTACGAGATGGCCGTCCGCGACCACTACCGCCTCGACGTGCTCGCACGCCGCGCGGCGGAGCTGCAGGAGGCCGACGCCCAGCTCGGCGAGGTCGAACGCGTACTGGCCGCCGCCGAGGAGGGCATCCACGGCACCTGCCGCGCCTGCGGCTCGGTCCACTCCCGCGGCGCGGCCTTCTGCTGGCACTGCGGCGCGACCCTGCTGCGCGAGGCACGCCCCGCGGTGCTGCCCGGAGCGGTGGAGGACGGCCCCGCTGCCTCAACAAGCGTTTAGACGATTATACGGCTAGACGATTAGACGTATATACGGATAATCGTCTATACTTAGAGGCATGCTGCTTTCCACGCCTGCCCTCACGCCCGATCTCACAGCTCGCCTCGACGAGCTCGACCGACTGCGCAGGACACTCGGACAGGAGAGTCACCGGCCCTCACGCTGGATGGGAACGCTGCGTCGCCTTGTCCAAGCCACCTCGGTTGAGAGCTCGACGGCAATCGAGGGCTTCCACGTGTCCGCGGAGGAGGCGCTTGCGCTGGTGGGCGGCGAAGAGCAGGCCGATCCGACCGATGTGGATCGGATGGCGGTGGCCTGCTACGGACGCGCGATGGACCACGTCGCGGTGATGTCCAGCGATCCCGCCTTCCGATGGCTCGATCGCGTGATCCTCGATCTGCACTTCGAAGCCTGCTACTTCCAGCCCCGAGCGAGCCCTGGCCTATGGCGAGGAGGTCCGATTGGGATAACCGGCAACGATGGCCGCCTCCTGTATATGGGCCCGGACGCGCAGGATGTCCCCGCTCTGATGGCCGAAACGGTTGCTTGGCTGCAGGAGGGCGATCTCGACGCGCACGTCGTCGTGCGTGCTGCGATGGCGCATCTGCACGTTGTCTCGATTCATCCATTTCGCGATGGCAACGGACGCATCTCGCGCATCCTGCAGTCGCTCGTCCTCGCCCATGAGGGGCTCGTCTCGGCGGAGTTCGGTTCGATCGAGGAGTACCTCGGCGAAAACACCCCCGCCTACTACGCCGCTCTCCAGGAGGCGCACGGCGAGCGCTATCAGCCGGATCGAGACGTATCGGGATGGGTGGCGTTCTGCATCGAGGCGCACCTAGCGCAGGCCCGCCGGCGACTGGCTCAGATCGAGAGCGCGCGTGCAAGGTGGTCCTTCCTGGAGGATCTCGCGCAGCGGCGGGGCTGGCCCGATCGCTTGGTCATAGCACTCGAGCAGAGCCTGGTGGGCGGTGCCAGCCGTACGCTCTACGCGAGGGAGGCCGAGATATCTCTGGCCACCGCAAGCGCCGATTTCCGCCGCCTGCTGGACGCGGGACTCTTCGTGCAGCGCGGCCAGGGGCGCTCCATCCGTTACCACGCCAGCGAGGATCTGCGCACGCCTGTCGATGCCAAGACGGTGAGCCGTCGATGAGCCGTCGGATCGGCTAAGAGGTTCTAGGAGCCAAACGGGTTGGGCCGCTGCTCGGCCGGCGCCGAGGGCGAGGGCGCGGCTGCTTGGGGGGGCGCCGCTGCGGCCGGCGTCGGCGTCGGTGGCTGCTGTTCGGCCGGGGGCAGCGTCGGCGGCTTGCTCTCGCCGCTGATGGAATCCTTGAACTCGCGCATCCCGCTGCCCAGCGAGCGGCCGATCTCGGGGAGGCGTCGGGCACCGAACACCAGCAGCAGGACCACCACGAGGATGACGATGTGCAGTGGGTTATCGAGTCCCATTCGCCATCAGTCTAGACCACGCAGCGGTGCTTCCCCGCGCGCCACACCTCACTCGCTGAGCGTGCTGCGCACCAGCTGCGCGGCGATGAACAGCATCAGCAGCGCGAAGGCGATGCGCAGGGCTTCGCCGGAGAGCGCGTTGGCGAGCGCCACGCCGCCCGCGACGCCCGCCACAGAGAGCACGCCCGCGAGCAGGGCGTCGGCGCGGCGCACGTTGCCGTAGCGATCCTGCTTGTAGGCGCCCACCAGCGCGACGGGCACGATCGCAAGCAGCGAGGTGGCCTCCGCTTGGTGCTGGCTCAGCCCCAGGAAGAGCACGAGGCCGGGCACGAACAGCACGCCGCCGCCGACGCCCAGCAGCCCCGCCACCACGCCCGCCGCGATACCGATCGCGATCGCGCCGATCATCGTGCCGCGAACCCTGCGAGCGCGCCGGCGGCCGTCTCGATCGCAACCGCGCCGGTCATTGCACCAGGAGCTCGATCGCGGTCGCCACCAGGACGCCGGCGAACAGCAGCGTGATCGCCCTGCCGGCCAGGCGCTGCTGCAGCCAGGTCCCCAACAGGACCCCGCCCACCGCCGGGATCCCGATCAGCGCCGCGTCCGCAACGTTCACGTTTCCGTACGTCCCCTGCGCCGCGGCGGCGAACGCTGCGATGAAGAAGATCGCCGCGAGCGAGGTGCCGGTGGCCTCGCGCTCGCCATACCCCATCCACAGCACCAGCAGGGGCACGATCACGGTGCCGCCGCCCACGCCGAAGACGCCGCTGAAGAGACCGGCGGCGGTGCCGATCGCCGCCAGCTTGAGCGAGCGCCCAGCGACCGTGCCGGCCACAGGGCGGTCAGCCATCATGCGCGCCATACTAATGCTCGTGTCCCCCGCCGCCACCCTCGTGGAGGCGCTGGAGCCGCTGCGCTCCGATCCCTCCCACGCCGCTGTACTGCTGGACATCGACGGCACCCTTGCGCCGATCGTGCGGCATGCCGACGACGCGCACGTGCCCGAGGCCACGCGCACGCTGCTGATCGAGATATCCAAGCGCTATGGCGTGGTGGGCTGCGTCAGCGGGCGCCGCGCGCACGCGGCGCGTCAGATCGTCTCGATCGGCAGCATCGCCTACATCGGCAACCATGGCAGCGAGCTGCTGCTCCCCGGCGCCACCCGTGTGGAGATCGACCCGGAGGTGGCCGCGTGGGGTGAGCGCGTGCGCGAGTTCGCGGCCCGTGTCTATACCAGCGAGCACCAACGCTTGCGGGTACGCACCGAGGACAAGCGGGTGATCGCTGCATTCCACTGGCGCGGCGCGCCCAACGAGGAGGAGGCGGCTGCCGCGGTGAGGGGGATCGCGGCGCGCGCGCAGGAGGAGGGCTTCGTGGTGCACTGGGGGCGCAAGGTGCTGGAGGTGCGTCCTCCCGTCCCGCTGGATAAGGGTCTGGGCGTGACGGCCCTGCTGAGCGCGCCCGCGGGGGCGGGCGCTGTCGATGGGCACCTGTTTGCCGCCGCGCTGTACGTGGGCGACGACACGACCGACCTCGACGCCTTTCGGGCCCTGCGCGAAATGGAGCGCTCTGGCGTGTTGAGAGGCGCGGTCTGCGCTGCGGTGAGCTCCGAGGAAGCGCCGCTGGAGCTGGTGCGCGAGGCCGACCTGACGATCGACGGCACGAGCGGTGTGCGCGGGCTGCTCGAGGCGCTGCTGCAGTAACGCCAAGTGCGTTTCGTCGACTTCCTCAAGACGACCGTGCTGCTCAGCGCCGGCGCGGCCACGGCGCTCGCCGCGGTCTCTGTGCTGGCCGCCGCCGCGACATCCAATTCGCTGCTGGTGGCGCTCGCCGCGGGCTGGTGGGTGCTGGCGGCCCTGATCGGGCTGCGCCTGGGCAGGCGTGCCGAGACGAATCCGCCGATCGCCCGCCTGCTCGCGGGCGCCCGGGCCACCACCACCCTGCCCGAGCTCAATCCGGCGAGCATCCTCATCAACCGTCTGTGGCCGCTTCTGCTGGTGACGATCCTCGCCGGCGGCCTTGCCTTCCTCGCTCCCCAGATTCCCGGCATCGGCGCCGGCTTCGGAATCATCTGGGCGCTTGCGTGGCGTCGCCAGGACGCGGCCGTCGCGGCGATCGAGGAGCGCGACGGGGCGCTCTTCTACGTGCGCCGCACCTCCCCGGTGCGAGCGATGGCGCTGGAGCGAGCCCCCGGCTTCAAGGCGCTACGAGGGGTGGAGGGCTCGCGGTCGCAGGGTGGCGCGGCCACCTGATGGCGCTCGACGTCCTGATCGTCTCGCTGGGCTCCACCAGCGGGCTGCGCACTGCCGACGAGGAGCTGCGCGACTCGCTGACGCGGGCCGGTGCGGACGTCGAGCTCGTCAGCGCCGCGCCCCCCGCCGAGGTGCGGACCCTGATGCTCACGGATCTGCGCTGGGCGCTCGCCGCGCGGCGAGCCGCCTCGGCGGCGCTGGCGCGCACACCGGCGCGTGCGGTCATCTACTCCAGCACCACCGCCGCTCTGCTGTGGCCGCGGCCGGGAGCGATCCGCTTCGACGCGCCCGCGGCCGGCAACCGCCCAGGGCGCCACGGCCTGTGGCAACGCCCGCTGGAGCGCCTGCGCCTGCGCCGAGCACCGCTGCTGTTGCCGTGGAGCGAGGGCGCCCTCGCCGAGCTTCCCGGGTTGGGGTCCACAGGGCTCGGCCGCGCGCTTGTGCTGCCCGTGCCGGTCGAGCCCTCGGCGCCACCGCGGAGCAGCGGAGAGCGTGAGATCGCGGCGATCACCTATGCGGCCAACCCGGCGAAGAAGGGCCTCGACCGGGTGCTGGAGGCGTGGTGCCGGGTGCGCCGCGACGGGGAGGAGCTGGTAGTCGCCGGCGCCGACCCGCGAGACCTCGCGCGCGCGAGGCTTGCCCTGCCCGAACAAGGTGTGCGGGTGACTGGGATGCTCCCCTCCGATGACTACCGCGCGCTGTTGCGCCGCACGCGCGTGTTCGTATGCGCGCCGCGTCGCGAGGACTACGGGGTGGCGCAGCTCGAGGCGCTCGCCGATGGCTGCCAGCTGGTCAGCGCGCCTGCGCCCGGTCCCTATGTGGCGCTGCCGCTCGCCCGCGAGCTCGACGCGCGGCTGGTGAGCGACGATCTCGGCGTCGCTCTACGCGCCGCACTGGACGAGCCCGCGGCCGATTATCGCGACTGCGCTCTGGTCTTGTTGGAGTCCTTTCGCCGAGAGGCTGCTGACCGAGTGGTGGCCGAGGAGCTGCTGCCGCGGCTGCTGGCGGGAGCCTCAGGACCCGCGCCGTCAGGGCCCGTGCCGGAGTCGCTCTGAGGGCCCCCGGCTCCAACTCCTGCCGAGTCCTCAACTCCCGCCGGGTCCCCGCTTGCGCAACGTGGCGAGTTCTCGCCACGGCCGCGTGTTGGCCACGTCCTCGCTCCTCAGCCAGGCGCGGCGCGCGGTGGCGATCCCCCAGCGCATGTTCGCCAGCGTGGCGGTGCGGTGGGCGTCGGAGTCGATCACGATGCGGACGCCCGCGCGGACAGCGGCGCGGGCGTGCACGTCGGAGAGGTCGCGGCGAGCGGGGTTGGCGTTGATCTCGAGCATCGTGCCCGTTCGGGCCGCCGCCGTGAAAACCGCCTCCAGGTCCAGCGCGTAGGGCTCGCGACGCTCGATCAGGCGCCCCGTGGGGTGGCCGATGGTGTCCACTAGGGGGTGCTCGATGGCGGCGATCATGCGCTCCGTCATCGCCTGCTCGCCGATCCCGAAGGCGGTGTGCACGCTGGCCACTACCCAGTCCAGCCGCGCCAGCAGCTCGTCCTCGTAGTCCAGCGAGCCGTCGGGGAGGATGTTGACCTCGCTGCCCGCCAGCAGCTCGATGCCCTCCACGGCTGCGTTCGCCTTCTCGATCCGCTCGATCTGGCGCAGCAGCTCGGTGGGCGAGACGTCGTTGCCGAAGCCGTGCGAGGCCGAGTGGTCGGTGATGGCCAGGTACTCGTAGCCTCGCTCGCGCGCCGCGCGTGCCATCTCCGCGATCGTCGCGCGCCCATCCGAGGCGACGGTGTGACAGTGCAGGTCGCCGCGGATGTCGCGCTCGGCGATCAGGGGCGGGAGGCCCCCGCCGTGCGCGGCTGCCTCCAGCTCGCCGCGGTTCTCGCGCAGCTCGGGCTCGATGTAGTCGAGCCCCAACAACTCATACACCCCCTCCTCGCCAATGCAGGTATGGGTCGAACCGTCGGAGTCAGCGAGGACCCCATACTCCGAGACATGCAGCCCTCGCCGCACGGCGGCTTCGCGCAGCGCGGCGTTGTGGCGCCCCGAGCCGGTGAAGTGCTGCAGTAGGTTGCCGTGCTGCTCGGGCAGCGCGATGCGCAGGTCCACGCTCATCCCCGAGTGCATCCGCGCTCTCGCGCCGGCGGCGCCGGAGGAGGAGACGCTCTCGATCTGCTCCAGCCCATCCAGGAGTCCCGTGAGCGCCTGCGGATGGGCGGTGGTGGCGATCACGTCGATGTCCTTCACGGCGTCCACCATCCGCCGCGCGCTCCCCGCCAGCTCGATCTTCGCGTCCGGCGGCGCGTTCGCGCGCAGGCCGGCGATCAGGGCTTCCCCCAGCTCGATCGCCGCGGGCAGCAGCAGCCGCGGGACCCTCTCCGTGGAGGCGGCGTCCAGGGCGCCCAGCACGTTGGCCTCGAACTTGGGGCCGAGCCCGCGCACGTCGCGCAGGCGCTGGGCCAGCGCCGCCTCGCGCAGCTGCTCGAGCGTTTGGATGCCGACCTCGTCGTGCAGCAGGCGAGCACGCTTGGGACCCAGTCCCGGCAGGTGTGCGATCGCGATCAGGCCGGGGGGAAACTTCGCGCGCAGCCTCTCTGAGGATGGTGTGGTGCCCGTCTGCAGGAACGTCAGGATCTTCTGCTGCAGCGTCTCCCCGATCCCCGCGAGCTCGGTGGCCTTCCCCGCGCGCGCCAGCGCGGCCACCGACACCGGCGATTCGCGTACGGAGCGCGCGGCATTGCGGTAGGCCAGCACGCGGTGCACGATCGCCCCGTCCAGCTCATACAGGTCGCCCAGCTCCTCCAGGGCGTCGGCGATGGCGGCGTTGGAAACATCTGCCATGTGGATAAGAGTGCCGTACGGGCCGTGGCCGCGCCGGCTCGCGGGGGAGTGCGGGTCCGGCCAGTACGCTTCGCCCCGATGCGCGTCCTGGTCACAGGTCACCACGGCTACATCGGGTCCGTCCTGGTCCCGCTGCTCGCCGACGCCGGCCACGAGGTGGTCGGCCTGGACACCTACCTCTACGAGGGGTGTGACTTCGGTGAGGATCGCGCGCCGGCCGTGCCGGTCATCCGCAGGGACGTCCGCGAGGTGAGCGCCCGCGATCTCGAGGGCTTCGACGCGGTCATGCACCTCGCAGCCCTCTCCAACGACCCGGTGGGCGACCTCAATCCCGATTGCACCTACGCCATCAACCACCGCGCGTCCGTTTCGCTGGCCAAAGCCGCCAAGCAGGCGGGGGTGCAGCGCTACCTGTTCTCCTCCTCGTGCAGCCTCTACGGCGCCGCCGGCGAGGACTGGATCGAGGAGACCGCCGCCTTCAATCCGGTGACCCCCTACGGGGAGTCGAAGGTCCTCGCCGAGCGGGAGATCGGGGAGCTCGCCGACGACTCGTTCAGCCCCACGTTCCTGCGCAACGCAACCGCCCACGGGCTCTCGCCGCGCCACCGCGGCGACCTGGTCGTGAACAACCTCACCGCCTTCGCCTTCGCCACCGGCGAGGTGCTGATGCAGAGCGATGGCACCCCGTGGCGGCCACTGGTGCACATCGAGGACATCTCACGCGCCTTCCTCGGTTTGCTCCAGGCGCCGCGAGAGAAGGTGCACGGCGAGGCCTTCAACATCGGCGGCGACGAGGAGAACTACCAGATCCGCGAGATCGCGCGGATCGTCGAGGAGGTCGTTCCCGGGTCGCGTATCGCGTTCGCGCAGGGCGCCGGCCCGGACAAGCGCAGCTACCGCGTGAGCTTCGCCAAGCTGCAGCGGGCGTTCCCCGAGCTGAGCCCCCGCTGGACGGTGCGCTCCAGCGCTGAGGACATGCTCACCGCCTACCGCGAGAACGGCCTGAGCATCGCGGACTTCAAAGGGTCCCGGTTCATGCGGATCGCCCGCCTCAAGGAGCTCATGGCAGAGGGACGGCTGGATGGGGAGCTGCGCTGGAAGGATCGCGCCCCCATCGCCGCCGGCTGAGCTCCCCCGTGCCGGATGCCGCGCTGCCCACGCTCAGTCGCATCGGACTGGGCTCGTGGGTGTTTGGCCGCGTCGCCTGGGGTCCGCAGGAAGACCGCGACTCGATCCTCGCCATCCTGCACGCGGTCGAGCGCGGAGTGAGCTGGATCGACACGGGGGCCGTCTACGGCGGGGGGCACGCCGAGCGCATCGTCGGCCGCGCGCTTGCGCAGCTCTCCCCGGAGGAGCGTCCGCTGGTGTTCACCAAGGGGGGCATCCGCATCGACGCGGCCGGAGACACCTACCGGGATCTCGGTCCGGCTTCGCTGCGCGCCGAGTGCGAGGCGTCGCTCGGGCGCCTTGGGGTGGCGCGGCTCGACCTCTATCAGCTGCACTGGCCGGTCGCCGATCGCGCGGTCGTGGAACGCGCCTGGGAGACGCTGGGGGAGCTGCAGCGCGAGGGCAAGATCCGCTGGGCGGGGGTGAGCAACTTCGACATGGAGCTGCTGCGGCGCTGCTCGGAGCTGCGCCGGATCGAAGCGGTGCAGCCGCCGCTGTCGCTGGTGGACCGCGACGCCGCCGCGGACGTCATCCCGTGGGCCAAGCGCGAAGGCGCCCACGCGATCGTCTACAGCCCGCTCGCGTCGGGCCTGCTCTCGGGGCGTTTCTCCGAGGAGCGCCTGGCGGCGCTGCCGGCGGAGGACTGGCGCCGGCAGCGGCCCCCGTTTCAGCCCCCGCGGTTGCAGCGCACCCTCGGTCTGGTCGAGCGCCTGCGTCCGCTGGCGCAGGGGCTGGGGATCTCGCTCTCGGAACTGGCCATCGCCTGGACGCTCGCCTGGCCGGGCGTGAGCGGAGCGATCGCGGGCGCGCGCAGCCCCGCGCAGCTGGACGAGTGGATCGGCGCGGCGGAGTTGCGCCTGGACGAGCAGACCCTCGACGCCATCGCCGCCGCGCTCGCAGAGAGCCGCGCCGGCTCGGGGCCACTGCGTCCGGGCGCTCAGGGCCCTGGCGCGAGCTCTCAGGCAGCCTGAGTCGCGCGCCCGAAGTCTGGGTCGTCCACCGTGCCGGCTGTGGGTGGGCGCATGTAGACCGCGCGGCGCAGCCGCATCGAGTCGAGGAAGCCGATCCGCCGGTCGATCGCCTCGGGGGGCGGCCACGGCAGCGGCGGGAGCCCCGCGGCCTGCCGCCAGCCGGCGAGCCGGCCCCTGAGGGCGGCCGTATCGTGGGAGAGAACGAGGTCACCCGCCACCACGATCGCCTCCGCGAGCAGCGCCCGGGGGGCTATCCGCGTGCGCAGCACCCCGTAGCGCCGCAGGTAGTACCCGCGCGCATGGCCGCTGTTGCGTCGCTGATCGCGTGAGCGGTGGCCCCACGTCGCGGAGCCCACGTGTACGGCGACCGCGTCCAGCGCCGCCGCGGTTTCCCAGCCGGCCACCCGCAGGCGCAGCCCGAGGTCGAAGTCCTCCTGGTAGGCGAGGATCGACTCGTCCATGCCGCCCATCTGCCTCCAGGCGGCCCGTCGGAAGGCCGCGATGGTGCCATCCGGTCCGGTGAGCACGGGCCCCGCTTCACCGCGGGCCCGCTCGGGTGCAAGGCCCTTGAAGCGCGGGAAAGCCGCCAGGGTCGGGTCGGCGACGAGCCCCTCGCTGTCGACCTCCCGTTCGCCGGGGCGCAGCAGCAGCGGCGCCGCCGAGCCCAGCCGCGGGCGTCCCGCGAAGGGGGCGGTGAGGCGCTCCAGGAAGTCGGGTCGCGGTTCGACGTCGTTGTTCATCACCACCACGATCTCGCGCTCGCCCGCGGCGACGGAGGCGTTGCAGGACACCGCACACGTCATGTTGCGCTCCAGCCTGATGACCTTGACCTCGGGGAACTCGGCCCGCGCGCGTT
Source organism: Solirubrobacterales bacterium (assembly GCA_044446265.1). GTDB lineage: Bacteria > Actinomycetota > Thermoleophilia > Solirubrobacterales > Solirubrobacteraceae > Palsa-744. Next base: position 15,102 of record JBIOES010000038.1, read on the forward strand.
CCGCGGTGCCCTGGTCGCAGCCGTTGTCGCACAGCACGACGCGGTGCTCGATCGTCTGGCGGCGCAGGTGCTCCAGGGTGGTGCGGGTGAACTCCCAGCCCCGGTAGGCCACGATCGCGACGTCCACGCCGAGCTCTGGTGCTCTGGGCGTGGCCGGGGGTTCGTTGGCGGAGGGAACGGCCATGGACTCGGCGCAAGCTATCCGACGCTTTCAAGGAAGATCCACTGCGCCGGCCCGTGGGGCGGATGGGCGTCCTCCACGGTTCTCACATCGTTTCCCACTGCTTCGAGCCGATCTCGTTTTATCGGGACCCCACC
>JBIOES010000039.1:0-15130 GCA_044446265.1 Solirubrobacterales bacterium
CGTTGGTGGTGGTCGTGAGCCCGCTGATCGCGCTGATGTCCGACCAGTGGCGGAGGCTCACACAGGCGGGTGTCAACGCGACGATGCTGGCGTCGGGCATGGAGGAGGGCCACAATGCGCGCGCGCTGCGCGAGATCGAAGGGGGCGAGGCGCAGCTGGTGCTGGCGGCGCCCGAGCGCTTCGCCTCGCGCGCGTTCCGCGAAGCCCTCGCTCAGCGCAGGGTGGCGCTGTTCGTGGTCGATGAGGCGCACTGCGTGAGCGAGTGGGGGCACGACTTCCGCCCCGATTACCTGCGCCTGCAGGGCGCGATCGAGGCGCTGGGGCGGCCCCCGGTGATGGCGGCCACGGCGACGGCGACGCCGCGCGTGGCGCAGGAGATCGCTGAGCGGCTGGGGCTGCGCGAGTGGGTGTCGGTGCGCTCGGGCTTCGATCGCCCCAACCTGGTCTTCGATGTGGTGACGGTGGAGGGCAAGGGCGCGGTGGCGCGCAAGCGCGCGGCGCTCTTGCACGTCCTCGGGGAGCCCGGCGCGCGACCGGCGATCGTGTATTGCGGCACGCGCAAGGACACCGATGAGGTGGCGGGGATGCTGGCGCAGAGGGGCCTCTCCACGGTGCGCTACCACGCGGGAATGGGCGCGGCGGCTCGCAGAGCCGCGCAGGAGGCGTTCATGAGCGGCGCGGCGGAGGTGGTGGTGGCGACGAACGCCTTCGGCATGGGGGTAGACAAGGCGAATGTGCGCACGGTCGCGCACTGGGCGCTGCCGACGAGCCTGGAGGGTTACTACCAAGAGGCGGGGCGCGGGGGGCGCGATGGGCAGCCGGCGCGCGCGCTGCTGCTGGCGGCGCGGATGGATCTGGGGAGGCTGATCCGCTTCAACACCGAGCGCGACCTCACCGTCGCGGACGTGCGGGGGTACGTGGGCGGCTTGCGCAGGCACGCGCGCGAGGGGGTGCTGACGATCGCGCCGGCGTGGGAGGTATCCCACCCCTCCGCCTCGGACCCATACGCCTCGGGCTCGGACCCCTATGCCTCAGACCCCGCCCCCACCGATGTGGGCGCACCGGCCGCGGCGCCGCGCCCGGTGATGGGCGAGCGCGAGCGGGTGCTGCTGTCGATCGCCGAGCGCGCGGGCGCGGTCGAGCTGGAGCCGGGCGCGCGCGGCGGGCTGCAGGTGCGGTTGACGGGCCGCGGCGACCCGCGCAAGGCGTACGCGGCGATCAAGGCGGCAAAGGATCGCGGGTGGGAGTCCTACCGCGCGATCGAGCGGTTCATCTCAAACGGAGAGCGCTGCAGGCGCCGGCAGATCCTCGATCACTTCGGCGACCAGGAGGCGGGCGCGCCAAGCGGGCGCTGCTGCGATGTGTGCGAGGCCGATGCGGAGCTGGCGGCGGCGGCGGCGCGGGGAGCGGAGAGCCCCGGGCGGCGGGCCTCCGCTGGTCGCGCAGGGGCGCGGGGGGACACCGGCTCCCTGTCGAGCGGGCTCGATGAGGCCCTCGCGGCTCCGCGGGAGCCCGTGGACGAGACCCAGTTCGACACGCTCCGGGCGTGGCGCATGGGCCGCGCGGAGGGCAAGCCGGCCTTCACGGTGGCATCCAACGCCGTGCTCGAGGAGCTGCTGCGCGAGCGGCCCTCCAGCCGCGAGGGACTGCTGGCGATCCGCGGCATCGGCCCGGCGTTCTGCGAGAAGCACGGGGAGTCGCTGCTGGAGGCGCTGGCGGAGATGACGAGCGCCCCCGGGCGCGTCGCCACTGGGTAGGTCAGTTCGCGGGGGCGATAGCGCATCCACGCTGCGCCGCGGCGCGCTTGAGATCCTCATTCCAGGTGATGAGCGTGGTGTCGGCGCCGAGCGCGAGCGCGCTTGCGAGGTGGACGGCGTCGTATCCGCGCAATTCGTGCTCCTCGGCAAGCTCGCCCGCCCTCCGCGCGAGCAGGCCGTCGATCCCGACCAGCACCAGCTCACCGTGCAACGACTCGAACTCCTCGCGCGCCCGATCGTACCCCGGGGCACTCAGCCGCCGGCCACGACGGGCGGCAGCGAGCGCCGCACGACCCTCGGGATAGCACAGGATGCTGGACGCCGCCCGCAGCTGCGTGCCCCACAGCTCGGCCACCAGTTCGGAGCCGGGCTCGACGATGACGAGCTTGACGAGCGCAGAGGTGTCGAAGTACAGGATCAGCGGCGCTGCTCGGCAACGAGGTCGGAGACCGAGCCGCGCGCATTCACACGTGCCCGGCGCGAGCTGCGCGCACGTACTGGCAGGGCAACGAGACCTCGCCGGACCAGATCCTCGAGCGGATCCGCACCATCGATGGCGGAGAGCCGCGCGATCGGCTGGCCGCGACGCGTGACGACGACCTCGGTGCCCCCCTCGACGCGCTCGAGGTGCTCGCTCAACCGGTCGTGAAGCTCACGCACCCCGACCTCATATCCCTGACCATGTAGCGTCATGCTTGTGATCGTAGCAGCTACATAGCCCCTCCCTGCGTGCTGACGCCGTTCTCGAGCGCAGGACGGCCCGTGGCGGGAGTCGTGGTGCTAGATACCGAGAGCCGACGCGGGGATTCGAACCCCGGACCCCCGCTTTACGAGAGCGGTGCTCTGGCCATCTGAGCTACGTCGGCAGGGCTCTGAATCCTAGCGCCGCGGGTCAGGGGCTCACGCGCCGGCCGTCAGCGAGTCGCGTGGTAGCGCGCTGGGTGATGCCTACGTGCTCGCGCAGCCAGCGCACCAGCGGCACCCCGACGAGTGCATCGAGCATCTCCACCAGCTGTGTAGCCTGTGATCAGGATCGCCCCCCTACGCGAAAGGAGAACCATGCCCGAATACGCACCTGGAACCCCGTCTTGGGTCGAACTTTCTTCCCCCGACACCGATGCCGCCGCGAAGTTCTACGGCGAGCTGATGGGCTGGAGCGCGACTGAGCCGGGAGGAGCAGAGACCGGTGGGTACCGCATGTTCCAGCAGGACGGCAAGAACATCGGCGGCCTGATGGGCCACATGCAGGAGGGCCAGCCCACCGCATGGGCCACATATATAAGCGTCGCTGACGCCGATGAGACCGCGGTCAAGGTCAAGGCGGCCGGCGGCACCGTGGTGGTTGAGCCGATGGACGTGATGGACATCGGACGGATGGCGTTCTTCGCCGATCCCACCGGCGCGGTGTTCGGCGTATGGCAGCCGAAGACCTTCACCGGCGCCGATCTTGTCAACGCGCCCAACTCGCTCTGCTGGAACGAGGTGCTCACCCGCGACGCCGACGCCGGCAAGGCGTTCTATCCCGCGGTCTTCGGCTGGGCCGCCGCTCGCCCGTCGTTCGAGGGCGCGCCCGCGACCTACACGGTTTGGGAGCTCGCCGGGAAGCCCGTTGGCGGCATGATGCAGATGACCGACGAGCACTTCCCGTCCGAGATCCCGCCGCACTGGGGCGTGTGCTTCGCGGTCGCCAACTGCGATGACACCGTCGCGAAGGCGCGCGCGCTCGGGGCGAGCGTCACGACCGAGCCCATGGATATGCCGATCGGACGCTTCGCCGGCATGATCGATCTCCAGGGAGCCTCCTTCACGGTGATGCAGCCGGCGCCCGTCGCCTGATCCCGCCAAGTTCACAGGTGGAGCACCAGCGTGGCCCGGCCGGGCGCAGTCAGCCAGTCAAAGAGCGTTGCAGGCGCTCCAGGACGCGAACCACGCGCAGCCCGCTATGTCCGTCCGAGCGCGGCGTCGCTCCCGTGCGCAGGCACTCCACGAAGTGCTCGCACTCCAGGCGCAGGGGCTCGGTGTTGGGAATCCGGGGGGAGAAGATGTCGCCTGAGCGAGCGATGTACTCGCCCCACGAGCGACTGTCCTCGTCGAAGCCCTTGTCGTAGACGGTCAGCTTGCCCTCGATCTGCATGTCGTCGAACGTCGCCATGCGCTTGGCTCCAACGACGGTGAGGCGGCGCTCCTTGTGCGGGTCGAGCCAGGAGAGGTGCAGGTGCGCGACGACACCCGAGGGGAAGCGCAGGTAGCAGAACACCACGTCCTCGACTCCGGAGCGCACGTAGGAGCGCCCGTGCGCCACGCACTCCTCGGGCTCCTCGCCGATCAGGTGCAGCACGACCGAGACGTCGTGCGCGCCGAGGCTCCACAGGGCGTTCTCGTCGGCTCGCAGCTTGCCGAGGTTCACGCGGTTGCCGTAGAGGTAGTACATCTCCCCCAACTCCCCCTGCGCCACCATCTCCTTCAGGCGCGTGACGGCGGGGTGGTACTCCAGCAGGTGGCCCACCATCAGGGTCTTCCCCGCCTGCTCCGCGGCGGCCACGGCGCGCTCGGCGTCCGCCACGGTCGTCGCCAGCGGCTTCTCCACGAAGCAGTGCTTGCCCGCCCGCAGCGCGCGTGTCGCGAGCTCGGCGTGGGTGGGCACGGGGGTCGCCAGCACCACTCCGTCGAGCTCGGGGTCTTCCAGCAGCTCGTCCACGTCCTCGCTCGGGCGGGCGCCAGGGATAGCGCGCGCCATCTTTTCGCGAGCCTGCGCCGAGGCGTCGCAAAGCCAGCTGACCTCGCACCCCGGGAGCCCGGCGAAGTTCCGCGCCAGATTGGGCCCCCAATAGCCAAGGCCCACGACCCCGAGTGTGAGCGGCCGCTCGCCGGAGCTCATACGTTCAGCCTCCCGATAGCCGCCACACAGCGCTCCGCCGCGTGCCCATCCCCATACAGCTGGGGGCGCTCCTCCGGGGGCTCCCGCGAGAGGGCCGCGACCGCCGCCTCGGCGTCGAGATCCACGAGCGTGTTCCAGCCGCTCTGCACGGTCTCCACCCACTCGGTGTTGGCTCTGAGGGTCACGCAGGGCACTCCGGCAAGGTACGCCTCCTTCTGGACGCCCCCCGAATCGGTCGCCACCGCGCGCGCGCCGCACAGCAGCGCGGTGAACTCGGCGTACCCCAACGGCCCGATCAGGCGCATTCCCGCCGTGTCCTCCAACTGCGCTCGCAGTCCCGCCGCGACGAGGCGCTCACGTGTGCGGGGGTGTGCGGGGAACACCACCGGGGCCCGCTCCGCCAGGGCCTGGAGCACATCCACCAGCCGCGCCAGCCGCTCGGGATCGTCGACATTCCCAGCCCTGTGCGCCGTTGCCAGCACGTACTCCCCCGGCTCCGCGCCGTGCCGCCGCGCGACCTCCTCCACGCTCTCCCGCGCCGTGGGCTGCCAGCGCAGCGCCACGTCAACCATCACATCCCCCACGACCTCGATGCGCCCCGGCGCCGACTCGCGCGCGAGGTTCTCCGCGGCATTCTCGGAGCTGCACAGGAGCAGCTCGCTCAGGTGGTCGGTCACCACGCGGTTGAGCTCCTCGGGCATCGCGCGGTCGAACGAGCGCATCCCGGCCTCGACGTGCACCACCGGAACGCACGCCTGCGCGGCGGCGAGCCCGCCCGCGAGCGTCGAGTTGGTGTCGCCGTAGACGAGCACCGCGTCGGGGCGCTCATCGGCCAGCAGCCCCTCCAGCGCCGCCAGCATGCGCGCGGTCTGCGAGGTGTTCGAGCCCCCCCCGATCCCCAGCTCCCGCTCGGGCTTCGCGAGCCCCAGCTCGCTGAAGAACACCTTCGAGAGCGCATCGTCGTAGTGCTGGCCGGTGTGCACCAGCCTCTCCTCGTGCTCACTGCGCAGGAGCCCTGAGACCGCCGCGGCCTTGATGAACTGGGGGCGGTTTCCAACGACGGTGAGGATCTTCACGGGCGCAGCCTACGCGGTCAAAGACGCCAGCATGTGGCCCCTCGAGTTGGCTCGTAGCGCCGACTTGCCAACCGCCCATACTTTGACTAGAATCCTGGTCATGTCCGAGACTCTATCTCTGTCGTCCGTCAAGGCCCATCTCTCTGAGATCATCGATCGCGTAGAGGACGAGCATGATCGTGTCGTGGTCACGCGAAACGGCAGGCCAGCCGCGGTCCTGATTAGCCATGAAGATCTCGAGGGCCTCGAGGAGACGCTCGCGATCTTGTCCGATCCAGCGCTCGTGGCCCAGATTCGAGAGGGCGAGCGGGCACTCGCGGACGGCGATCCTGGCACGACGCTTGCTGAGCTCCGAGCAGCGCTCGATCACCGTCGCGACGCCGCAGCGTGAGCGACGCACCATGGGATGTGCGGGTGATGGCGCCTGCGCGTCGTCAGCTCGACCGCCTGCCAATCTCAGTCGCCGCCGCGGTTATCGAGACACTCAGCGCGATCGCGTCTAACCCCAGGCGCCTCGGCAAGCCATTGCGCTTCGAGCTCAAGGGGTGCTTGTCGGCACGCCGTGGCCCCTATCGAGTCATCTACCGCATAGACGATGCGACCCGCACGGTCTCGATTCTTGCCGTCGCGCACCGCGCCGACATCTATCGCCCACGCTGAACGGCTACGCCGCGGCGCCCACCACGGCCGTGGACCAGTCGATCACCGAGGTGGGCCGCACGACGTGGCGCTGCATGCCCAGCTGCTTGGGCTCGAGCCCCAGCGCCAAGCCGACCAGCTGGGGGAGGTGCAGGACGGGCATCTCGAGCTCGCGGCCCACGGCCTTTGCGGCGAGCGGCTGCTGGAGGTCGAGGTTGAGGTGGCACAGCGGGCAGGGCGTCACCAGGCAGTCGGCGTTGGCGTCCTTGGCGTCGCCGAGGTGCGTGCCGGCCTGCTTGAGCGAGGCCTCCTTGTTCATCGTGATGATCGGGAAGCCGCAGCACTTGCGTTCCCCGGCGTACTCGATCACGGTGCCTCCGAGCGCCTCGATCACCCGGCTCAGGTAGTGGTCGCGGGGGTGCTCTGAGTCGATCCCCAGGCGCGCGCGGGGGCGCACGATGTAGCAGCCGTAGAAGGGCCCCACCCTCAGGTTGGTGAGCGGGCGCTTTACGCGCTCGCGCAGGTTCTCGAGCCCGATCTCCTCCACCAGCAGCCACAGGAAGTTCTTGTTGATAAAGGGCCCGCCCGGATCCTTTTTATAAGTAAGCCCCTCAGCGGAGATCGTCTTGTTGACGTGCGCGCGGTACTCGGCGTTGGCGTCGAGGCGCTCCTGGCACTCGCTCTGGGCGCCCTGGCAGGTGGAGCAGATGTTCATCATCAGCTCCGCTCCGGGCACCTGCTGGGCGAGCGCGAAGGTGCGCGCGTTGAGCGTGTCCGCTAGCTCCTGGTTGTGCTCGGCGATCACGCCCGCGCCGCAGCAGTTGGCGCGGTCGAGTTCGACGAGCTCGATGTCGAGCAGGGGCGCGATGGCGGCCATCGAGCCGTGCAGCTCGGGTGTGAAGCCGCGGCTCACGCAGCCGGGCCAGTAGGCGACCTTGATGCTCATGCGGCGCTCCCTTCGGTGGCCTCGCCCGCTGCGCCGGCGGTCGCGGGGGTGGGCTCGTCGTCTTCGTCGTAGCCCGTCACATACAGGTTCAGCTCGTAGCGCTCGGGCTTGGAGTCGATCTCCTCGAAGTACTTCTTCACGGGCTTGGGCGCCTTGTGGGGGTGCAGGAGGATCTTGGGCAGCGTCATCTTGCCGCGCAGCAGCCCGCGGATCGCGGTGGGCATCCCGGAGATCAGCTCGGGGATCGCGCGCGGGTGGAACTTGCCGCCGTAGGAGTCGGGCACGAGGTCGGCCTCGTGCAGGAGCCCGTTCTTGCGGATGTTCTTCACGAACGCCTGCTCGTGGCGGTGGCCGTTGTTCTGGTCGACGATGTGCTCGTCGGCGCCCGCGATGCGGCGCAGGCGCATGATCTGGCCCATCGGGTTGACGTCCTTGGGGCACGCCTCGACGCACTTGAAGCAGTGTGTGCAGTCGTAGATCCCCTGCGGGTCCTGCGCCAAATCGAGCAGGCGCTCGTGGCGCTCGGCGTCGCGCGGGTCCCCCACGAAGCGGTAGGCCTTCGCGAGCGCCGCGGGGCCGATGAACCCCGGATCGACCTCCATCGCGAGGCAGTCCGAGACGCACGCGCCGCACTGGATGCAGGCCATCGACTGGGTGACGTCCATCATGTTCTCGCGCGGCACGAGGTACTCGCGCTCGGGCACGGGCTGCTTGGCGAGCAGCCAGGGGGTGACGCGCTGGATCTTCTTCCAGTGCACCGCATCCATGTCCACCACGAGGTCCTTGATGACGGGCATGTTGCCCATCGGTTCGACCTCGATGACGCCATCGGGGGAGCTCTCGCGGGCGTGATCGAGGTGGGTGTGGCAGGCGAGGCCCGGTTCGCCGTTGATGCGCACCCCGCAGCTCCCGCAGATGGCGGCGCGGCAGGAGCAGCGAATGCCGATCGAGCCGTCGAAGCGGGCCTTGGCCTGCAGGATGCCCTCGAGCACCGAGCGGTGGGGCTCGAGTTCGATCGTGTGCTCGTCCCAGTAGGGCGCCTGCCCGGACTCGGGGTCGAAGCGGCGCAGTTTGAGGGTGAACTCCTCCGGCGGACGGTGGGTCTCGGCCATCAGATCGGCCTCCTCTCGGGGGGCTGGGAGCGAGGGGCCATCAGTACTTCCTCTCCTCGGGCTGCCACTGGGTGATCGTCACGGGCGAGTAGCTCACGCCCGGTCCGTCGCCGTTGAGGGTGACGTCGATGTGCTTGAGCCACTCCTCGTCGTTGCGCGCTGGGAAGTCGGTGCGGAACTGCGCGCCGCGCGACTCCTTGCGCTCGATCGCGGCCACGACGATCGCGTGGGCGCAGTCGAGCATGTAGCCGAGCTCGATCGCGCCGAGCACGTCCTGGTTGAAGATGGTTCCGCGGTCGTCGATGTAGGCGCGCTCGGACTCCTCGCGCAGGCGCTGCACGATCTCAAGGGCCTGCTCCAGCCCGGCCTGCTCGCGATAGACGGCGACGTACTGATTCATCGTCTCGCCCAGCTCGGCCTTGATCTCGGAGACCCTGCGGGGGGCCGCGCCGCCGGAGCCGCCCTCGCGCGGGCGCGCGATCAGCCCGTCGATCGTCGCGATGTCCTCGCGTAGCTGCGCGTTGGAGACGGTGGGCAGCGCCATCGAGGTGGCTCGCGCGGCGGCGTGCTCGCCCGCGCGGCGACCGAAGATGAGGGTGTCGAGCAGCGAGTTGGCGCCCAACCTGTTGCCGCCGTGCACCGACACGCAGGCGACCTCCCCAGCGGCATACAGCCCCGGGATGGAGGTGGCGCCGTCGATGTCGGTCTTCACGCCGCCCATGATGTAGTGCTGGCCGGGGCGGATCATGATCGGCTCGCGCGTGATGTCGACGCCGGCGAAGTCCTTGCCGATGTTGACGATCTCGCGCAGCGCCTCGAGGGTGCGCTTGCGGGGGACCTTGGTGATGTCGAGGTAGATGCCCTCGCCGTGTGCGCCCACGCCGCGGCCCTCGAGGATCTCGGTCTGCTCGGCGCGTGAGACGACGTCGCGCGAGGCGAGGTCGAGCTTGTTGGGGGCGTACTTCTCCATGAAGCGCTCGCCCTCGGAGTTGAGCAGCACGGCGCCCTCGCCGCGCGCACCCTCGGTGATCAGGAGCCCGTTCTCGACGAGCGTGGTGGGGTGGTACTGCACCATCTCCATGTCCATCAGCGGCGCACCCAGGCGGTATGCCTGGGCGATGCCGTCGCCGGTGACGATCAGCGCGTTGGTCGTGGGCGAGTACACCTGCCCCGCGCCGCCGGAGGCGAGGATCGTGTTCTTGGCCTGAAACACCTCCATACGCCCCGAGCGCACGTCGCGCGCCACGACCCCGCAGCACGCGCCGGCGTCGTCGCGCAGCAGCGAGGTGACGAACCACTCCTCGTAGCGATCGACCTGTTCGTGGTGCTTCATCAGCTGCTCATACAGCACGTGTAGGATCGCCTGGCCGGTGATGTCGGCGACGTAGGCGGTGCGCTTCATCGAGGCCCCGCCGAAGGCGCGCAGGTCGAGCTCGCCTTTCTCGTTGCGGTGGAAGGTGACGCCCATGTGCTCCAGGTGCATCACCTCGTGGGGCGCCTGCGAGCACATGATCTCGATCGCGTCCTGATCGCCGAGGAAGTCGGAGCCCTTGACGGTGTCGTACGCGTGCGAGCGCCAGTCGTCGGCGATCGAGATCGCGGCATTGATGCCGCCCGCGGCGGCCACCGAGTGCGAGCGCACGGGGTGCACCTTGCTGAGAATCGCAACGCTCGAGCCGGCCTGCGCGGCGGCGAGGGCGGCGCGCTGGCCCGCGAGGCCGGCGCCGATGATGAGGACGTCGTGTGAAGGCATGTTCTCTGGCGTTGAAGGGAAGGAGGACCGGCGGCTGGGTCCCGGGTCTGGCGGGACCCCGGTCACTTGGGTCCGGGGAGGGCCGGAACTCTATATCCCAGCGGCCCCAGCAGGTGCCGCGGCGTGCCGCGGCCTCGCGCGCGGGGCCGCGGGGGCGCACAGACCGCGCCGCACGCCGCACCCGCAGGGCACTACACGCCGGCCGGCCGCAACGCCTGGCGGATCTGGGCGAGCGTGACGACGCCCTGCAGGACGCCGTCGTTGTCGACGGCCACCATCGCGCCCAGGCGCCCGAGGCCTTCCGAGCGCAGCAGCGATTCCAGCGGCTGGTGCTCGTCGATGCGCACCGGCAGATTCTCCTCGAGCACCTCGACGACCTGCAACGCGGGGCGTCCGGCGGCGATCTCCGCGTCAAGGCGCTCGGCGCGTACGACGCCGAGGAAGTGCCGCGCGGGATCCACGACCGCGAACCAGGGCCAGCGGTAGCGCCCGAAGAACTGCTCCTGGGCGTCGATCAGGCGCAGCTCGGCGGGGATCGTGACGGGCTCGGAGTCCATCACGTCGGCGACCGTGAGCCCCTGGATGCGCTGCCCCATCGAGCCCTGCGCGACCGCCATGCTCGCGGCCTGGTAGATCAGCATCGCGATGAAGATGAGCGCGATCCCGCTGAATCCGCCGGTGCTCCCCAGCAGCGCGAGGCCGCCCGCGCCGAGCAGCACGGCGAAGCCCTGTCCTGCCCGGCCGGTGACGCGCGTGGCGCGGTTGCGGTCGCCCGAGACGCGCCAGATCAGCGCGTGCGCGATCTGGCCGCCGTCGAGCGGGAAGGCGGGGACGAGGTTCAGCACCAGCACGAGCAGGTTGAGCGTGGCCACCCAGCTGAGCCACACGACCGCGGGGGTGCTGTGCACGCCGCTGCTGCCCGCCGCGACCTCGAAGAAGTGGCTGTTGCTCGCCAGCGCCGCCCCGAGCGCCACGCTGAGGAGGATCACCGCGAGCGTCACCGCGGGCCCGGCGGCGGCCACGCGGAACTCCGGCCCCGGTCCCTCCATCGCGCCGTTCGTGCGGGTGATCCCGCCGAAGGCCCACAGCTCGATGCCGAGCACCTGCAGCCCGTTGCGGCGCGCGACGAACGCGTGCCCGAGCTCGTGCAGGATCAGGGAGAGGAAGAAGGACAGCACGCTCGCCACCGTCACGAGGTAGGCGGTCGTGCGCGAGCCGCCCAGCACTTCGTGGAAGTAGGGGGTGAACCAGTAGATGTAGAGGAACAGGACGAAGAACCAGCTGATGCCCACGCCGATGCGGATACCGGATATGCGGGCCAGCTGGAAGGAGCTGCGAAAGCGCATGACTCTCATGGTAGGAGGGTCTGTCGTCCGTTGGTCGGGTTGGTCGCTCGCTGGTGGCGACGGGCGATCCACTGCGCGAACATCGGATCGACGATTACCAGATGGTTTTCGTTGTCGCGTTCGACGACCGCATGCCGTTCGAGGGTCTGCACCGCCCGCTGTGCACTGCTTGCGCTGCGCAGTCCGGTGTGGCGTCGAGCCTCGCTCTCCTGTGGGGAGAGACCTTCGGCAAGCGCGATCAGCACACGTCGATCGTTCATCGACAGTCCATCCCAGGTCGCCTGCATCTCGGGGTCGAGTTGGCGACTCATCGTTTCGAAGGCCGCCGCCAGTGCGGTAGTCCCGCTCGATCCGCTCGTGCTCACCTCGTCCCATAGGCAGTGCGCCAGCAGCATTACGCGCTGCGGGTGCCCTTCCATCAGCGCCACCAGCCCGCCCAGCACGGGCCCCGGGTCTTGACCTCCGGCGCGGAAGGTGGCGTCGAGATCGTCGGTCGTCTCGCGCGCGGGAAGCCGACCCAAGCGCATCTGCGTGGCCTGCCCATACAGCGGACGCGTGCGATCGACGAACAGGCGCTGCAGCAGCGAGGGCTCCGATCCCGAGTAGATGTAGGACGCCGCGTCTCCGTGGTGCTGGATGTGGCTGCGCACCACTCCGTCCATGCCACCGAGTGCGAGCAGTTCCTGAAACTCGTCGAAGACGATCAGCGAGCGTCGGCCGCTGCGCTCGAAGAGTCTGCGCGGCAGCTCGAGCAGATCGTGGATCGTGTAAAGGGGGTCCTCGTTGGCGCGGCGCCTGCTGTGGGCGCTCAAGCGCACGCCGGGCAGGCTGAGCGTGACCCCCGCTTCCGGGAGCACCGTGGCGAGCAGCCGCGCGGCCGGGCCTTTGAGGGCAAGGTACGCCTGCTTCAGCCGTATCGCAAAGTCGGTGTGGCTGACGATCTCGCTGAGGTCCACGAGGATGGCGATCATGTCGAGTTGACGGTCGGCCTCTGCGAGGACACTGCCCAGCACGCTTGTCTTGCCGAAGCGGCGGGGTGCGTAAAGGCAGACCGAGTGTCCGCCGTCGGCGTTGCGCAGGAGGTCGACGATCTCGTGCTTGCGATCGATCACCTGCTCGGGCGGCAGCGGCCGATCGTAGACGAAGGGGTTCAGTCCAGGGTTTACATCACGCATTGTGCGTCAATTTACCACGCGTGGTGCGTGATGACTGCGACGCGTAGCGCGTGACAACGGCCACGCAGAGTGCGTGACGAGTGTGACGCAGGGCGCGTGATGACGTCGACGCTAAACCTGCGGGCGGTTGCGCTCGATGATCGCCTCGAAGTCCGTGCCCGCTGGCAGCGTGCCGTACTCGAGGCCCGCGTCGCCGCCGAGGCGCGCGGCGCAGAAGGCGTCGGCGACAGCGGGGTTGCCGTAGCGCACGAGCAGCGAGCCCTGTAGGGCCAGCGCCATCGACTCGACCACGCGCCGTGCGCGGGTCTCGAGCGTGGCGGGGTCTGAGAACTGGGACTCCAGCTTGGAGAGGTGGGCGTCCAGGCGCGCGTCCGCGCCCTTCGCCTGGCCGATCTCCTCCAGGAAGACCTCGAGCGAGCGGGGGGTGCGCACCAGCGCGCGCAGCACATCGAGGCTCATCACGTTGCCCGAGCCCTCCCAGATCGAGGCGAGCGGCGCCTCGCGGTAGAGGCGCGGCATCCCCGACTCCTCCACATAGCCGTTGCCGCCGAGGCACTCGAGCGACTCGAAGGCGTGGTTGGGGGCGCGCTTGCACACCCAGTACTTGCCCACGGCGGTGGCGAGGCGCTTGAAGAGGTGCGCGTCCGAGAGCTCGTCGCTGTGCACGATCGCGCCGCCGCCGCCGCCGCCGCCCGCCCCGTCCAGCTCGCTGCCTGCTTCGTCGTAGACGCGCGCGAGGCGCATCGCAAGCATCGTGGCGGCCTCCGACTCGATGCACAGATCGGCGAGCACATTGCGCATCAGGGGCTGCTCGATCAGGCGCTTGCCGAAGGCCGAGCGGTGCGCGGCGTGCCACGTCGCGGCGATCACCCCGGCGCGCATGCCCGCGGCGCCGCCGATCACGCAATCCAGGCGCGTGTGGCCGACCATCTCGATGATCGTGGGCACTCCCCTTCCCGGCTCGCCCAGCATGCGCGCCCATGCGCCGTGGAATTCGACCTCCGAGGAGGCGTTGGAGTGGTTGCCGAGCTTGTCCTTCAGGCGCTGGATGTGAAACGCGTTGCGCTCGCCATCGGGCAGCACGCGCGGCATCAAGAAGCAGGAGAGGCCGTCCTCGGTCTGGGCGAGCACGAGGAACAGGTCGGACATCGGCGCCGAGCAGAACCACTTGTGGCCGGTGATCTCGTACTCGGCTCCCGAACCCCCGCCATTCAAGGGACGGGCGATGGGGGGGTTGGCGCGCACGTCCGAGCCCCCCTGCTTCTCGGTCATCGCCATGCCGGCGATCGCCGAGCCCTTCTCGGCGGCGGGGACCAGGCGCGGGTCGTAGCTGGTGGCCGTGACGAGCGGCTCCCACTCGGCCGCCAGCGCGGGGGTCGCGCGCAGCGCGGGGACGACGGCGAAGGTCATCGTGATCGGGCACGCGAAGCCCGCCTCGGCCTGCATCGCGGTCATGTAGAGCCCCGCGCGCGCCACGTGCGCGCCGGGCTCTGAGGATGTCCAGGGGAGCGAGTGCAGCTCGTGCTCGATGCCCATCTTCATCAGCGAGTGCCATGCGGGGTGGAACTCGACCTCGTCGATGCGCTGCCCGTAGCGGTCGTGGGTGTGCAGCACCGGCTTGTTCTCGTTCGCCTGGCGTCCCCACAGATCCTGGGGCCCGCCCACCTCGCCGACGAAGCGGCCCAGCGCGGCGGCGCGCTCGGAGGCCCAGCCGCCGCCCTCGCGCTGCAGCGCCTCCACGAGGGGAAGGTTCGAGGAGAAGACGTCCACGCCCCGCAGCGGCGGGGTCTGGTTGAAGACCTCGTGCGTCTGCCAGTTCTCGCCCTGGCGCGGGGGGTGTGCGGTGGTGGCCATGGGACTGAAGGTTACTCCCCCGCGATAGCATCGCCGCGCCGAACCAGGGACCCCACCCAAGGACTCCACATGGCCAAGATCGAAGTCAAGAACCCGATAGTCGAGCTCGATGGCGACGAGATGACGCGCATCATCTGGTCGTTCATCAAGGAGCAGCTGATCCTGCCCTACCTCGACGTGGACCTGAAGTACTTCGATCTCAGCATCGAGTCCCGCGACGCAAGCGACGATCGGATCACCATCGAAGCGGCGCAGGCGATCAAGCGCCACGGGGTGGGTGTCAAGTGCGCGACGATCACACCCGACGAGGCGCGCGTGGAGGAGTTCGGGCTGAAGGAGATGTACCGCTCGCCCAACGGCACCGTACGCAACATCCTTGGCGGGGTGATCTTTCGCGAGCCGATCGTGATCGCCAACATCCCCCGCCTAGTGCCCAGCTGGAAGAAGCCGATCGTGATCGGCCGTCACGCCTTCGGCGATCAGTACCGGGCGACGGACACGTTGATTCCGGGGGCGGGCACGCTCACACTGACGTTCACCCCGAAGGGTGGAGGGGATGGAAAGAAGGACCCCACAAGGGGGTCCGGCGGGGGC
>JBIOES010000040.1:0-15043 GCA_044446265.1 Solirubrobacterales bacterium
CCATCAGACCTCGAGGATCTCCGCTTCCTTGGTCTTCAGCACGCCGTCCAGCGTCGCCACGTTGGCGTCGGTGAGCTTCTGCAGCTCGACCTCGGCGCGGTGCTCGTCGTCGGAGCCGGCCTCGCCCGCCTCCTTCAGCTCGCGCAGTTCGTGCATGATGTCGCGGCGCACGTTGCGGATCTTGACGCGGCCCTCCTCGGCCAGGTGGCGCACCACTTTCACGAGCTCCCTGCGGCGCTCCTCGGTCAGCTCGGGCACCACCAGGCGCACGAGGTTGCCGTCGTTGGAGGGCGTCAGCCCGACGTCGGACTCGTTGATGGCCTTCTCGATGAACTTGATCGAGGACTTGTCGTAGGGCTGCACGGTGATCAGCCGCGCTTCCGGCGCGGACAGCGTGGCGAGCTGATTGAGGGGAGTCATGGCGCCGTAGTAGTCCACGACGATGCGCTCCAGCAGCGCCGGGCTGGCGCGGCCGGTGCGCACCGTGGCAAACTCGTGCTGGCTCGACTCGACCGCCTTCTTCATGCGCTCGCCGGCGTCCTCCAGCAGCGCGTCGATCATCTCACTCTCCATGCTCGTGCTCGCCCTCTCCTATCGATGTGCAGACCAGCGTGCCCACGCGTTCACCGGAGATTATCCGCGAGATGCTCGCCTCGTCGTCCATGTTGAAGACGTTCAGCGGCATCCCGTTGTCCATGCACAGCGCCAGCGCCGTGGAGTCCATCACCTTCAAGCGCCGCTCGATCGCCTCCATGTGCGTGATCTCGGGAAGGAACTTCGCGTCGGGGTGCAAGGCCGGGTCGGCGGTGTAGACGCCCTCCACGCCGTTCTTGGCCATCAGGATGATCTCCGCATGGATCTCCGCCGCGCGCAGCGCCGCCGCGGTGTCGGTCGTGAAGAACGGGTTGCCGGTGCCCGCCGCGAAGATCACCACGCGCCCCTTCTCCAGATGGCGCATCGCGCGGCGGCGGATGTAGGGCTCGGCCACCTCGGAGATCCCCAGCGCGGACTGCACTCGCGTGGGGGCGCCGGTCTTCTCCAGCGCATCCTGAAGGGGGAGCGCGTTGAGCACCGTGGCGAGCATCCCCATGTAGTCCGCGGTGGCGCGGTCCATCCCCGCGGCGGCGCCCTTCATGCCGCGGTAGATGTTGCCCGCGCCCACCACGATCGCGACCTGCACCCCGCGATCGCGCACCGCGGCGACCTGCCGCGCCACGGCCTCCACACGCGCGGGGTCGGTGCCGAACTCCAGCTCGCCCATCAGAGCCTCGCCGGAGAGCTTCAGCAGGATGCGCCTGAACGCGGGGTCCTCGTCGGCCATCGGCCGAGAGCCTACTGGCCGACGGCGAAGCGCGTAAAGCGCCTGATGACCACGTTCTCGCCGGTCTTCGCGGTGAGCTCGTCGCGCAGCTGCTGAACGGTCTTGCCCTCGAACTTGGGGTTGTGCAGCTCCTGCTCGAGCAGCACGATCGTGCGATACCACGCGTCGAGCTTGCCCTCCACGATCCGCTCGCGCACGTTCTCGGGCTTGTCGGCTGCCTCCTGCTCGTACACGCGCGCCTCGCCCTCGCGCACCTCGGTGGGGACGTCCTCGCGGCTCACGTAGGCGACGGTGGGCGAGGCGGCGATCTGCATCGCCACGTCGCGCGCGAAGCCGGTGAAGTCCTCGTTGGTGGCGACGAAGTCGGTGTTGCAATCGACCTCGATCAGCACTCCAACCTTGGCGCCGGCGTGCACGTATGCCTGCACGGTCCCCTCAGTGGCGGTGCGCTCGCCGAGATCCTGGATCTTCTTGCCCTGCTTGACGCGCAGGATCTCGATCGCCTTCTCCATCTCGCCCTCGGCCTCGGTGAGGGCCTTCTTGCAGTCCATCATCCCCGCGCCGGTGCGCTCGCGCAGGGCCTTCACGTCCTTGGCGCTGATCTCGGCCGCGCTCACGATGCGGCCTCCTCGGCGGCGGGCTCGGGAGTGGACTCGGCAGCGGGAGTCTCGGGGACGGGTGCCGCCTCGGGCGTGGCCGGCTCCAGGGCTGGCTCTGGCGCGGGAGGAGCCTCTGCCACGGGCTCTGGCGCCGGCGGCGTCTCCGGCGCGGCTTCGGGCGCAGGTGGTGCCTCAGGCGCAGGTGGAGCCTCAGGCGCGGGCGCAGCAGCTGCCGCCGCGGCAGCCGCGGCGGCCTGGGTCGCGGCCTGCTCCTCGGCTTCCTTGCGGGCCTGCTCTTCCTCGGCCTCGCGCTTGGCCTGTGCCTCGGCCTCACGCTGAGCGCGTGCCTCGGCCTCGACGCGGGCGCGCTCTTCGGCTTCCTCGCGCGCGCGCTGCTCCTCGGCGCGGAACACCGCGTGGCCCTGGGAGACGACGTCGCCGATCGCCTTGGCGATCAGCGTGCACGAGCGGATCGCGTCGTCGTTGCCGGGGATCACGTAGTCGATGCCATCGGGGTCGCAGTTGGTGTCCACCAGCCCGATGATCGGGATGCGCAGCCGCTGGGCCTCGCGCACCGCGATCGCCTCGGTGTTGAGGTCGATCACGAACATCGCGTCGGGCACGCGCTGCATGTCCTTGACGCCGCCGAGGTTGGCGCGCAGCTTCGCGAGATCGGCCTGCGCGGCCATGCGCTCGCGCGTGGGCAGCAGCGCCAGCTGCCCCTCGGTCTCGTACCGTTCGAGGTCGTGCAGGCGGCGGATGCGCAGGCTGATCGTCTGGAAGTTCGTGAGCAGGCCACCGAGCCAGCGGTGGTTGACGTAGGGCATGCCGGCGTCGGTGGCGATGTCGCGAACGGCGTCGCGGGCCTGCTTCTTGGTGCCCACGAACAGGACCGTCCCGCCGCGGCGGGCGAGCGTGTCGACGAACCGCTGGGACTGCTCGAGCAGCGCCGAGGTCTTCAGCAGGTCGATGATGTAGATGCCGTTGCGCTCGCCATGGATGAAGCGGCGCATCTTGGGGTTCCAGCGACGCGTCTGGTGGCCGAAGTGAACGCCGGCCTCCAGCAGCTCCGCGATTCCTACCTGAGCCACAGTTTGCTCCCTTTGTGTTGACTGCCCCCGTGCGGAGATGGCGGACCCGAAGGCGAGCTCTTTCGAGTCGGCTCCGGGCAGGGCCGCAATCCGTATCCGCTACGGGTTGGTTGGATGAGCTGGGGAGGATAGCTGCTCCAGCGCCGCGCGGAGATCGTCGGGGAGCGGCGAGTGGACCTCGATGGGCTCGCCCGTGATGGGATGGGGGAAGGCGAGGCGGGTGGCGTGCAGGAACTGGCGCTCCAGGCCCAGCAGCCCGGCGGTTCCGTATTCGGGGTCTCCCGCCACCGGATGGCCGATCGAGCGTAGGTGCACGCGGATCTGGTGGGTGCGGCCGGTGTCCAGGCGCAGGCGCAACAGCGAGAAGCCCTCCAGGGATCGCTCCAGTGTGAAGCGGGTGCGCGCCTGCCGCGGGAAGTCGCCGCCCACGGCCATGCGCGTGCGCACGCGCGGGTCGCGCCCGATCGGCGCCTCGATCGTGCCCGTGCGCGCGGGCGGGCGGCCCTCCACCAGCGCCAGGTACTCGCGCTCCAGTTGACGCGAGCGGATCAGCGCCTGGAGGCGGCGGTGAGCCTCGTCCGAGCGCGCCACCACCAGCAGGCCGGAGGTGTCGCGGTCCAGGCGGTGCACGATCCCCGCGCGCGCAGGATCCTCTCCGCCGGCGACACGGGGGGCGAGCAGTTGCGCGAGCGTGCCCTCGCGGTGGCCGCGGCCGGGGTGCACCACGAGGCCGGCCGGCTTGTCGACCACCAGCAGGTGCTCGTCCTCGTAGGCGACGCGAAAGCTCACGTGCGACGCTCCGTCACCAACACCAGCAACAGCACCCCCAAGACGATCGAGGCGTCGGCGAGATTGAACGGCGGCCAGCCGAGCGGGAGCTTGACGAAGTCGGTCACCGATCCCGCGCGCAGCCGGTCCACGATGTTTCCCACCGCGCCCCCGACCAGCATCCCCGTGGGCAGCCAGATCAGCGGCTTGGCGGAGTTGCGCATGAAGTACACGAGCAGCGCCAGCACCGCCACCCCGATCGCGGCCGTCACGAGGCCCGGGTGGCCCGGGAGGAAGCCGAAGGCGACGCCGTGATTGCGCGTATCCACCAGCTGCACCCCCGGCAGGAACCGCTGTTCTTCGCCCGGAACGATGGAGCGCCGCACCAGGTGCTTGGAGAGCTGGTCGAGCACCAGCACCACCGCCGCGACGAGTCCGGCGCGGGCCCACGCGATCGCGGGCCGCGACGGACGTGCCACGACAAGCGCCATCAGGGCCTATGCCGGTAGGGACGTGCGGCTGGGGCGGCCGAGGGTCGAGTGGGCCGAGGACGCAAGGGCGAAGGCGTGGTGGTGCCACGTCGAGCCCGAGGACGAAGGCCCGCGAAGGCCATCGGTCGCATCCAGGTGTGCGGACCTACCGGCATAGGCCCTTAGCCGTGGATCGCGCCCTGGACCACCAGGCTGTTGACGATCGAGAGCGTGACGATCGCCAGGATCGGGCTGAAGTCCCACCCCCCCACCATCGGGATCACGCGTCGGAAGATCCGCAGGAACGGCTCGCAGACCTCGCGCAGGAACGTCAGCACCGCATCGCTGGCGCGCGAGTAGGGCGGCCGCAGACCCACCGCGAGCAGCAGGTTGACGACGATGTAGCAGACGATCAGCAGCGTGTAGACGTAGATCAGGTCCGACAGGTAGCCCGCGATCGCGGTGCGCGCTGTCGCGAGCAGCAGGGTCATGCGGGCCTCAAAACGGCGTCCAGCGCGTCGCTGAAGGCCGCGCGCAGGCCGCCGCGCTCCAGCGCGTCCACTCCCCGCGCGGTGAGCCCTCCGGGCGAGGAGACCTCCCGGCGCACCGCGAGCGTGTCGTAGTCGCGGCGGCGCAGCAGCTCCGCGGTGCCGGCGAGCGTCTGCACGACGAGCGCCGCGCCCTGCGCGGCGGGGATGCCGTGGCGCACGCCGGCTTCGATCTGCGCCTCGGCGACGAGCGCCACGTAGGCGGGGCCGCAGGACATCAACCCCATCGCGACGTCCACAAGCGCGTCGTCGAGCACGACGAGCGTGCCCAGCTCGGCGAACAGCTCATGCACCTGCGCGTCCAGCGCCGCGTCCTGGGGCGCGTCGGCAGCCTGCACCACGGCGCCCTGGCGCACCTCGACGGGCAACGAGGGCATGAAGCGATAGACGGGCCTCTGCGGGTAGGCGGCCTTCAAATCCGCGAGCGGTGTCGCCGCCAGGATCGAGGCGATCGCCTTGACAGGCGAGGCCACTTCCCGTGCGACCTCCTTCAGCTGCGCCGGCTTGTGGCAGAGCACGACCAGATCGGCCCTCCGGGCAACCTCCGCGTTGCTCGCCAGCGCCTCCCCCCCGGTCTCGGCGGCCAGCGCCTCGGCGCGCTCGGCCACGGGATCGGCACACAGCAGCGGCCGTCCCCACCCGCGTGCCAGCGCACGCGCCATGTTGCCTGCGCCGATGACTCCTATCTGCATGGTGCGCCCAGGCTAGCGACCATCAGGTCTAAGACTGGTTGAAGAAGCCCTTCTCGATCAATCTGGCCTTCTCCTCGGCGGAGATCTCGACGTTGCGCGGGGTCAGCATGAAGACCTTGTCGGCGATCCGCTGCATGCCGCCGTCGAGCGCGTAGGTGAGGCCGCTGGCGAAGTCGATCAGGCGCTTCGACAAGTCGATCTCGGTGCCCTGCAGATTGAGGATCACGGGGATCGAGTCCTTGAAGCGGTCTGCCACCTGCTGAGCGTCGTTGAAGGATTTGGGCACCACCAGGTGCACGCGCACCTCGCCGTTGCCGCCCCGCACCGAGCGCAGCACGGCGGTGGGGCGCCCGCGCGGCTCCTCATCGGCGTAGATGTCGTCGTAGTCGTCGCGCTGGCGGCGCGCGGAGAGGCGGCGCACGTTGGGGCGCTGGCGGTAGTGATCCTCCAGATCCGCGTCGTGCGGCTCTTCGTCCTCATAGCCCTCGTGGTATTCCTCGGCGAGGCCGAAGTACACGAGAGCGCGGTGCCAGGAGTCGCGGAATGCCATATTGATTGAAGATAGATGGGCCCGGCTCGCCAGCCTTCGGCTGGCTGCGCCACCCTCTAGTTCTTCTTCGTTCGCTGGATCGGCAGGTTTCCCTGCTCTAAGCGTACAGCCTAGTGCCGATCCGCACGATGGTGGCGCCCTCTTCGACGGCCACGAGGTAGTCCTGGGAGGTGCCCATCGAGAGCTGCTCCAGCCTGCGCGCGGCAGCGAGCTCGCGCAGCGCGGCGAACCAGCGGCGGCTGTCCTCGGGCGCGGCAGCCGGCGGGGGCATCGTCATCAGTCCCGCCACCGACACGGGGCAGCGCTCGATGAACGCGTCCAACTCCTCGGGCGCGACGCCCTCCTTGCCCGCTTCGCGCGCGATGTTGACCTCGATCAGCGCCTGCAGCCCCGGATGCGCGAGCTCGCGGTGGCGCTCCAGCTCGCGCAGCACCGACTCGCTGGCAACCGAGTGGATCAGGCGCACATGGGGTACCACGAGGCGCACCTTGCGGCTCTGCAGGCGTCCGATGAAGTCCCACGCGAACAGCTCGCCGTGGGCGGCCACCTTGGCGAGCAGATCCTGCGCGCGGTTCTCCCCCACGAGCTCGATGCCCGCGCGCGCAAGCGTGGGCATGTCCTCCAGCGCGACGTACTTGGTCGCCGCGAGCACCTGCACCGGGACCGATCGATCCGAGATCGGCAAGCGCCCCGCGCGCGCTGCAGCGGCCGCGATCTCCGCGCGGAGGAGGCGGAGGTTCTCGCGCACCCGCTCCACCTCGATGCGCAGTGGAGTGGCGAGCTCAGCCATGGGGCCCTCGGCGGCGCTTGCGCGGCAGGGGGCCGGCGGAGCGATTCCTGACGACCTTCGCGGGGATCGCCAGCGCGACGCGCAGCTGTTCCTCGCGACCGTCGCCCAACTTTTCCTTGATACGCAGCAGGAGGGTCGCCGTGAGGCGGTTGCCCACCTCCGGCCCCTCGGGCACACCAGCCGCGAGCAGATCATCGCCGGTGATCTGCAGCTGCACGTGGCGCAGGTGCTCGAGCCAGAAGGTGGCAGCCCCGTCGATCGCTTCTTGATCCTCGTGTTCATGGCCCAAGCCCGCGAAGAGCGCGACGCCCTCGGGCGAATCGAGGCACATCCGCACGTACAGTTCGACTGGGTTCTCCCAAGGGGGCACGGTCTCGATCAGGGGTACGGTCTCGATCAGGCGCAGCGCCCCCATCGCCGCGTCCATCGCCAGGTCGCGATCGCCGTGGGTGAACTCGAGCCGGTTGAGCCACTCGAACGCCGGCGTCCGCGGGGCCTCGTCATCGGGCAGGATCAGCGGGAGGATCAGCGCGGCGAGCAGCAGGATGTCGAGGCGACCGTCCCGCGGGAGCCGCGCGAGCGCGTGGCGCACGAGTGGCTCGTCCCAGCGCAGGAGCGGGTGCAGCTCCTCCAGCACACCCAGCTCGCTCAGCGCGGCGAGCGCGGGGAGCGGTTCGGGTTCGCTCAGCGCAAGGCGCAGCTCGGCGCCGAGGCGCGCGCCGGAGACGGTGTCCAGCGCGCCGCCCGCGAGCGCCTCACGCGCGAGCTCCGCGGTGCGCTGCTCGAGGGCGAAGCCCAAGCGCGCGTGGTAGCGCGCGAGGCGCAAAAGCCGCGTGGGGTCGTCGAGGAAGCTGCGCTCGTGCAGCACGCGCAGGCGGCGCGCGGCGAGATCCCCGAGCGCGTGGGGCGCGTGGCGCAGATCCCCGCGCTGCCCCCGATCGAGGCCCACCGCGATGGCGTTGACGGTGAAATCGCGCCGCTCCAGATCCTCCTCGGGCGTGCCCGGGCGCACCTGCGGCAGCGCCCCGGGAGACGGATAGGACTCCGCGCGCCGGGTCGCGACGTCCACGCGCGCCTCTCCGTGCTCCACGAGGGCGGTGCCGAAGCGCTCGTGCACCGTCACGGTGCCGCCCAGGCGCGCGGCCAGCTCCTCCGCCAGAGCGGGGGCGTCGGCGGCGAGCACCACATCGAGCTCGCGCGGGACCCCGCCAAGCAGCAGGTCGCGCACGGCGCCCCCCACCAGCTTTACGTCCTCGCGCGCCCCGGCCAGCTCCAGCAGCTCGGGGCCGCCGGGGAGCGCGCGCAGGCGCTCCAGCACCTCGGCGCCCAGCGCCTGCGGCGAGGCGAGCGCGAGCGGGGTCCGTTGCGCTCCTCCTGCACCGTCGTCCATGCTCGTCCCCTCAGCCCGTGCGCACCGGAATGCCGGCCTTGTTGAGGTATGCCTTGGCCTCGCCCACTGTGTGCTGCCCGTAGTGGAAGATCGAGGCGCACAGCGCCGCGTCGGCGCCGGCGTGCAGCGCCTGCGCGAGGTGCTCGAGCTCACCCGCGCCACCCGAGGCGATCACGGGTACCGCCACCGCCTCCCCCACCGCGTGCGTGAGCGCCAGGTCGTAGCCATCGCTCGTGCCGTCGCGATCCATGCTCGTGAGCAGTATCTCGCCCGCGCCGCGCTCGACGGCCTCGCGCACCCACTCGATCACATCCCGCCCGGCGGGCTTGCGGCCCCCGGCGACGTATGCCTCCCAGGAAGAGGAGGGAGAGGAGGAGGCTCCGCTCCGCTCCGCTGAGGGGGCCGCGTCGTGCGGGGCCCCACTCGCGGCGACCGCGGCCTCGGCCGCGGGCAGACGCGCCGTGGGATCGACCGCGGCCGGACGCGCCTTGGCGTCCACGGCGAGCACCACGCACTGCGTGCCGAACACGCGCGCGAGCTCGTCGATCAGCTGCGGGCGCGCGAGCGCGGCGGAGTTGATCGAGACCTTGTCGGCGCCCGCGTCGAGCACCGCCTGAGCATCCTCCACGGAGCGGATGCCGCCGCCGATCGTGAACGGCACGAACACCTCGTCGGCGGTGCGCCGCGCGAGCTGCACGATCGTGTCGCGCTTCTCGTGGGTGGCGGTGATGTCGAGGAACACGAGCTCATCGGCCCCCTCGCGGTCGTAGTGGGCGGCCAGCTCGACGGGGTCGCCGGCGTCGCGGATGTCCACGAATTCGACGCCCTTGACGACGCGGCCATTGTCCACGTCGAGGCAGGGGATAACGCGCTTGAGGTGCACGGCCTCCACCTTAGGACCAATTCCGCCAGGCCCGCATGTCCCTTCGGGTAAGACCCCTGGCGCCAACGCGTGTGGCCCGCGTCGGGGACGCGCTTCCCACCGTAGCGGTGCAACGCGTGGCCCGCCGCTGCGCGGCCCACCCCGGCCGCCCCTGTGGCGGCCTCCTTAAACGTCTTTACCCCCCAAGGGCCGCGCGCGCGGCGATCACCGTGAAGCGCTCCTCATACAGCGCCTTGCCCACGATCACGCCCGTGAGACTCGGCTCGTCCAGGGCCCTGAGGCCCTCCAGGTCGGCGAGCCGGCCGATGCCGCCGGAGTAGGTCATGCGCCCGTTGATGGCCTGCGCGATTGCGGCCACTTCGTCGAGATCCGGCCCTTCGAGCATCCCGTCGCGATCGACGTTCGTGTACACGATGTCCTTGACCCCGCGCGCCTGCAGGCTCGCGATCGTCTCCCGCGCGGTGCTCTGCGTCGTCTCCGTCCAGCCGGCCGTGCTCACGCGCCCGCCGCGCACATCGACCGAAACGACGATCCGCCCCGGCCAGCGCGCCAGCGCGGCGTCGAGCAGCTGCGGATCGGTGAACGCCGCCGTGCCGAGGATCGCGCGCTGCGCGCCCGCGTTCAGCGTGTCCTCGATCGCCTGGAGCGTGCGTAGGCCGCCGCCGAGCTGCACCGGCACGCCCAGCTCGCCGGCGATGCGCCCCACGTGCCTGAGGTTCACAGGGTGTCCTGCGCGGGCGCCGTCGAGGTCCACAACGTGTAGGTGCGTGGCGCCCGCCTGGACCCACGCGCGCGCGGCCGAGAGGGGGTCCTCGTCGTAGACCTTCTTCGCCTCGAAGTCGCCCTTGCAGAGGCGAACGGCGCAGCCTTCCATGATGTCGATCGCCGGGTAGAGGATCACGCCGCGGCCCGCTGCGCGGTGCGCTCGGCGCAGATGCGCGCGAAGTTCGCGAGCAGCTTCAGCCCGTGCGTGGAGGACTTCTCGGGGTGCGACTGCGCGCCGTACACGTTGCCCTGCCCCACGACCGCGGGGAAGCTCTCGCCGTACTCGGCGGTTGCGAGGACGACGCTCGCGTCCGTTGGGTGCGCCACGAAGCTGTGCACGTGGTAGAGGAACGTGGGCTGGTGGGTGGGCTCCCCCATCCCCTCGCGCAGCGGGGTCTCGCGCAGCCAGCGTAGATCGCTCCAGCCGATGTGCGGCAGCTTCATGCCGGGCGCCTCCAGGCGGCGCACCTCGCCCTTCAGCAGTCCCAGCCCCTCCGCGCCGCCGTGCTCCTCGGAGCGCTCGAACAGCAGCTGCATCCCCATGCACGAGCCGAACACGGGGGTGCCGGCGGCGGCGCACTCGCGCAGCAGCTCATCGAGCCCCAGTTCGGCGATCGTCTGCATCGCAGCCGGGAACGCGCCCACGCCGGGGAGGAGCAGTCCGTCGGCTTCGCGCAGCTCGGCGTGGGTGCGGCTGATGAACGCCCGCGCGCCCACCTTCTGCAGCGCCTTCTCCACCGAGCGGCGGTTGCCCATGCCGTAGTCGACAATCGCGATGCGCGGGCTCATGCGGTGAGCGTCCCCTTGGTGCTCGGCACGCCCTGCTCGTCGGGATCGATCGCCGCCGCCTGGCGCAGCGCGCGCGCGAACGCCTTGAACGCGGCCTCGAT
Organism: Solirubrobacterales bacterium; assembly: GCA_044446265.1. Taxonomy (GTDB): domain Bacteria; phylum Actinomycetota; class Thermoleophilia; order Solirubrobacterales; family Solirubrobacteraceae; genus Palsa-744. The sequence continues at coordinate 10,758 of JBIOES010000040.1, forward strand.
CATGTGGTGCGCGTTGGTCCCCGCCTGCACTTCCAGGTGCAGCGTGAGCTTCGCGGCGTTGGCGAGCGCGCGGAAGAACTCCTCCGTGAGCTCGTGCTCGAAGCCGCCCGTTGAACCCGGCGGGAGGTCGGCGACGAACAGCGTGAAGGGTCGCCCGGAGATGTCGAGCGCGCAGCTCGCGCGCGCCTCGTCCATCGGCACCGTCGCTGCGCCATAGCGGGTGATCCCGCGTCTATCCCCTAGTGCCTTGTCGAGCGCTTGGCCGAGCACGATCGCGGTGTCCTCGGCGGTGTGGTGCGCGCCGGTTTGGAGGTCACCGCTGACCTTCACATCCAGATCCATCCGCCCGTGGCGCGCGAGCAGGTCGAGCATGTGGTCGAGGAACCCCACCCCCGTGGCGCGCGTGCCCGCGCCGGTGCCATCGAGGGCGAGTGTGAGGCGCACGTCGGTCTCGCCCGTTCTGCGCTCGATTGTGGCGGTTCGTGTCATGACCCTGGATTCTCGCGCACTCTGGCCTCCATCGACCTTGCGTGCCACTCGAAGCCCTCGGCGCGGGCGATCGGGGCGCCCGCCTTGGCCAGCTTGGTGGCTCCCGCGGGGTCGATCCTGACCTCCGACATGCGGCGGCGGAAGTGGCGGGCGGAGAGACCCGAGGCGAAGCGCGCCGCGCCCGCGGTGGGCAGGATGTGGTTGGAGCCCGCCACGTAGTCCCCAAACGCGGTGCCCCCCGCGGCGCCGACGAACACGCAGCCGGCCGAGCGCACCTGTGCGGCGAGCGCCTCGGGTTCGGCGCCGATCAGCTCCAGGTGCTCGGGAGCGAAGGCGTTGGCGAGCTCGATCGCCGCGCGCGCGTCGGCGACCTCGATCAGCAGGCACGCCGCCGGCTCCACCTCGGGACCGCTCGCGCTGAGGCTCTCGATCTCCTTCGCGAGCGCGTCGAGCACCGCCGGCGCCCACGCCACAGCCGCCACCACGCTGCCCGCGCCGTGCTCGGCTTGGGCCAGCAGATCGAGCGCCACCGGGCGCGGATCGGCGTCCTCGCCGAGGAGCGCCATCACGTCGCTGGGGCCGGCGAAGCCATCGATGCCCACGACGCCCGAGAGCTGGCGCTTGGCCTCCTGCACGTATAGGTTGCCCGGCCCAACCACCACGTCCACCCGCTCGACCGTCTCGGTTCCGAAGGCCAGCGCGGCAATCGCCTGCGCGCCGCCCATGCGATAGACGCGCTCCACCCCCAGCAGCCGGCACGTGCCGAGGATCGCGGCGTCGATCTGGCCGTTGGGCCCGGGCGGGCTGCACACCGCCACGTCCACCACTCCGGCGGCGCGCGCTGTGACGACGCCCATCGCGACGGTACTCGGATATGGCGCTCTGCCCCCCGGCGCATACACGCCCGCGACCGCCACGGGCATCTCGCGCAGCGTCACCCGCTGGCCCTGGGGGAGCGCCACGGTGGTGTCCTCACCCACCCCAGCCTGCGCCACGAGGGCGACGTTGGCGATCGTCACCTGCAGCCCCGCCACCACCTCCAGCGGCATCGCCTTGAGCGCCTCGTCGAGCTCCTCGGCGTCCACCACGAGCGAGCGGGGCTCGGCGCCCGCTGTGTCCAGGCGACGGGTCAGCTCCAGCAGCGCCGCGTCTCCGCGCGTGCGGATGGCCTCTACGATCTCGCGCACCGCAGCCTCCACCGAAGCCCCCGCGGGTGCGAGCGAGCGCAGGTGAGCCGCCGCGCCGCGCGGGCCACCCCGGCGCTGCACCTCTTCGCTGTCCAGCCTCGTCACTCGCACGGGGCCTTTCCTCCTCAAGCGGCTCGCAGCCGCTCCAGCAGCCCGTCCACAGCCGCCGCCTTGAGCTTGTGCGCGACGGGGTTGGCGATCAGCCGCGCGGTGCACTCCATGATCTCCTCGCGCACCACGAGGTTGTTTTCGCGCAGCGTGGTGCCGGTGGCGGTGAGGTCGACGATCGCCTCCACCAGCCCTGTGAGCGGAGCGAGCTCGACGCTGCCCTTGACCTCCACGATCTCCCCCTGGCGGCCCGTCTCCTCCAGATGGCGCGCGGCGATGTTGGGGTACTTGGTGGCGACCCGCATCACGCCCAGGCGGCGCAGCGCCTGCGCCGCGGGATCCTCGCCGGCGGTGGTGGCGAGCACCATCGTGCAGCGCCCGTAGCCGAGGTCGAGCAGCTCGTACACCTCGCGTCCCCCTCCCTGGGGGTCACCCTGGAAGCCCTGTGCGAGGGCCTGCTCGGCGAGCACGTCCTTGCCCGTAACGCCGAGGTCCGCCGCGCCCGCCTCCACGTAGGTGGGCACGTCGGAGGGGCGCATCGTGATCACGCCGATGTCCTCGAACAGCAGCTTGCGATCGTTGCTGCTCAACTCCTCGGTATCCATTCCGAGCCCCGTGAGCAGCTCCACGGTGGGCTCGAACAGCGCGCCGCGGGGCACGGCGATCGTGAGGCCGTTGGTGGCGGTCATCGTGCGCGCCTCGCGGTTCCGCGCACCGTGCACGGGCGCGCGCGTGGGTGCTGCCGATCGGAGCCTCTCATCGCGCCAGCGCCCCCGTTCCGCGCTCCTCGCCAGCGAGGGCGATGTGCAGGCGGTCGATCCCCAGCGCAAACCCCACGGCGGGCAGCGAGCGCCCGTAGCGACCCAGCAGCTCGTCGTAGCGCCCCCCGCCTCCGAGCGGGGCGCCGAGCGCGGGGTCGTACACCTCGAAGACGGCGCCGGTGTAGTAGCCGATGCTGCGCAGGAGGCCGAAGTCGAAGATCACCCGCTCCGCCACCGCGGGCGCGAGCAGCTCGTGTACCTGGCGCATCCCGCTGACCGCCTGCGCGGCGGCCTGGGGAGCGTCCGCGAGCACCTCGGGCCCGCCGCGGCGCTGGGGCAGGCTCAGCAAGAGCTCGGCGTCGTCCGCGGCGAGCCCCGCGGCGGCGAGGCGGCTCTCCAGCTCCACGAAGTCGCGGCGCGCGAGCGTGTGCAGCAGATCGGCGCGGTCCTCCTCGGGCACGCGCAGGCTGGCCATCAGCGCGGGGAACAACGAGGCGTCGCCCACGCCCACGCGGTAGCCCTTCAGCCCCACGGCGTCGAGCGCGTCGCACATGACCGTGAGCGCTTCGGCGGTGCCCTGCGGGGCGGGCGCGCCGATCAGCTCGATGCCGGCCTGCAGCAGCTCGCGCGGCTGTCCGCGCTGGGGGCGCACGCCGCGGTAGCAGTGCGCCACGTAGCAGAAGCGGATGGGCGGCTCGACGGTGGGGTAGCGCGTGGCCACCACGCGCGCGATCGGCACGGTCATGTCCGAGCGCAGCACCAGCACGGCCCCGGACTCGTCGAACACCCGATACGCGGGCCGCGCCTCGGCCATGTCCGCGCGCGCGAGCACCGCCTCGTACTCGAGCGCCGGCGTGGAGATCTCGCCGTACCCATGGCGCTCGAACACGCCGCGCAGGGCCTCGGTGATGACGTGCACCTCGCGCGTCTCATCGGGGAGCACATCGCGGGTGCCGCTGGGGATGCGGTGGATCATGGCCTGAACGGGGGGATGGTTGGAGACGGGAAGGTGGAGCCCATGCAGCCTATCCAGCATCGCCGCCGCACCCAGAACGCAAATGTCTCGTTTCGGGGGCCCTACGCGTGCAACGCCGGTTCGGTGGCGACGCGCTCGATGTTGGCGCCCAGCTCGCGCAGGCGCTCGTCGATGCGCTCGTAGCCGCGGTCGATCTGGCGGATGTTGCCGATTTCGCTGCGCCCCTCCGCGCACAGGGCGGCGAGCAGCATCGCCATGCCGGCGCGGATGTCGGGCGACTCCACGCGCTCGCCGCGCAGGCGGCGGGGACCGGTGACGATCGCGCGGTGGGGGTCGCACATCACGATGTCCGCCCCCATCAGGATCAGCTTGTCGGTGAAGATCAGACGGTTCTCGAACATCCACTCGTGCACCAGGATTGAGCCCTTCGCCTGGGTCGCAAGCGCAACCGCAATCGAGGTAAGGTCGGCCGGGAACGCCGGCCACGGCCCGTCCTGGATCTTGCTCTTGTAGCCGCCCACGTCCGCCTGCGCGACCAGCTCCTGTCCACCGGGCACGATCACGTCGTTGCCGTCGAGCTCCGAGCGCAGGCCCACACGCTCGAACACCAGCCGGATCATGCGCAGGTCACCCGGGACCGTGTCCTTGATCCTCAGCTCGCCGCCCGTCACGCCCGCGAGCGCCATGAAGCTGCCGATCTCGATGTGATCGGGCGCGACCGTGTGCTCGCAGCCGCGCAGCGTCTGTGCGCCGTTGACCGTGATC
>JBIOES010000041.1:0-14782 GCA_044446265.1 Solirubrobacterales bacterium
GAACAGGGTCAGCGCGCCGATCGCTGCGCCCACGTCCTGCGCGGCTGGGGCCAGTTCGAACAGCGTGTGCATGCGCGCGATCAGGTACACCCCCGCGGTCACCATCGTCGCCGCGTGGATCAGCGCCGAGACGGGCGTGGGGCCCTCCATCGCGTCGGGCAGCCACGTGTGCAGGGGGATCTGCGCGGACTTGGCGAACGCGCCCACCAAAAGCAGCAGGCAGCCCGCGACGATGTCGCCTTCGCCACTGGAGAACACGTGCGGCGCGCGCTGGAAGGTCTTCAGGAAGTCGAGCGTGCCGGTGTGCTTGAAGATGAAGTACGTCCCCAGCACGAGCCCCACGTCGCCCACGACATTGATCACGAACGCCTTGATCCCCGCACGCGTCGCCGTCGTGCGGCGGTACCAGAAGCTGATCAGCAGGTAGGAGGCCGCGCCCACGAACGCCCAGCCCACGATCAGCAGCAGGAAGTTCCCCGCCAGCACCAGCAGCAGCATCGAGAAGACGAAGAAGTTGAGGTAGGAGAAGTAGCGGTTGAAGCCGCGATCCTCGTCCATGTAGGAGATCGAGTACAGGTGGATCATGGTGGAGACGCCGCTGACGATCAGGATCATGAACACCGACAGCGGGTCCACCAGGATCGACAGCTGCGCATCCACGCCCACCGTGTTGGCGTAGTCCCACAGCGAGGAGGTCACCTGGCGGTGCGCCGGGGTCAGGCCCTGGATCTTCGCCAGCGCGCCGAGGGCCGCGAGGAAGGCGAGGAAGATCGCTCCCGTCCCGATCCAGCCGGCGGTGCGTCCCGGCAGGACTCGGTAGCCAAGTGCGATCACGAGCGTCCCCAGCAGCGGGAACACCAGCACGAGCCAGCCATACGTCGTGGCACTCACGTCTGCGCCCCCTGAGTGGTCCCAATCGAGGCTGACAAGGACGCAGGGAGTCCCTGTGCTGGTGGCACAGGGGCGACTGAGGACGCCGTCAGGCGAAGGCTGGGGCCGCTCAGGCTCATCCCTGGAGCTCTCTCAGCTCGTCGACGTCTATTGGGAGATTGCGGCGGTAGATCGCAACGAGCATCCCCAGCCCGATGCACACCTCGCACGCAGCCACCGTCATCACCACGAGCGCGAGGATCTGCCCATCGCCGTTGCCCCACATGCGCGAGAACGCCACCAGCGCCAGGTTCGCGCCGTTGAGCATCAGCTCCAGGCACAGCAGCACCACGAGCGGGTTGCGCCGGGTCATGACGCCGACGGCCCCGAGCGTGAAGACGATCGCCGAGACGGCCAGGTACCAGGCGATGCTCACGAATGCCTCCCGCCGACACCCTCGGCCATCGTTCCCGTGCCCTGCGGGCGTAGCAGCTCGATCGGGGTTAGGCGCTGCTCATCCTCATCCAGCCCGTCCCGCCGCCGCGCCAGGACGACCGCGCCGACGGCCGCGATCAGCAGCAGGAAGGAGGCGGCCTCGAAGGCGAGCAGGAAGCGCGTGAGCAGGAGCTTGCCGATGTAGGCGGGCGTGCCGAACGCCTGCGGCCCCGGTGCATATCCGGCGCCCTTGCCGTCGATCGCCTCCAGGCCGGTGCCCAGCAGCGCGATGAACAGCTCCACGAGTAGAGCCCCGCCGAGCACCGCGCCACCGAGGCGCATGCTCGCGCCGCCCGCGTCACGCAGGCCCGCGCCCAGGGACTGGCTCTCGTCTCCCACGTAGGCGACGACGAACACGTAGAGCACCATCACCGCGCCCGCGTACACCACGACCTGCACTGCCGCGACGAACTCGGCGCGCAGCAGCATGAACAGCACCGCTAGGGAGATCAGGTGGGCGACCAGCGCGAGCACGCTGTAGAAGGCGTCGCGCAGGCTCACCACGCCGATCGCGCCCGCGATCGCGCCGATCGCGGCGATGAAGAACAGAACCGAGCTCACGCCGGGCAAACCTCCCGCGGGCAGGGAGCGAGGCGACTGGCGGTGCGCGACAGCCTCACTACTCGCCCTCGTTCCTCAGGGGGGTGCGCTCCAGCGGCTCGGCGAGCAGCATCTCCTTGGTGAAGATCAGATCCGAGCGGCTGTAGTCGGAGAGCTCGTAGTCGTGGCCCATCGTGATCGCGTCGAACGGGCAGGCCACCTCGCAGTAGCCGCAGAAGATGCAGCGAGAGAGGTTGATCTCGTACACCGCCGCGTAGCGCTCGCCCGCGGAGACGCGGTTCTCGGGGGTATTCTCGGCCGCTACCACGCGGATGCAGTCCGCCGGGCAGGCGGCGGCGCACAGCGAGCAGCCCACGCACTTCTCCAAACCGACGTTCTCGCTCTTCGCGGCCCCCTCCATCCCCTCGCCAGAGGGGATGTCTTGGAATCTGTGCAGCTTGTGGCGGCCGCGGAAGCGCGGGTACACGGGCGTCTTCTGCTCGGGGTACTGAACCGTGACGGGCTTTTCCGTGAACCGACCGAAGGTGGTCGCCAGCCCGCGCAGCGTCTCCGCGAATGTGCGCCAGGTGCTGCGCGCGGGCCCCGGCGCGGGGGTGCGCTTCACCTCGATGACGTCATCGCCGGGGTTCCACATCAGTGGCTCACCACCACGAGCACTGCCGTCACCAGCGCGTTGAGGGTCGCCAGCGGCAGCAGCACCTTCCAGCCGAAGCTCATCAGCTGGTCGTAGCGCAGGCGTGGCAGCGTCGCGCGGACCCAGATGAACAGGAACGTGATCAGCCCCATCTTGAACAGCACCACGAACGGGTCCACCCAGCCGGGGGGGTGGATGCCGAACGGCAGCAGCCAGCCGCCGAGGAACACGGTCGTGACGATGCCCGAGACCACGAGCACGTTGAGGTACTCCGCGAAGTAGTAGCTCGCGAAGCGCCCTCCCCCGTACTCGGTGTTGTAGCCGCCCACCAGCTCCGCGTCGGCCTCGGTCAGATCGAACGGCGCGCGGTTGGTCTCGGCGAAGCTTGCCGTCAGGAAGATGATGAAGCCGAAGAACTGCGGCACGATGTACCACATGCCTTCCTGCGCGTGCACGATCCCCACCAGCGAGAGCGTCTGCGCGGTGAAGATCACGCCCACCAGCGCGAGCCCCTGGGAGACCTCGTAGGAGATCAGCTGCGCCGCGCCGCGCATCGCGCCCAGGAAGGAGTACTTCGAGCCCGAGCTCCAGCCGCCCAGCATGATCCCGTAGAAGGCGATCGCGCCCAGCGCGAACAGGTACAGCGGGCCGATCGAGACGTCGATCCCATACAGCCCCACGGGCGTGCCGAAGATGTCCCGCACGTCGCCGAAGGGGATGATCGCGAACGCCGCCACCGCGGTGAGGATCGAGATGACCGGCGCCAGCACGAACAGGAACCCGATCGAGGTGCTCGGGCGGAACTGCTCCTTGGTCAGCAGCTTGAGGATGTCCGCGAGCGGCTGCAGCGCGCCGTAGGGACCGACGCGGTTGGGGCCGTAGCGCGACTGGAAGCGCCCGAGCAGCTTGCGCTCGGCGAGCAGCACGACCGGGACGAGCTGCAGCGCGACGGCGAAGATCACGATCGCCTTGAGGATCTGGATCCACCACGTTTCGTAGTAGCCCACGAGCGCGATCATGCGACCTCCACCGTCGCCTCGCGCTCGGGCCAACGAACGCCCCGGCCGCCGATCTCCTCGAGCGTGAGACCGGCGTAGAAGGGCACCGCGTCGAACAGCTGCTGGGAGGCCGCCGCGCCGCTCTGCACTTCGAGATCGAGGCCGAGCAGGCCAGCCAGCTCGGCGAGCACGCGCCACTCCGCGCGTGTCGCCCCCAGCTGCGCGACGGCGGGGCGCAGGCGCTGCACGCGTCCGTCCGGGTGCACGATGGTGCCCTCCTTCTCTGCGTACGCGCCGGCCGGGAAGACGACGTTGGCGTGCTCGCGCAGGCCGTCGGTGAGGAACATCGCGTGCGCCACCACCGTGCTGGCGCGCTCCAGCGCCCGCTCCCACTCGGGGTGGGTCGAGGGGTCCTCCAGCGGGTCCGTGCCGAGCAGGTACACGGCGCTCAACTCGCCTGTTGCCAGGCCCTCGGCGATACCGTGGGCGTCAAGGCCCTCGTGCTCGACCTCGCTCAACCCGGGGCCGGCGTTGGGCAGAACCCCGGCCTCGCGCAGTCCGCGCCCGTTGGCGTGGGCGGGGATTTCCATGAGGCCCGCGCCCTCGGTCTCGGCCAGTGAGAGCGGTGCGGCCACGGCAAGATCGAGCAGCGCCTGCGCGGCACGCGGGCCGTCGGGGCCGTCGGTGAGGCGTTCGTGCCACAGCACCACCATCTCCTCGCCCGCCGCCGCGAGTGTCTTGGCGAACTCACCGGCGGAGTTCCCGTCCAGCAGTTCGGCTGCGGTGGCGTGTACCAGCTTCATGTCGTGGCGGCGCACGCCCTTGCGGATGCGCAAGTCGAGGATCGCCGCGTCCGCAACCGGGTCGCAGTCGAGGAGCAGCACGGTATGGGCGAACTCGAGGTCGCTCACCCTTGCCTGCAGGCTGGGGTTGTTCAGCGCGCGGTGCAGCTCCAGCGGCAGCGCTCCCGCCACGCGCGAGTCCAGGTGCGGGGAGTCGAGGCCTTCGCGCATCAGGCGCGCGAGCAGGTACCCCTCCTCGTTGGTGGTCCCCCCGCCCGCCAGTGCGCCCGTGCGAGCCCCCGCGCGCTTCAGTCCCGCGGCGGCCTCTTCCAGCGCGCGCTCCCAGGAGACGGGGCGCAGCTCGCCGCCGTCGCGCAGCAGCGGCTCCGTTATGCGCTCCTCGCCGCCGAGGCGCGGGTAGGCGAAGCGGCCGCGGTCGCACAGCCAGCCGTCGTCCACCTCGGTGTGCTCGCGGGCGAGGACGCGCAGGACGCGCTCGTCGCGCACCGTCAGCGTCACGTTGCACTGCGCCGGGCACAGCGTGCACACCGATCCCGCGTCCTCGATGTCCCACGGGCGCGCGCGGAAGCGGTAGGGCTGGGATGTCAGCGCGCCCACCGGGCACAGCTCCACGATGTTGCCGCTGAACGGCGCCACGTAGGGATGCCCGTCGAAGGTCGAGACGTAGGAGTGCGCGCCGCGCTCGAGCAGCACCAGCTGGTGATCCTCGCTGATCTCCTGGCTGAAGCGCACGCAGCGGTAGCAGAGGATGCAGCGCTCGCGGTCGATCGCGATTGTCGGCGAAAGTGAGAGGGGCTTCACGAAATGGCGCTTGGGCTCGATGAAGCGCGAGGTGCCCTTGCCCCAGCCGAAGGTGATGTCCTGCAACGGGCACTCCCCGCCCTTGTCGCACACGGGGCAGTCGAGCGGGTGGTTTATCAGCAGGAACTCCACCACCGCGTTCTGTGCCTCTTTCACCCGCGCGGACTGGGTGTGCACCACCATGCCGTCCTTCACCGGCGTCGAGCAGCCCGTCTGGAGCTTGGGGATGCCCTCGATTTCCACCAGGCACATGCGGCACGCGCCGACGGGCTGCCCGAGCTTGGGCTCGTAGCAGAAGACCGGGATCTCCACGTCGCCGTGCTTGGCGGCGTCCACCAGCATCGAATTCTCGGGCGCCTGCACCTCCAGGCCGTCGATGGTGAAGCTGATTACGCGCGGTTGGGGCCTAGGCATGAATCGCCACCTGCCTGCGGGCCTCGATGTGTTCCTCGAACTCCTCGCGGAACTTGGCGATCATCGAGCCGATCGGCATCGCCATCGCGTCGCCGAGCACGCACAGGCAGTTCCCCATGATGTGCTCCTGCACGCTGGCCATTATCTCCAGGTCCATCGGCGTCGCCTCGCCGCACTCGATCCGCTCCAGCATCTTCACCGTCCAGTTGGTGCCCTCGCGGCAGGGGGTGCACTTGCCGCAGGACTCGTGGCGGTAGAACTTCGCGACCTTCAGCGCCACGTCGAGGATCGGGGTGGAGTCGTCCACCACGATGATCGCGCCCGAGCCGAGCATCGTGCCGGCCTTGGCGAGCGAGTCGAAGTCGTAGGCCACGTCGAGGTCCGCGCCCGTCAGCACGGGCGAGGAGGAGCCACCGGGGAACCAGCACTTAACCTCGCGTCCCTCCGGCGGGCCGCCGGCGAGGCCGTAGATAATCTCGCGCGAGGGGATTCCCAGCTCAATCTCGTAGTTGCCGGGGCGCTGCACGTGCCCCGACACACTCACCAGCTTCGTGCCCGTCGAGGTCTCCACGCCCAGCTTCGCGTACTCCGCGCCGCCCATGCGGACGATCGTGGGCACCGTCGAGAGCGTCTCGACGTTGTTTATCAGCGTCGGGCCCTGATACAGACCCTGGTTCGCCGGGAAGGGCGGCTTCAGGCGCGGGTTGCCGCGCTTGCCCTCCAGCGAATCGAGCAGCCCGGTCTCCTCGCCGCAGATATACGCGCCGGCGCCGCGGTGAACCACCAATGACAGCGAGTGGCCGGAGTCGAGGATGTTCCCGCCCACGTACCCCGCCTCGCGCGCTTCGTGGAGCGCCGCGTCGAGCATGTCGGCCTGCAGCACGTACTCGCCGCGGATGTAGATGAACGAGCGGTTGGCGCCCGCCGCGTAGGAGGCGATCACGATGCCCTCGATCAGCATGTGCGGCGACTTCTGCATCAGCTCGCGGTCCTTGAACGTGCCCGGCTCGGACTCGTCCGCGTTGCACACGAGGTACTTGTCCATCGCGCCCTTGGGCAGGAACGAGACCTTCTTGCCCATCTGGAACCCCGCCCCGCCGCGCCCGCGCAGGCCGGAGGCTTCCAGCTCGTTCAGCACCGCCTCGGGCGCCGTCGCCAGGGCCTTGCGCAGCGCCTCGTAGCCGCCGCGACGCTGGTACACATCGAGCGTGTTCAGCCCAGGCTCGTCGATGTCGGCGAACAGCAGCATCGGTGCCTCCCGGGCGGCCATCGCTCAGCTGCCCTCCTGCACCGGGTGCTCGGGGAACTCCCGGGAGTTGGCGTGCGGGTCTGCCACCAGCCGCCGCGCGAGCTGCTTCTCGGGCAGCACCGGCCCGCCCGCGCGGATGTCCGCGAGCAGTTGGGGCACGTCCTCGATGGTGAGCGGACCCACGTACACGCCGTCCACCGAGGCCATCGGCGCGAGGTCGCACGCCCCCAGGCACTCGAAGGAGCGCACGTTGAATTCACCGTCTTCGCCGGCCGCCGCGCGCACCGCCTCATACAGCTCGTCCGCACCGCACAGCGAGCAGGAGATGTTGGTGCACACATACACGCTGTGCCTGCCCACCGGCGTCGTCTCCAGCATGTCGTAGAACGTCGCCACCGCGGCTAGGTAGGCCGGGGTGAGGCGCATTACGCACGCCACCTGCTCGATCGCCTCCGGCGAGCACCACCCGTGCACGCGCTGGGCCGCCTCCAGCGCGGGCAGCGCGGCCGAGCGGCTGTCCGGGTAGAGGGCCATGTGCGCCTCGATCTCCGCGCGCAGCTCCTCGGGCACCGGCGTCGTGGCGGGGTCTGGGACGGGGGCGGGGCCCTTGTCCAAATCGGCGGGTTCGTCCCAGCCGGGCACGCGCGAGCCGTGGGCATAGCGGGGGACAGCGCTCACCGATCTATCCCTCCGAGGATCGGGTCGAGCATCGCCGTGGTTGCGATCATGTCCGCGATGTAGCTGCCGCGCGCCATCGGCCCGAGCGCCTGCAGGTTGACGAACGACGGATCGCGCATGTGCACGCGCGCGGGCTTGGAGCTGCCGTCCGAGCGTACGTAGCAGCCGAGCTCGCCGCGGGGAGACTCGATCGGGTAGTAGATCTCGCCGGGCGGCACCCTGAACCCCTCGGTGACGAGCTTGAAGTGGTGGATCAGCGCCTCCATCGAGGTCGCCAGCTCGTGCCGCGGGGGCAGCGCGACCTTGCGGTCCTCGGTGATGTGCGGGCCCTCGGGCAGCCCGTCGATGGCCTGCTCGACGATCTTCACGGACTCGTAGATCTCCGCGAGGCGCACGGCGAAGCGGTCGTAGTTGTCGCCGACGGTGCCCACGGGGATCTTGAACTCGAAGTGATCGTAGGAGCTGTATGGGGCCGCCTTGCGCAGGTCCCACGGGTTGCCCGCGGCGCGCAGCAGCGGTCCTGTGACCCCTAGCCCCAGCAGCGTCTCCGCGTCCAGGGGGCACGTGCCGCGCAGGCGCCGCAGCACGATCTCGTTGGAGTTGAGGATCGCGCCGTACTCATCCGCGCGTTCGGGCATGACTTTCAGGAAGGCGCGCAGCTTGCCGGCAAAGCCGGCGGGGATGTCCTCGATCACGCCGCCGACCTGGAAGTAGCGCGTGTGCATCCGCGCGCCGGATGACATCTCGAACAGGTCGAGGATCAGTTCGCGCTCGCGCAGGCAGTACAGGAAGATCGACACCGCGCCGAGGTCGAGCGCGCTCGTCCCCAGCCAGATCAGGTGCGAGGCGATGCGGTTCAGCTCGAGGTGGATCACGCGCAGGTACTGGCCGCGGGCTGGGACCTCGACCTCCAGCAGCGCCTCGACCGCGCCGATGTAGGCCATCGAGTTGAAGTAGTAGGCGAGGTAGTCCATCCGCTCGACCACCGGGATGACCTTCCAGTAGGCCTTGTCCTCGGCCGTCTTCTCGATCCCCGTGTGCACGTAGCCGACGATCGGCTCGAGGTCGCGCACGATCTCGCTTTCGAGCGTGACGAGCAGCCGCAAAACCCCGTGCGTGGCGGGGTGGTGGGGCCCGAAGTTGAGCGTCAGCAGCTCCTGGCTGCGCTCGCCGCCCACGCCGCCGATCTGCTCCTGCACGGGCGCCAGCACGATGCTCTCCTCGCGCTTGCGGTACTCGGAGATGCTGCTCACTGCGATGCTCCTGCTTGGGCGCCCTCGTTGTAGGTGAAGATCACCGGTTCGCCGCCGATCGGGAAGTCGCGGCGCTGAGGATGGCCCTCGTAGTCCTCGGGCATCAGGATGCGCCGCAGGTCGGGGTGGCCGCGGAAGACCACGCCGAACATGTCGTACACCTCGCGCTCCTGGTGGTCGGCGGTGGGCCACGCGGGGGTCACCGAGTCCACCTCGGGGGCGTCCGTGGGCACGCGCAGCTTGACGGTGAGGCGGTCGACACTGTGCATGTCCAGCAGCTCATACACCACGCCCAGGCGCGGCTCCTGCGGGTAGTGGTCGACGCCGTGCAGGCTCGATAGGAAGCCGTATCCCTTGCCGCGCAGGTGCTCCAACACGGAACGGATGCCGGCGGGGTCGATCAGCAGCGTCGCACGCTCGCGGAAGAAGAGGGTGTCGAGCACCGTCTCCCCGGTGTCGCGAAGCTCCTGGGCGATCAGCTCCAACCCGGTTGCGTCAGGCACCGGGGACGATCTCCTCGGTGCCGACGGCGTCGTAGCGCTCGCGCCAGCTCGTGTCGGGGTCGTCCTGGACCAGCTCGCGCAGCTTCAGGATCCCGTGCATCAACGCCTCCGGGCGCGGCGGGCAGCCGGGGACGTGCACGTCGATCGGCAGGAACTTGTCGGCCGGCACGAGCGCGTAGTTGTTGAACACGCCCATCGAGCTGCAGCAGGCGCCCATCGAGATCGCCCACTTGGGCTCGAGCATCTGGTCGTAGAGCCTGCGGATGATCGGCGCCATCTTGATCGACACGCGCCCGGCGAGGATGATCAGATCGGCCTGGCGCGGGGAGGCGCGGAACGCCTCGAAGCCGAACCGCGCGATGTCCATGCGCGGCCCGGCGGCGTGGAACTGCTCCATCGCGCAGCACGCCAGCCCGAAGCCAAGCGGGAAGAACGAGTTGGACCGCGCCCACGCGACCGCCCGGTCGACCGTCGTCGTGAGCACGCGCTCCTCGACATAGCGTTCGAGCTCGGCGCCCTCGAGGTGCGCCGGGGTGTGCAGACCCTCCAGTTCCCCTCCGCGCAGGAGCTGGCGCGAGTTGAGCCGGCGCACGCGCAGCGTCTCGCTGTCGATCGGCTCTCGCTTTATCTCCACTCCAACGCTCCCCGGCGCCACACATACACGAAGGCCACCGCGAGCAGCACGATGAAGGTGACCGTCTCGGCCAGCGCATACCCGCCGTACGCGCGCAGCTCGACCGCGATCGGGTAGAGGAAGACGACCTCGATGTCGAACAGGATGAACAGCATCGCGATCAGGTAGAAGCTGATCCCGAAGCGCATCCCGTGCTTGACCTCGGAGGGCAGCCCGCACTCGTAGGGGTCCTGCTTGCGCTCCACCTGCCGGCGCGGGCCGAGCACGGAGTTCAGCACTGCGAACGCTCCACCCACGGCACCGCCGAGAACCAGGAAGACGATCGCCGGGAGGTATGAGCGGAGCACCGGCGCTGGTTATATCACCGCTTGTGGCAGACTGTTACATAGTGACGATCGGCGCGAGGTGAGCAACGCGGTTGTGGCCGGCGCGCTGGCGCTGGCCGCCCTGAACGCCGTTCCGATGGTGCTGGGGGGGTGGCGCTGGTGGCGCCACGAAGCAAGCCGCGCCTTCTGGATCGCGCTGCGCGTGGGGCAGGTGGCGGCGCTCCTCTACGCGCTGGGCGTCGGCGTGCTTGCGGCGCTCGGCAGGAACCCCAGCGAAGGGCTCTTCTACCTGTACGCGCTGCTGCCGCTGGCCGTGGGCTTCGTCGCGGAGCAGCTGCGCGTGGCCTCGGCGCAAACGATCCTCGATCAGCGCGAGCTCGCCGACGCCCAGGCGGTGGGCCAACTGCCCGAGTCCGAGCAGCAGGAGGTGGTCGCCGCGATCGTGCGGCGCGAGATGGGCGTGATGGCGCTGTCGGCGCTCGTGGTGGTGTTCCTCGCGCTGCGCGCCGCCGAAACGGCGCATGGGTTCTGAGTCGCGGGCGGCCCCGCGCCCCGGCTCGCCGTCGCAGCGCAGCGCGCCCCGGCGGAGCCGGGCTATATATTCCGCCCGAATGAGGGCCCGCCCCCAGATCACCGCCGCGCGCGCGGCGCGCGCGAAGCCCCTCCTCGCCCTCGCTCCGCTCATCGCCGCGGCGGCGCTCGCCGGGGGATGCGGCTCGCAGGCGATCCAGATCTCCAGCTCGAGCCCCTACTACCGCGGGGCGGTGCTGTTCCGCGATCACTGCTCGGGCTGCCACACCCTCTCGGTGGTGGGCGCGCAGGGTTCGGCGACGTCGATCAAGGATCGCCTGCGCACGAACGGCCCCAACTTCAACGTGCGCAAGGAGAACGTCGAACAGGCCCTCTTCGCGATCCGCAACGGCGGCTTCTCCGGCGCGATCATGCCGGAGAACATCGTGCTCGGGGACGACGCCCAGGCGGTGGCGCAGTTCCTGGCAAAGTACTCGGGCCTGCAGGCGCCGAAGGTGCCGACCACTAGCATCACGCTCTCGACGAAGTAGGAGCAGGCGCGCGGGCGCGGGCGGATAGGCTCTCCCGGTGCTCGACCTCAAGCTGATCCGCGAAGAACCCGAGGTCGTGAAGGCGGCGCTCGCGCGGCGGGACCCCGGTCTGGCGCAGGCGATCGAGGCGATCCTCGAACTCGATCGGCAGTGGCGCGCCGCGACGAACAGGGCGGAGGAGCTGCGCGCCGCGCAGAAGGGGCGCTCCGAGCAGATCGCCCGGGCCAAGCGCGCCGGGGAGGACGCGACGCAGGCGCTCGCGGAGATGAAGCAGCTGAGCGCGGAGGTCAAGGAGCTGAGCGAGCAGGCGCGCGCCGCCCAGGAGTCCCTGCAGCAGGCCCTCGCGCCGCTGCCGAACCTGCCCGACGCCACGGCGGCGCCGGGACCAGAGGATGAGCTGGTGCGCGAGGTGGGCGAGCTTCCGCGCATGGCCTTCGAGCCGCGCGATCACCTGGAGCTGGCGGGCCCGCGGATCGATATGGACCGCGCGGCACGGCTCTCGGGCGCGCGCTTCGCCTACCTGAAGGGCGACCTCGTGATGCTGGAGCTGGCGCTCGTGCGCTGGACCCTGGAGAAGCTGCGCGGCCACGGCTTCGAGCCGGTGATCCCGCCCGTGCTGGTGCGCGAGCGCGCGCTGTACGGCACCGGCTTCCTGCCCGACACCGAGCAGCAGATCTACCACCTGCCCGAGGACGACCTGTACCTGGTGGGCACCTCGGAGGTCGCCCTTGCCTCGCTGCACGCCGAGGAGATCCTCGCGGCCGAGACCCTCCCCCGGCGCTACGCGGGCTTCTCCCCGTGCTTCCGCCGCGAGGCGGGCGCGGCCGGCAAGGACACGCGCGGCATCTTCCGCGTGCACCAGTTCGACAAGGTCGAGATGTTCAGCTTCGTCGCGCCCGCGAACTCGAGCGCCGAGCACGAGCGCATCCTGGGCATCGAGGAGGAGATCCTGCAGGCGCTGGAGCTGCCCTACCGCGTGGTGAACATCGCCGTCACCGACCTCGGCAACTCGGCGGCGAAGAAGTACGACTGCGAGGCATGGATCCCCAGCCAGGGGCGCTACCGCGAGCTGACCTCGTGCTCCAACACGACCGACTACCAGGCGCGGCGCCTGGAGATCCGCGTGCGCAGGGAGAAGCGCACCGAAACCCCGCACACGCTCAACGGCACCGCGGTAGCGGTGGGACGCACGCTGATCGCGCTGCTGGAGAACGGCCAGCGCGAGGACGGCAGCGTCGCGCTGCCGGCGTGCCTCGCGCCGTTCGGCGCCCCGGCCGAGTTGCCCGCTGCGCTGGCCTAACCGTTGGCGGCTACCAATTCGCCGGCGCGGTGCATCCGTCCGAGCGCCGAGAGCACCCCGAGCGGGAGGCGCGCGTTTGGGGCTCAGGAGAGTGGGTTGGTCCAGCGCAGCTGGGGGAAGCGAGCGAAGTCGGTGTCGTTCGAGTGGAGCGTGACGCCGTGTTCGATCGCGAGCGCCGCGAGCTGGGCGTCGGTGACGAGGTTTCCGCGCACTTCGTGGTTGGTGATGAGCTCCCCGAGGGTACGTGTCCTTCCCGAGGAATCCGTTGGCATCATGACAGCATCGAGTCTGCTGCTATGATGCCCACATGAGAACGACGGTGACGCTCGACCAGGATGTGGCCGCGAAGCTGCGGCTGTTGGCGCGCGAGCGAGGGGTGTCGTTCAAGGCCGCCCTCAACGACGCGGTGCGCGCTGGCCTTGGGGGCGGGGGGCGTGCTATCCGTCCCTACAGGGTGCCCTCGCGCCGGATGGGCGTGAGGCAGGGTGTGGACCTCGACCACACCGGGCGCCTGCTGGGCGAGCTGGAGGATGCGGAGATCGTGCGCAAGCTGCAGCTGCGCAAGTGAAGCTGCCCGACGTCAACCTCTTCCTGTACGCGGTCGACGAGACCTCGCCGCGCCACGGCCCGGCGCGCGAATGGGTGGAGGGCGCGCTGTCGGGATCGGAGACCGTGGCGCTGGCCTGGACGACGCTGCTCGGCTTCGTGCGGCTGAGCACGCGCGCGAATCTGTTCGAGTCGCCGCTGGAGGTGGAGGAGGCGCTCGATCTCGTGGACGGGTGGCTCGAGCGGCCCTGCACGACCGTCATCCATCCCACCGACCGGCACTCCGCTGTGCTGCGTGAGCTGCTGGGGCCGCTCGGCACGGCGGGCAATCTCGCAAACGACGCGCATCTCGCCGCGCTGGCGATCGAGCACGGCGCGCTGGTGTGCTCCTGCGACAGCGACTTCTCGCGCTTTCCCGGCGTCCAGTGGGTCGATCCGCTGCGGGTCTAGGTACGACCCACAGCGACCGCTCAATACGCCCGATAGCCAGCGACGCGGCCCTCGCGGCGGAGCGGAGCGGAGCCTCTCCTTACTAGGTCAGCTCAGTGCGCGCTGCCGAGCAGCTGGATGTGATCGGCCTCCGCCGCCCCCGGGAACGGCCGTGTGAGGCCGAAGCGCTCGAGGGTCGCCTCGGGCACGCCCTCCACGCCCGGGGTATCCGAGGCTTCCCCGCGCGTGTGCGGATCGTTGGCGAAGCCGCCCACCTCCACGGAGTGCTGCGGGGAGCGGTACCCCGAGACGCCGATCAGGTGCAGGTGCAGCGCCTTGCCGAGCGTGTTCAGGCGCGCGGCGATCTGCGGCTCCTCGCCCACGCTGTAGTTGGTTCCCGCCGCCTGGAAGAAGCCGTAGTCCCCATCGGTTGAGAGGTTCACGGGGCCGACGGGCCCGGTGTATGCCAGCGAGTTGCCCGCCGCCGCGAGTTCGCGCGTCTGGATCGTGGCGAGTTCGTGTTCGAGGGCGTGCTGGTGGGAGTGCAGCGCGCCCAGCTCCGAGCTCTTGCGATCGCGCGCGTGGATGTATTGCAGCTGCCGATCCACCAGCGCGAGGTGCAGCTGAGCGACCTCGTCGCGCTGCACCGCCATCGCGCCGGTCGCGCGCTGCTGGCGCCCCTCCAGTTCGGCGAGCTCAGCCGCCTGCGCGGCGACCGCGCGGTGCTCGTTTGCCACCAGCACCGTCGCCTGGGCGTTCTCGCGAGAGATCGCCTGCAGGTCGTCGAAGCGCTCGATCAAGTCGGCGAAGCCGTGGGCCTCCATGATGACCGTCACGATGCTCGGCGGGGGAGCCTCGTAGGAGGCCACCACCTGCGCCACCAGCGCCTGCTTGTCGTGGCCGAGCTGCACCTGCAGCGCCGCCATCTGCCGGCGCGCGCTCGCCAGCTCGCTCTTCAGCTTCGCCAGCTGCGCGCGCTCCAGCGCGAGGCTTCCTTCCAGCGCGCTGAGCCGCGTCTGCAGGTCGTCGATGCTCCCCTGGAAGCCCTCGATCTGGCGGCTGTCGGCGTGGATGCCCGAGCTCAATTCGCCCCCGCGCGCCTGTGAGGCGGCGATGCGGCCTTCGAGGTTCCCCGAGGAGCTCGCCCCCGCCGGGCCCACCGCGAGCGCGCCGGCGCCGAGCGCCACTGCGGCGAGCGCCGCGGCGAGGCCCGCTCGCGCGGGGGCA
>JBIOES010000042.1:0-14718 GCA_044446265.1 Solirubrobacterales bacterium
GACCACACCGCGCCGTGCAGCGCCGAGAACTTGTTGTCCTGCGCGGGCACGCACTTGTTCATGAAGTACTTCTGCACGAGCTCGGGGTACTCGGTGACGGCGGTGTCCATCGAGCAGAAGAGGATGCCCTGCTTGGCGTAGATCTCCTTGAGCCCCTCATATACGGGCTCCTGGCGCCACACGCCCACGACCCCCGCGAGGTGCTCGCGCTCGGCCTGGGGGATGCCGAGATCCTCATAGGTCTGCTTCATCTCCGCGGGCACGTCGTCCCAGGAGTCATAGCGCCCGGCGGTGGGCGGCGAGTAGAGCACGAGGTCGTCGAGGTTCAGCCCGCTGAGGTCGGGTCCCCACGTGGGGACCGGCTTGCGCTCGAAGATCTCGAGCGCCTTCACGCGCTTCTCAGCCATCCAGGCGGGCTCGCCCTTGATCTTCGACAGCTCGCTGATCACCTCGCGTGAGATGCCCTGGCGCGCGCGCAACTGCCCCTGCTCGTCCTCGACGATCGGGCTGGGCTTCGTGATCCTGGTGCGGTCTGTCGTGGCCATATCGCTCCTTGCCTTGGGCGGCTGTGGGGAATTCCGTGTGCAGCACTAGGAATTGTATCGATGCCGGGAGCGGGGCCTGGTTTGGCTTGCCACCTTATGGAGGAGGACCCCACAAGGGGGTCCGCGAGGGCCGCGAAGTGGGGGGCAGGCGCACGCGCCGCCTACGGCGGAGAACAAGAGAACAAGGTTACGCCGTGCGATCCAGTCAGGGCAGCAACTCGAGCGCTGCGCAGTGCTTGGGGCGCACGGCGTGGAAGTGGCGGTGATCCAGCGTGATCACGTACGGCGTTTGCACACGTTCGGCGAGGGTCACCACCGAGGCGTCGGCGGCGCCGAGCGGGAAGTCCGCGTAGCGTTGGATCAGTTCGGCGATGCGTGCCCACTCGGCTGGGGGCGGCGCGTCCACGTCCAGCTCGGTGAGTCCGGTTATGAACTCGGCCTCGACGTCCGCTCCTAGGCGGGTGCTCGCGAGATAGCTCACCTCGGCAACAACTAGGACGGGGATTATCAGACG
Organism: Solirubrobacterales bacterium; assembly: GCA_044446265.1. Taxonomy (GTDB): domain Bacteria; phylum Actinomycetota; class Thermoleophilia; order Solirubrobacterales; family Solirubrobacteraceae; genus Palsa-744. The sequence continues at coordinate 1,060 of JBIOES010000042.1, forward strand.
CAGGCCCTCGCGTTCCAGGACCTGCACCGAGGCTGTGTGATCGTCGTCGTCGCAGTCGAGTGTCGCGTAGAGGGGGCCGCTGTCAACGACCGCCAGCATTGCCCCACTCGCGGGCGAGTATCTCCTCGGCGCGTCGCGCCGTATCGCGCTGGCCGCTGCGGCCGATGCCTACGAAGGGAAGCCGGCTCTTGGCGGGTGCGTGCAGGTGCTCCCGCAGGGCGTCCCGCGCGACCTCCGAGACGGAGACGCGGCGCCGCTCCGCCTCGCGCGTCATGTCGCGCGCCAGATCGTCGGGCAGGCTGATCGTCGCTCGCTTCATACATGCATCGTATCATCGTGTAAGCGCGCGCGGGTGAGCGTCCCGTGGGTTGGCAGTTCACATCCCTTCGAGGGCCTTGAGATCCTCGATGTCTTGCGGGCGTCCCGCGGCGCGCTTCATCGCTCGCAAATGCTCGAGCCCGCAGACCCGAACGGGTACGCCGTCCAGGCTTCCTTCGATGGCGTCGCGATCGAACTCGGAGTAGAGGTCTTCGGTCTCGACTCCACTGAGCCACTGCATCACGTCGATACGGCCGAGCTTGGTGAGCAGGCAGAAATTGCCTCCCATCGCCAGATCGGTGGCATGCGTGGGGTCCGCCGGCATCTCCTCGGCCTCGAAATCGGCCGTGTCCAAGACGGTGGCGTCGAGGTCGCGCAGCATCTCGGCGAGCCTGTCGAGGTTCTCCGCAGAAGGGTTGGGCACGATGTCAAGATCCTTTGTGACGCGGATGAAGCCATGCGCGTTCACGGCGAACCCGCCGACGACGATGTATTCGATGCCGCGATCGTGCAGGGCGGTCAGCAGCTGGAGTGGGTCAAGCGCCGCGTCGGGCATGGCGGAACGCGTCGGAGAAGCGGTTGGCGAACCTGCTGAGCTTGGCGGCCTCTTCCAGATTGACGCTCACTCCACGCTCGCGGTCGTGTGTGACCTGCGCCTGTATGGCCCGCTCATGACGCGCGATCTCCTCTGCCGTCCACGGCCCTCGTGGCTTTGCTTTCGGCTTCGCTGCCATGCTCAGAGTGTAGAGGTCGCGGTCCCCGTCGTTCACGTCAACCAGCGGTGGCCCGGTGGAACGCTCACACCCGGAGCGCCCGCATGGTGTATATTGGTGTATGTGAGCAGGACGAACATCATGATCGACGACGAGTTGGTCGAGCGCGCCATGCAGATCTACCGCTTGAAGAGCAAGCGCGAGGCGGTGGATTATGCGTTGCGGCGTCTGGTGGGCAACCCGATGAGCCGTGAGGAAATCCTCGCCATGGAGGGCAGCGGCTGGGGTGGCGATCTCGCGGAGCTGCGTGCGCCCGACACGATTCCCGAGTTTCCTCCCCTAGAGGGTGGCGCTGCCGGCCAAGGGCCGGCGAGCCGGGCCCCTCTCGATTCCCAGTCAGACGAGACGCCTTAGTGGCGCTGCTGGCGGACTCCTCGGCGTGGATCGAGTATCTGCGCAAGACCGGCAGTCCGACCAACCTGCGGCTGCGAGCTGCGTTTGCGGGAAAAGACATCGAGGTCGCGACCACTGACGTCGTCGTGATGGAGGTGCTCGCAGGCGCGCGCCACGATGCCGAGCGCGACAAGCTGCGCAAGATGCTCTATGGCTGCAGCTTCCTGATGGTCGACGGACCGGCCGACTATGAGCAGGCGGCGGAGATCCATCGGGCCTGCCGGCGCGGGGGAGAGACCGTGCGTAAGCTCACCGATTGCCTGATCGCGGCCGTCGCGATCCGCAACGGCGTTGAGCTGCTGCAACGCGACGCCGACTTCGAGGTGATCGCGCGGCACACCGCGCTGCATCTGGCGTAGTTTGGTGCCGCTGCGTTAGAGAAACGGGTTGCGAATGCGCACCGTGCCGTAGAGGCGGTCGTGCTGGAAGTCCTCGGAGAGCAGCTCGCCGATACCGAAGCGCTCGGCGTAGGCCCACATGTGCGCGTCGTACCAGGCAAGCTGGTAGGCGGCGGCGCCGCGCAGCGCGAGCCGGATGAGCTCCTCGTCGGGGTAGAGGATGTCGAACTCGCTCAGCAGCTCCTCGGCCTCGCGCAGCGCCTCGGCGCGCGGCAGGATCGGCTCCTCTCCGTCGCGGCTGCGGGAAACGGCCGCCACGAACTCGATGACCGCTTGGTGGGGGACTCGCATCGAGCCATCGGCCACCCCGGAGCGCAGGGCGTCTGTGGCGACTTGCTGCTTATCGGGGAAGCGCGCGTCGAAGCGGTACACCAAGAGGTTGGTGTCAACCAGTGTGGCCGCGCTCATACAGCTCCTCGCGCGTCCAGCCGCGCTCGCCGTTTGGGGGAGTGCTCGCAGGCCGCCCGGACTTACGCGCCAGCTGGCGGGCCGTGGCCCGGTCGAACATCTCCAGTCGCGCCGCCGCTTCAAGCGGACGACGCAAGGCTCTCTGGGGCACGACGCGAATCGCATCGCCGGCCTGCAGCCACTCGATCTCCTGGCCGGGAGCTATGTCGTAGCGCTCGGCGATGGTCTTGGGGATCGTGACCTGCAGCTTGCTTGTGACCTTCGTGGCCATATCCTTACCATAGCAAGGAATGAATCCTTGCCTCCCCAAAACACGAGACCGTGCACGATACGTTCTCGCTCAGCAGCGACGCAGTCAGTCTGGCAGCAATGTGAAGCTGGGCGTGTGTCGTGGTCGCACCACCCCGAGGTGGCGGTGGTCCAGCGTGGCGATCTTCTTTGCCCCATGGCGCTCGGCGAGCGCGACGAGCGAGGCGTCGGCCATACCCAGGGGAAGGTCGAGGTACTGCTCCATCAGCTCCGCCACGCGCCCCCATTCGGGGTCCAGCACCGGTTCGACCGTGAGCTCGTCCGCGGCGATCGCGCGGGCAAAGGCAAGCTCGGCGTGCGGCCCGATGCGGTCGCTGAGCAGGTAGGAGACCTCTGTCACCACCAGCTCGGGCACCAGCAGGGGGCCCACGGCTCCGGCCAGCAGCTTCACGCAGCGCCTGTGGTCGCTGTCCTGCGTCGCGGCCGCCGCATACAGCGGCCCGGCGTCGACGATCAGCACCGCTAGGAGGTGGGGTGCCGGCGGTCGACGGCTGGACCCACGAAGTCCTCCACGCGCCGCGAGGCATCCGTCGGACCGCCTGCCCCGATGGCGAAGAAGGACAGGGCACGGCTCTGCCCCGGCTCGGGCAGCTGCTTCTCGATCGCCCCGCGGGCCACGTCGGCGATCGATACGCCGCGCCGCCTCGCCTCGTGCCGCAGACGAGCGTCCAAGGCATCGGGGAGCATGATCGTCGTACGCTTCATGCATACAGCATAGCGCATATCGGAGCTCTCCTCTCTCTCTGATTTAGGGATGCCGACTCAAACCGGCCAGGCCGCGTCGCCTGTGACGGCGCCCTTGACGACCTTCAGGTTCAACAGCGCGCACTTGCGCCGCGTGGCTGAGACGGGGATGCCGAGCAGATCGATCATCCAGTCGGCTCCCAGTTCCCCGACCTCCACCAGGTCCATACCCGTCAACTCCTCGCTCGCGATCGACGCGGCGGCCTGGCTGATCGCGCAGCCGTGGCCGTGGAAGCGCAGCTCCTCGATGCGCCCCTCCCGCACGCGGATGTGCACGCCCAGCTCGTCGCCGCAGAGGGGGTTGTGCTCCAGGGCCTCCATGTCGTGGGGCTGCAGCTCGCCGAAGTTGCGCGGGTGCTTGTAGTGGTCGAGGATGTAGTCGCGGTACAGATCGTCCATCGCGTTAGGTCAGGTGAGCCCGTCGCGGGGACGGGGGCGGAGGGGAGGCGGGCGCTTCACAGCCCGAACACCTCGCGGCCGGCGATCAGCGCCTCTACCAGCGCGTCCACGTCGGTGTGGGTGCTGTAGACGCCCACGCTCGCCCGTGCGGTGGCGCTCACGCCCATGCGCCGCATCAAGGGCTGCGCGCAGTGGTGCCCCGCGCGGATGCACACCCCGCCGCGATCGGCCAGCTCCGCGATGTCGTGCGGGTGCATCCCCTCGATCGTGAACGACGCCAGCCCGCCGCGCTCCTCGGCGGAGGAGGGGCCCACGACGCGCAGGCCCGGGACCTCGGCGAGGCGGGTGAGCATGTAGGCGGTCAGCTCGCGCTCGTGCGCGCGCACGCGCGCCATGCCGAGGGTCGAGAGGTACTCGACGGCGACGCCCAGCCCCACGGCCTCGGCGACCATCGGCGTGCCCGCCTCGAACTTGAAGGGGAGCTCGTTCCAGGTGGCGCCGTCGAAGTCCACCGAGGCGATCATGTCGCCGCCGGTGAGGAAGGGCGGCATCTCCTCCAGCAGCTCTCTGCGCCCGTGCAGCACGCCGATCCCCGTCGGGCCCAGCGCCTTGTGGCCCGTCCAGGCGTAGAAGTCGGCGTCCACCTCCGCCACGTCCACGGCCATGTGGGGGACGGCCTGGGCGCCGTCCACCAGCGAGATCGCGCCCGCCTCGCGGATCCGCGCCGTCATCGCCGCCACGGGGTTGATCGTGCCGAGCACGTTCGAGACGTGGGTGAACGCCACCAGGCGCACGTCCCCGCGTTCGAGCTCTGAGTCGAGCTGCGCGGGGTCGAGCTTGCCGTGCTCGTCCACCTCCAGGTAGCGCAGCTTCGCGCCGCGCTCGCGGCAGAGCACCTGCCAGGGCACGATGTTCGCGTGGTGCTCCATCGTGGTTATCAGCACCGCCTCACCCGCGTGCACGTTCGCGCGGCCCCACGCGTAGGCGACGAGGTTGATCGCCTCCGTCACGTTCTTCGTGAAGATCGTCGTCTTCGGCTCGCCGCCCACGAATCGCGCGATGCGCTCGCGCGCGCCCTCATACGCGGCGTCGGACTCGCGCGCGAGCGCGTACACGCCGCGGTGCACATTCGCGTTGTGCGCGCTCAGGTAATCGGCCACGGCGTCGATCACCGCCTGCGGCTTCTGTGACGTCGCGGCCGAGTCGAGGTAGATCAAAGGCCGTCCGTCGAACTCGCGCTTGAGGATCGGGAAGTCGCCGCGAATGTCGAGATCGAGTGCGGTCGGTGGTGTTGCGGTTCGCGTCATCTCACTTTCACCTGCGTTCCTGCCACAACGCGGCCCCCCCGCGGACCCCCTTGTGGGTCCGCCTCAAAATGCTTTTGTTTTCACCGGCTCGTCGCATAAGCCTCGATGTCCTCGCGCGCGCCCGCGAGCTTCGCCGCCACCTTCGCGCGGACGACCTCTTCCAGCTGCGGATCCTGGAGCTCGGCGATCAGCGGCTCGAAGAAGCCCTCCACGATCACGCGCACCGCCGCGGGGCGATCGAGGCCGCGGCTCTGCATGTAGAAGATCGCCGCCTCGTCGAGCTCGCCCACGGTGCCCCCGTGCGAGGCCGATACGTCGTCGGCGCTCACGAGCACCGAGGGGATCGCGTCGATGCGCGCCTTGGGGGAGAGCATCATCGAGTGAAACTGGAGGTATGTGTGTGTCTGCTGCGCGCCCGGATTTATCTGAATGAGCCCCTCGAAGCTCGCGCGGCTCGCGCCCGCCGCGGCGCCGCGCCAGTGCACGTCGCCGCCCGATGGGCCCGTCTCGTGGAGGTCCACCGCGAACACGTCGAGGTGCTCGCTCGCCTCGGTGAAGAACACGCCGCGGAAGGCCATCTCGCCGCCCGCCTCGCTCACCGCGACCTCCAGGTGCTGGCGCACGAGGTGGCCGCCGAGGAGCGCCGGCAGCCAGTGGCAGTAAGCGTCGCGCCCCACGCCCACGAAGCGCGTGGTCGCGTCGTACACCTCGCCGCTGCCCCAGTCCTGCACCTGCGCCACGCGGCAGCGCGCGCCGTCCTGCAGGTATACCTCACTCGCGCCCGCGTGCAGGGACGGCGCCCGCCTGTGCCCCTCGGGTACGAAGTCGCTCGCGAGGCCGTATTCGTGGACGCGGAACTCGCTCGCGCGCTCGCCCACGATCAGCGTGCGCGCGTACTGCGCAGAACCGGACCCACCCGCCCCATCGATCGCGTAGACGATCTCGAAGGGCTCCTCGATGACGACGCCCGCGGGCACGTGCAGGAACGCGCCTCCGCTCCACAGCGCCGCGTTGGCTGCCTCCAGCTTGTTGCGGTCGTACGTCAGGCGCTTTGAGTACCACTGCGAGAAGACCTCGGGGTGCTGGTGGGCGGCGTCCTCCAGCGCACACAGCACAACGCCCTTCGCGGCCAGCGCGGGGTCGAGCTCGACGTGCACCACCGAGCCGTCGCGCTGCACGAGGCGGCCCGCGCGCGGGCGCTCGGGGATCGTGTCGCTCACGATCTGCGGCACCTGCTCGGGGCCGCTCGCGTGGTGGCGCACCTGCAGGGCCTCGATATCGAGATCCTCGAAGCTCGTGGTCCAGAACCCCGAGCGTCGCCACACGGGCAGCTCCAGCGACTCATACGCGGCCAGCGCCGCCTCGCGCAGCTCCGCCAGCGTGCGGCCCTCACCCGCTCCGGCGCCCGCCAGCGCGTGGTAGAGGCTCGCCTCGCGGTGGCGTCCGGGCTTGCTCGCGACCTCGGCGCTCGTCTTCCCGTTCTCAGACACCGGCGCCGTGCTCCTGGCGGATCTGGTCATACCCCTCGCGCTCGAGGCGCTCCACGAGCTCCACGCCGCCCTCCAGCACGATCCGCCCATCCATCATCACGTGCACGAACTGGGGCTTGATGTAGTGCAGGATGCGCTGGTAGTGGGTGATGATGAGCGCCCCCAAACCCTGCTCGTCGTGCAGGCGCTGCACGCCCTCGGCGACGGTGCGCAACGCGTCGATGTCGAGGCCAGAGTCGGTCTCGTCGAGGATCGCCACATCGGGCGCGAGCATCGCCATCTGCAGGATCTCCGCGCGCTTCTTCTCGCCGCCGCTGAAGCCATCGTTGAGGTGGCGCGAGGTGAACGCGCGATCCACATCGAGCAGCTCGATCGCGTGCTGCAGCTCGGTGCGAAACGCCTTCACCCCGATCGGCTCCTCGCCCGCCCCGAGGCGCTTGGCGTTGATCGCCATGCGCAGGAAGTTCGCCACCGACACCCCCGGGATCGAGACGGGGTACTGGAAAGCCAGGAACAGCCCCGCCTTCGCGCGCTCGTGGGGCTCGGCCTCGGTTATGTCCTCGCCCTTGAACGCGATACTCCCCTCTGTGACCTCATAGGAGGGATGCCCCAGCAGCGTGTTCGCGAGCGTCGACTTGCCCGACCCGTTGGGGCCCATCAGCGCGTGCACCTCCCCGCGGTCGATCTCGAGGTCGACGCCCCGCAGGATCTCGCGATCCTCGGTGCGCACGTGCAGGTTCTTGATCTCCAGGTCTGCCATCGGTTCTCAGGCTCCAGTGCTCAGGGTTGCTCGTTTGAGTGGGGTGGGTGTGGGGGTGAGGGCGATCGGCGCCGCGCTGGCCACCAGGTCGGCGAGGGTGGTCTCGCGCAGCGTGCTCACGATCGAGCCGCGCACGCGCGACCACAAGAGCTTCGTGGGGCACACATGGCCGGGATCGGACTCGCGCGAGCATTTCACGCTCCCATCCGCTCCCAGCGAGATGCACTCGATCGGCGCGATCGAGCCCTCCAGCGCCTCCACCACCTCAGCCATCGTGATCTCGCTCGCGGGCCGCGCCAGCAGGTAGCCGCCGCGGCTGCCGCGCCGGCTATCCACCAACCCCGCTTTGCGCAGGCGCGCCACGAGGTGCTCCAGGTAGGCCAGCGGCAGCCCATCGTGCTCGGCGATCTCCGCCAGCGGCACCACCGGGTCGAGGCCATCTTCGGCTGCCCCCGCACGACGCGCCAGCGCGACCATCACGCGCACGCCGTACTCGGCCTTGGTCGAGAACATCATCGCTGAATACCTACCACAGAGGTAGGGTATAGCAGGGCCCGCAATCAGCCGCCGCGCAGCTTTGCCACGTCGTGCGTCAAGCCCTCGGGCGTGAGCTGTTCGACGCCGAACTCAACCCGCTCGTCTCCGCGCCGGTCGATCAGCAGCACCGTGGCGGCGGCTTCGAAGCGGGCGCGGCCAGCGCTCAGCGGAACGACGTGGTAGGCGCGCCAAATCGGGCGCAGCTGGGCGGCGGTGCCGGTGAGGTAGATGAGTCGCCCGGTCAGTGAAGCCCGGGCGAGGAATGCACGCACGCGTGCCGGCGAGTCGAGCGCGGGGTTGGCGCTGATCGCCACGGCTGCCGCCGTCTGCGGGCTGCCAAGGTCGTCGAGCGCACCCCTGATCTGCTGTGCGATCAGCGGGCTCGCGCCCGAGGCCGTGGGGGAGAGGAACGCGAGGATCACCACGCGCCCGCGGAAGGAGCTCAACGCCACGCGCCGGCCGCCCAGGTCGGTGAGCGTCCAGTTGGGCGCTGCGAGTCCCGCCGGAAGCCCCGCGCCGGCAAAGCCCGAGGCGTTCGTGGAGCCTTCGCGAGCAGAAGAAGGAGAGGGGGATGGGCCGCGCGTGGAGTGCCCGCCTGTGCTGCCGAGAACGATTGCCAGTCCCACTCCGAGCGCGAGCAGGGTGGCAACGGCCAGCAGCGTGGGGCGAAGGGGGGGGCGCATTTGCCGCCTCAGCGTATGGGACGATGCTCGCGCGATGACAAGGCGCAACCAGGATCGCCGCGGTGAGGGCGCTCCCAAAGTGGCGGCGCGGTGGCCGAAGGTCGTGGCGCTCCTCGCAACCGCGTTGCTGGTACCCGCGATCGCTACGGGCGCTCCGGCGCCGGCGGCCGAAGCGCCATCGGCGCCCCCCGCGCCGGGCAACGACAAGCTCGCGAACGCCCAGGTGATCCACAGCCTGCCCGCGACGCTCAGCGGAACCACGATCGGCGCCACGCTCGAACCGAGCGAGGTCGAATCCGCATGCGGGCAGAGCACCGGCAGCTCGGTTTGGTACAGCCTGCGCTCCTCGAGCGCGCAGCGGATCGCGGTCGATCTGGCCGCGGGCGGCGCGCTCGATGGCGTGGTCGACGTCTACCACGCCGTGCGCTCCAGGCTGCTGCCCGTGAGCTGCCAGGCGACCGACTCCCACGGCAAGGCCACGCTCACCTTCAAGGCATCCAAGAACGGGGTCTACGCGATCCGCGTGGCCGCGCTGCAGAGCTCTCAGCTGGCGGCCTTCACGCTGGACGTGTTCCTGCCCACGCCGGCGGTTGGCCCGCCGGGGCCGCGGCTGCCTGCGGGGGGCACGAACGGTCAGGTGGATCGCATCCAGGACATCAACGCCGCGTACTCCTTCACGCTGCGCGCCGGCGTGAGCTACCTGATCAACCTCGCCAACCGAACCGAAGGGGCGTGCGTGAGCGGCGGGCTGTTCGCGCCGGGCACGAGCTCCTTCGAAGAAGACTCGCCGCTGCTGCACATCAGCTGCGGGGGCTACCGCCTGTTCACCCCCGGCCCCGGCGAGGGCGGGCGCTACAGCTTCCAGGTCACCCCGCGCACCTCCAAGAGCGGCGTGCAGCGCTTCCGCTTGGAGGTCGCGCCCGCCAGCCCCGCGGAGACCGCGCCGGGAGAGGCGCTCGGCAACTACGCCCACGCCCACGGGCGCCTGGATGGCAGCGGCGTGCAGGTTCTGCGCCTCTATCGCCTCGACGTGACGAGCCATTCCAACCTCACGCTCAGGCTGAGTGCCCCCGCTTCGGCCGACTTCAACCTGCAGCTGCGCAACCAGAACGGCAACGTGATCGAATGCCAGTGCGGCGAAAGCGGCTCGCAGACCCTGCAGCATCAGCTCCAGCCGGGCCGCTACTACGCGGTCGTCTCGGTGCGCGACGCAACCGCCGGCAACTTCACCCTCGTGCGCGAGTCGCGCACGATCACGAGCACCCGCGTGGGCTTCGGAAGCGAACACGCGACCCCCGGTCAGGGCGTGGGCATCGACGTGCACGTCACGCCTGCCGCCTCGGGCCCCGTGACCGTCGACATCGAGCGCTTCGACCCCGTCTTCGGCTGGCAGTTCTACCGCCAGGCGCAGGCCCAGGTCAGCGAAGGCACAGCCTCGATCCCCTTCACCCCGCCCGCGGTCGGGCGCTGGCGCGTCAACGCCACCTACGCCGGATCGCGCACCGCCAGCCCCAGCGCGGTCGGGTTCACGTATCTGCTGGTGAGCTGAGGGGCTGCGTGGCAGGCGAATGGCGGGCCGGCTATTGCTCCTCGCCAGGGGGTTGCTTGCGAACCTCTTCCGCCATCGCTATGAGAACAGCGGGCGAAATGTCGAGCGCCTCGGCCAGTCGCACGAGGGTGGTCCACACCGGGTTGCTCAGCCCTCGTTCGATGCGTGAGAGGGCGGAGATGGTCACATGGGCTTTGAAGGCCAATCCTTCCTGGGTGAGGCCACGTTCCTGGCGCAGGCGTTTGAGGATCGCTGCCAGGGTTTGGTCTGGGGGAGTGAGCACGTCGGGAAACATGGTCTAGTTCAGGTCGTGATGTCCAGACTGTCGACTTGCCGGTTGGGCGAGGGCGGTTGGGCGAGGGCGGTTTGCTGAGTTTGGCGCAATTACCGTGGTTTTCTCGCCACAGTCTCTACCACAAGGCGTCAACTCCCTCTATGCTTCCCGCATGGCGCGCGAATATCCTCCAAACGCTGCCGAGGAGCAATAGTCGTTGCAACGAGAACATCGCTCCATCTCTCGCCGCGGGCTTTGGTGGGCGCTCGGCGTCCCAGCCACGCCGGACGATGACCTCCTGAGCGCGACGCTGGATGTCGCCCAGACGCAGCTCTTGGCGCAGATCGCCGACGAGACCAGCCTCGACGGACGGACGATGGGCATCCTGGCCTTCAACGGCGCGCTGCTGGCCGCAGATGTGGCGGCGAGGGGGCTGCTGGGCACTCGGTGGTGGACCCCTCTCGTGGCTTTGAGTCTTGCGACCCTGCTGTGCCTGCGCTCGATCTGGGCAAAGGAAACCGACCTTGGGCCACTCGCGCTCACGTTCCACGCAAACTACGGGGGTCAGCCTTCGCTGGCCGCCAGGGAACAGCTGCTGGTTGACCTTGGTGGAGCCTTCGAGGAGAACGCAAAGCGCGTCAGAAGCAAGACCAAACGTCTTCGCTTGACGCTCGGTATCCTCGCCGTCGGCTTGGTTGTTGCGGCATTGGCTATCACCGCGGGTGGGTCGAGTACAATGGGAAGTCATGCGAAGCCGCACGCCACCACGTCCCGCTCCACTGCCCCCCGCCCCAGTGCCGCTTCCGGGTCCATCCACATTGCCGCACGTGGGCCCGGGCGGCATTCGCAAGTAGTCCCTCTCTTCGCTCGAGACGTCGATCGGCTTCTGGTCGCTCCGAGTTCGGGCCGTTCACGCCGGCGGATCGGCCTATCCCCAGGCGCGGTCCTGCTGGCTGCCCTGCAAGGCGCTATACTTTCTGAAGTTCCCATGAAAGCCGACCGAGGTTTAGGAGTTTTGAGATGAGCCCGTCCGGTGCGGAGCTGCTCCGCCAGGTCAAGAGCCGGATCGAGGAGGTCGATCCGGGGGTCGTGCACGAGCAGTTGGCTGCCGCCGATCGCGCGCTTGCGCCGGTGGGGTCCGCGAATGGCCACAGCCCGGCGGCCTCTGCCAACGGCTCCGGGTCGGGCCCCGGCGGTCCGGTGCTGATCGACGTGCGCGAGGTGGAGGAGTTCGCCGCGGGGCACATCCCCGGGGCCAGGCACGTGCCCAAGAGCTACCTGGAGACGCGGATCGAGGCGGCGGTGCCCGATCGTGACGCGCAGGTGGTGCTCTACTGCCAGTCCGGGAATCGCTCGGCGTGGGCGGCGCGCACGCTGATGGATGACCTTGGCTACACCGACGTGTCCTCGATGACGGGCGGGATCACGCTGTGGAAGGACCGCGGGTACGAGGTGGAGGTTCCGCGCGCGCTCAGCGCCGAACAGCGCGAGCGCTACTCGCGCCACCTGCTGATGCCCGAGGTCGGCGTCGAGGGTCAGCTGAAGCTGCTCGACGCGAAGGTGCTGCTGCTCGGCGCCGGCGGGCTGGGCTCGCCGACCGCGCTGTATCTGGCCGCCGCGGGGGTGGGCACGCTGGGGATCGTCGACGACGACGAGGTGGATCTGTCGAACCTGCAGCGTCAGGTGATCCACTCCACCGCGCGCATCGGCGTCCCCAAGGTGGAGTCCGCCGAGGAGACGATCCATGCGCTGAACCCGGACGTGGAGGTCGTCAAGTATCCGGTGCGGCTGAATGCCGAGAACATCATGGAGATCATCGAGGGCTGGGACGTGATCGTCGACGGCGTTGACAACTTCCCCACGCGCTACCTGCTCAACGACGCGACGGTGCGCCTGCAGATCCCCGTCGTCTCCGCCTCGATTCTTGGCTTCGATGGTCAGCTATCGGTGTTCAAGCCCTACGAGGGCCCCTGCTACCGCTGCCTGTTCCCCGAGCCGCCGCCGGCCGAGCTTGCGCCTTCCTGCGGGGCCAACGGCGTGCTGGGGGTGCTCCCGGGCACGATGGGCCTGCTCCAGGCGACCGAGGTCGTCAAGCTGATCCTGGGGATCGGCGACCTCGCGATCGGGCGCCTCTTGCTCTACGACGCGCTGGCGGCGACGCTCAGCGAGGTGAAGGTGCGGCGCGATCCGGACTGCCCGATCTGCTCGCGCCCCCCCGATGCGATCTCCGACGAGGAGATGGGTGTGTTCCCAGATTACGAGGCGTTCTGCGCGGCTGCCGGCTAGCTCCGCTAGGCGGTAGAGTGCCGGCCATGGCGACGATCAAGATTCCGCCCGTCCTGCGCGCGTCGGTGGGCGGCGAGCGCGAGGTGAGCGCCTCGGGTGAGAACGTCGGCGCGATCCTGCGCGATCTCGCATCCAACCATCCCGCCACCCAGAGCCAGCTGTTCTCCGGCGAGGGTGAGCTCAACCGCTACGTCAACGTCTACCTCAACGACGAGGACGTGCGCGTGCTGCAGGGGCTGGACACCGCCGTGGGCGACAGCGACACACTGGTAATCCTGCCGGCCATGGCCGGCGGTCGCTGAGCGTCCAATTTCTCGCCCAGCGCTAAACATTTCGCCTGAGCGAACGATTACGAAGCCATGCTTCCGAGAGCTGGTCGCTTCCTCATCTCCGGTCTTGCACGTGCAGCCTGCCTGACGTTGCTGCTGGCGCTTGGCGTCTTCGTCGCGCCGGCTGGCGCCAACTCCCACGAAGGCACCGAATACTCGCTCTCCGTCGTCGAGGGCGAGAGCACGCTGCCCGAAGACTCGATCGTCCACACCAGCGGCTGGGTTCACCCGAGCGCTCAGGTGGTCGTGTCGATCGTGCGCGGTGGTGTGACGGTGGCGACGCAAAGTCGCAACGAAGGCGTCTGGCTCTCGCAGGTTCCGCAGGTGGGCGATGTGGTCAACCTCGAATCTCCCGCTGGACATGTGATCGGCTCGGTGGTCTACGACGGCCTCCCCTCGATCGACCCGACCGTGTGCGCGGGGTCTATCAACTTCTCAGGTCAGCGCTCATCGGGACAGACCGTCGAAGGCGGCTACTACACCCTGGAACTGCTCACCGATCACTACGGCAACACGAGCGTGCACCACGCGGGCGCCGGTCAGGCGCAGGTAACGGGGCTCGCCGGAGCCGGTTACGCCGGCAGCTTCCTCACCCCGCTGACGATCGGCGAGACGGTATGGGCGACCGAGTCGCTGCAGACGCCGCTGGCGGGCAACGCGACCTTCACCTACTCCAGCGAGAACGACCGCCCGGTGGGCGGC
>JBIOES010000043.1:0-14577 GCA_044446265.1 Solirubrobacterales bacterium
CCTGCGCGAGCCGCTCGAGAAGGACGGAGGCACGACCTTCACCTTCGTCAGCGACGGCATCGAGTCAGCTCTGGAGCAGGCGCGTGAGGCGGCCGGCGGCAGGGACGTCGCTCTGGCCGGCGGCGCCGATGTCGCCCAGCAGTACCTGAGAGCGGGGCTGGTCGATGAGGTGCAGATCCACCTCGTGCCGCTCCTGCTGGGGGACGGCTCGCGGCTGCTCGACGGAGTCGGGACGGGGTTGCAACTGGAGTGCACCGGCGTGATCGAGGCGCCGGGGGTCACCCATCTCACCTACCGGACGGTGAGGTGAGCGGGGCGGACGGGGAGGCGATCGGGGTGCTCGCGCACTCTTCATGCAGGGGCGTGTTGCCGTCTTAAGCTGACCCAGCACGCTCGGCGTGTCCCTGTGACTCCCGGAGCCAGCCGCGCAGCACCTCGTGCATCGCCTCCACGCCGACGATCGGGGCGGCCGGCTGGCTCCAGTCGGACGGCACTACGGCAAACGGCTTGGTCTGCGGTCCGCCGAGGCCGCCATGGGAGCCCATGAACTCCTCGAACGGGGCCACCTCTTCGGCGTTCGGGTCATACATGCAGTTCACGAGGATGTCCGGGCAGTGGGGGAAGCGATCGTGGCGGCGCAGGTGCTCGGCCGCCGTGGCATCGAAGTGAACGAGCGGATCCTCGCCTTCGATCGCGTCGTCGCTGAGGCGCCGTTGTCCGGCGCCGCCGATCACGAGCGCGCCGTGCGCGCGGGATCGAACCATCACGAATCCAATTCCGGGATGGGCCGAGAGGGTGTCCAGCAGCTGCGGGTGCGCCTCGCTGATCTGCTCGATTGTGAGCCGCTCGGGGCTGAGCGGAAGATAGATGAGTCCGAGGCCGCCGGAGGCCATCACGACCGCCGCCGTTGCCTCCTCCTCCTCCTCCTCCGATTCGCGGCGTGGCGCGCTGCGCTGCGCGAGCGCCTCGCGGTTCGGTCCGAGCGCCACGGTGCCCTCCACCGATCTGCTGCGTGTGGCGCGCGCGAGCACGCGTCCCCCCGCGCTGGGCTCCTGGCGCGCGTCGGCCAGCACGGCGCCCACGTCGCCCCACGCCTCGTCCACCGCGGCCGGGGCGTACACATCGCCCCGCGCAAGCGCCCCGCGTACGACCTCCTCGAGCGTCTGGCCGTAGCGCTGGCGGAAGGGCGCTCCCTGTGTCTGACCGTGGTCGGAGAGCACCACCAGCCGATAGGGGCGAGGCGCCTGCGCCGTCGCGCGCTCGAGTCGAGCGAGCTGCCGGTCGTGTCGCTTGAGCACCGCGAGGGCGTCGGGCTCACGAATTCCCGAATGGTGCGCCACCTCGTCATAGCCCACGAACGTGGCGTAGCTCACGGGCACGACCTCCACGATGTCAGCCAGCAGCAGCGCCGTCACGAGGTCGCGCATCACGACCGCGATCGCTGCGCGAATGAGGGGATAGAAGCCCTTTCGATCGACGTGCGCCGCACCGCTGCGCCGCTGACGAGCGGCCGCGCGGCGCTCATAAGCGATGTCGGCGAGCGACAGCACGATCGTGCGCATGAACCCGTAGGGATCGGAGAAGTAGGCGAACAGGTCGCTTGCCTTCGATCGGCTGCGATCGAGGATGACGCTCATCGTGGCCGTGCAGCGCGGCGCATCGCCGGAGAACATGTTCCCGCGACTGGTGCCCGCGGGCGCCAGCAGCCCGTTGCCCTTGGATCTCCGACGCTCGATCTCAGCCGCGTCGGCCGGGTGGTTGGAGACCATCGTGCGGCCAGACTCCTTCTCATACCAGCGGAACGCGGGCATGTCCCAGTTGCTGCCGATCAGCAGCCCCGCCTGACTTGCTCCCGTCTGTGAGGAGAGGTCGCACTCCCAGCCCAGCATCCGGTGCGTGCCTTCCGACAGCCAGCGCGCGATCGTCGGCGCGTGCCCATCGCGAATCGCCTCCCGCAGCACTCCCTCTCCGAGGCCGTCGATCTCGAACAGGATCACCCCCGGCACATCGGTGTGGTTCTCGCGACGTGTGCGTCGCACGCGCCGGCGCACTATCCGCAGGTGGCGGGCGTCGCCATCGAGGTCGAGCAGGGGCGCCACGAGCATCGACACGAGAGCCAGGCCAAACGCGATCGCCACATCCACGCCGAAGGGCGGGGTCTTGCCGTCGACCGCGTAGAAGGCGAGCGACACGGTGCCTGCGCTCAACAGGAGCGAGCCAAGCCCGAAGGTGAGGATCGTGAGCGGCAGCGCGATGCGGATCAGGAGCGGCCACAGGAGTGCGTTGATGATCGCCATCGCGCCGGCAACGAGCAGGGCGGCATCGAAGGAGAGCGATTCCAAGCCTGGCAGCAGCGCCGTCATGACGACCAGCGCCAACGCCTCGACGCCGAGCATGATCGCGGCTCTGAGGCCAAACCCAGTCAACTGCCGCCAGCCGCTCAGGCGTCGTTGGGCTTTGCGCTCATCGATGGCTGACATCTCGTTGCTACCTTCTCGTGATGGTCGATGGCGCGGTCGCTGCCGGTCGCGTGGGCGGGGCCGCAGACCGTATCGCTTTCCTCGGCCACGCCACCGTTCTGATCGAATTGGACGGCGTGCGCCTGCTCACCGACCCGCTGCTGCGCAGCCGCGTCGCGCATCTGCGCCGCCAGCCCCCGCCGCTTCAGAGGAGCCTGTTCGCCGATATCGACGGGGTGCTGATCTCCCATCTGCATCACGATCATCTGGACCTTCCCTCGCTGGCGCTCCTCGGCGTCGATATGCCCCTGGTCGTGCCGAGTGGGGCCGGGGCGTGGTTGGCGCGCCGGGGGTTTGAGACCGTTACCGAGCTGAACGCGGGCGATGTCGTGGGCTTCGCCGGTCTCACCGTCACAGCGGTGCAGGCGCGTCACGACGGTCGGCGCACCGGTGGCCCCCGCGCCAGCGCGTTGGGCTACCTCGTGGACGGGAGCCGGCGTGCGGTCTACTTCGCGGGGGACACCGAGCTCTTTGCGGAGATGTCCAATCTGCCCTCGCTCGACGTTGCGCTGCTGCCGGTCGCGGGGTGGGGGCCAACGCTTGGTCGGGGTCATATGGATCCGCTCGACGCCGCACGCGCGATCCGCATGATCCAGCCACGCGTCGCCATTCCGGTGCATTGGGGAACCCTGTCGCCCATCGGGCTCGGCCGTCGCAACCGGATCGGACTCGGGGACCCGCCGCGCCTGTTCGCCGAGCACGTCGCGCGACTGGCCCAGAATGTGGAGGTGCGGATCGTGGCACCGGGGGAGGAGACCGAGCTTTAGCCAGCCCGTATGATCGGGCGGATGGCGACCATGCAGGCAGCCGCTCCCACGCGCGGACGCATTCAGCTGAGGCGGATCCTGATCGGCGCTTTGGTGATCGTCGTGATCGCCGCCGCCGCGACGCTTGCCGGCTGGGACTTGACCAACTGGTTCAAGCAGATCTGGAACACGATCACGAGCATCTCGCCCGGCTATCTGCTCGCGGGCATCGTGCTCATGACGGTGCAGACGACCGCGACTGCCTTTGCCTGGTATTCGATCCTGCGCTGGGGATATCCCGAATCCGAAATTCGCTGGATCCAGATCCTTGCCTGCTACGCGGCCGCCGTCGCGCTCAACTCGGTCCTGCCCGCGAACATCGGCACGTTCGCGATGCTGCTGATGTTCACCACCATCATCGCTGCCGCAAGCTTCGCCGGCGTGCTGGCCGGCATGGCGGTGCAGAAGATCTTCTTCACCCTCATCGGAACGTTCTGCTACCTGTATCTGTTCCTCGCGGTCGACGGCTCGTTCTCCCTCCAGTTGGGCTTCCTAGCCGATCATCCGTGGGCCACCGCGATCCTGCTCGTGGGGCTTGCGATGCTCCTGTTCCTCGTGGGGCGAGTGCTGCGCCAGCGCGTCGAGCAGTGGTGGGAGCAGGCGAAGGTGGGCGCGCGGATCCTCGCCTTCCCCCGCTCCTTCCTCGGTCGTGTCGTGCTGCCGGAGGCGATCGCCTGGGTGGCGATGCTCGGGATCATCGCCGTGTTCCTGGCGGCGTACAACATTCCCGTGAGCTTTCACACGCTGATGCGCGTGGTGGCGGGCAACTCGATCGCGAACGTGAGCTCGGTGACCCCCGGCGGCGCGGGCGTCGTGCAGGGTTTCAACGTGCTCTCGCTGAAGGGCGTCACCAGCACGGCCAACGCGACCGCATACTCGGTATCCCAGCAGCTCGTAACCACCGCGTGGGGCATTCTCTTCGCGATCGTGCTGCTCGTCCGAGCATTTGGCTGGTCGGATGGCAAGACGCTCGTCACGCAGTCCTACGGCCAGGCGCGCGAGAAGAACGCCGAGCGCTCGGCGGCGCGCAAGGCCAAGCGCCATGCGGACGCTCACAGCAGTCCTCTGTGATCCTCTGACGCGGGGGCGCGCCCGTTCAAGAGCCTGGACAAAACATGGCTTATGTGTAAACTACGACTACACTCAAGCCCTGTTCGATCTCCAAGGAGACAGACTGTATGGCATCTGTATCGGCCGATCCCGCTGCCCAAACCCCCGCTCGTGCGCGATCGGAGGGCGAGGTCGTATGGCGCGATCCCAAGCGCTACGCGTGGCTGCTCGGGCTGATCGTCCCCACGGCGCCCTTCTCGGCGTGGGCGCTCGTGCAGCTCACGGGGCTCGGGATCTTCTGGTTCTACGGCCCGCTCCTCGTGTTCGCCGCGTTTCCGATCCTGGACATCGTGGTCGGGATGGACCCTACGAATCCGCCCGACAGCGTGATCAAGTGGCTCGAAGGCGATCGCTACTACCGCTGGTGCACGTACCTGTTCATCCCGATCCAGTACGCCGGCCTCGTGTTCGCCTGCTGGCTGTGGTCGAGCGGAGAGCTCTCGGTCCTCGAAGGCATCGGGTTGGCGCTGACGATGGCGATGGTCAGCGGGATCGCGATCAACACCGCCCACGAGCTCGGCCACAAGCGCGACAGCCTCGAGCGCTGGCTGAGCCGCGTGGCGCTCGCCCAGAGCGGCTACGGGCACTTCTTCATCGAGCACAACCGCGGCCACCACGTGCGCGTCGCCACCCCCGAGGACCCCGCCAGCGCGCGGCTGGGGGAGAGCTTCTACGCCTTCCTGCCGCGCACCGTCGTGGGCAGCCTGCGCTCGGCGTGGGAGCTCGAGCGCACGCGCCTTCAGCGGCTGGACCGCCGGATCTTGACGCCGCGCAACGACATCCTCAGCGCCTGGGCGATGACCGTCGTGCTGTTCGCCGTGCTGGCCTTGGCGTTTGGGCCCGTCGTGCTGCCCTACCTGCTCCTGCAGGCGGCGATCGGCTTCTCGCTGCTGGAGGTCGTCAACTACCTCGAGCACTACGGCCTGCTGCGCCAGCGTCGCGAGGACGGGCGCTACGAGCGCACCCGTCCGGAGCACAGCTGGAACAGCAACAACGTCGCCTCCAACGTGCTCCTCTATCACCTGCAGCGCCACTCAGACCATCACGCCAACCCGCTGCGGCGCTACCAGGCGCTGCGCCACGTCGATGAGGCCCCGCAGCTGCCCACCGGGTACGCCGGGATGATCCTGCTCGCGGCGATCCCCCCGCTGTGGCGGCGCGTGATGGACCCGCGGCTGCTCGCGCACTACGACGGGGACATCGCGCGCGCCAACACCGCTCCCCGCCGGCACAGGAGCATGAGGGCGCTCCAATAGCGATCATGTCCCTTGTGGACTCGCCTCCTCCGCCCGCCGCTGCCTCTCCAGAGGAGCCACTATCCCTCGCCCGCGAGCGCACCCCCTACGCTGTCGCCGCACGCGAGCTGCTGCGCAGCACCATCTTCGAGGCCGCCCGCCACGAGCTTACGACCAAGCGCTGGAACGAGGTCACGATGGCCGACGTCGCCGCGGCCGCCGGAGTCAGCCGCCAGACCCTCTACAAGGAGTTCGGCTCGCGCGACGAGTTCGCGGGGGAGCTCGTGCTGTACGAGGCCGACCGCTTCGTGCAGGCCGTGGAAGGAGCGATGGACGCCCACCTCGGCGATCCGAAGGCGGCGCTGCTGGCGGCGTTCGGGCTGTTCCTCACCGTTGCCGCGGAGGACCCCCTGATGCGCGCCGCGATCGCCGGCGCCGACGAGATGCTTCCGCTCGTGACCACACAGGGCCAGCCCCTGGTCGAGCGTTCCACCGAGCACCTGCACGCGGCGATCGTCTCGCGCTGGCCGCAGGTTCGCTCGCACGACGCCGCGCTGCTCTCGGAGTGCCTCGTGCGCCTGGCGATCAGCTACGCCACGCTGCCCGCCGGGCCGGCTGGGATGACCGCCTCCTCGATCGCCGAGCTGCTCGGCCCCTACATCGACTGGGCGCTGAAGGCTGGTTCCGAGCAGTGACGAAGGCGGGTCCCAAGCGGTAACGGGCGTCTCGCGCGAAGGGTCCTAAGATGGGCCCCATGACCGACGAGCACAACCGCTGGATCTTCCTAAGATGGGCCCCGTGACCGACGAGCGCAGCCGCTGGATCGCCCTCTACGTGCTGTGCGTGGGGATGCTGATGATCGTCCTCGACGCCACCGTCGTGAACGTCGCCCTGCCCTCGATTCAGGACGATCTGCACTTCACCCAGTCGAGCCTCGCCTGGGTCGTCAACGCCTACCTGATCGCCTTCGGCGGCCTGCTCCTGCTGGCTGGACGCCTCGGCGACCTGATCGGCCGCAAGACGATCTTCATGGTCGGACTCACCGTCTTCACGGTGGCCTCGTTCGTGTGCGGGATCGCCCAGAGTCAGGAGGTGCTCGTCGCCGCGCGCTTCGTGCAGGGCGTGGGCGGCGCGATGACCTCGGCGGTGATCCTCGGCATGATCGTCACGATGTTCCCCGAGCCCGCCGAGCAGGCGAAGGCGATCGGCGTCTACGGCTTCGTCGCCTCCGCTGGCGGCTCGGTGGGGCTGCTCGCGGGCGGCGTGCTCACCCAGTCGATCAACTGGCACTGGATCTTCTTCGTCAACATCCCAATCGGAATCGCCACCGCGCTGATGGCTCGACGGCTGTTGGAGCGCGACCGCGGCATCGGCCTGCGCGAGGGCGCCGACATCCCGGGAGCGCTCCTGATCACCAGCGCCCTGATGCTCGGCGTCTACACGATCGTCAAGCCCGCCGCCGAACATGGCTGGGGCTCGAGCGGCGCGCTCGGGCTCGGCGCCGTCTCGCTGCTGCTGCTGCTCGCCTTCCTCGTGCGCGAGGCGCGCGCGAGCAAGCCGCTGATGCCGCTGCGCATCTTCCGCTCGCGCACCGTCTCCGGCGCCAATCTCGTGCAGGCGCTGATGGTCGCCGGGATGTTCGGGATGTTCTTCCTCGGAGCGCTCTACCTGCAGCGGGTGCTCGGCTACGACGCCCTGGAGATCGGTCTGGCGTTCCTGCCCGCCACGCTCGTCATGGGCGTGCTCTCGCTGCGCTACTCCGAACGGCTGATCATGCGCTTCGGCGCGCGCAGGACGCTGCTCCCCGGTCTCGTGTCGATCGGGGTCGGGCTGCTCCTGTTCGCGCGCGCTCCCGTTGACGGTCGCTACCTGACGGACGTCTTCCCCTCGATGCTCCTGTTTGGCATGGGCATCGGCGGCTCGTTCCCCGCACTGATGACGCTCGCGATGTCGGGCGCGACCCCGGAGGACGCGGGCCTGGCCTCCGGTCTGGTCAACACCGCGGCACAGGTCGGCGGTGCGCTGGGCCTCGCGGTGCTCGCGACCCTCTCTGCCACGCGCACCTCCCACCTGCTCGCGAGCGGGGCCTCCACGGCCGCGGCGCTCACCGGCGGGTATCACCTGGCGTTCCTGATCGGTGCCGGGCTCGTGGCTGTGGCGATCGTCGTCGTGCTCACGGTCCTGCGCCCGAGCGAGCACCTGGAGGCGGACCGGCCACAGGAGCATCTCGCAGCGGAGGCCGAGCCGGGCGCACAGCCGGTTTACTCCGAGGCGACATGAGCCCGCCCCGCTCGCGGCACCGCCTGTTCGGCGCGGCGCGGCCCACATCGGACCCCCTTGTGGGGTCCTCCTCAATGCTGTTCGGCCGGGGCGCGAGGCATCGTCCTCAGTGCGAGCCCACCACGTAGCGCGCCTGTACGTGCCGTTCGGCGCTGCGCGGCGGGCGGCGATACTTGCGCCGCTGGCGGGGCGGTAGCTTGACGCGTTCTGAGTTGTCGAGGTGCTCGTAGGGCACGAGCGAGAGCAGGTGGCTGATCAGGTTCAGCCGCGCCGTGCGCTTGTCGTCGGCCTCCACCACGTGCCACGGGCTGGCCTCGGTGTCGGTGTGGGCGAACATGCGGTCCTTTGCCTCTGCGTAGTCCACCCAGCGGGCGCGGGACTGCAGATCGATCGGGCTGAACTTCCAGCGCTTGCGGGGATCGGTGAGGCGCTTCTTGAAGCGGTGCTCCTGCTCCTCGTCGCTCACCGACAGCCAGTACTTCACGAGTGTGATCCCTTCGTTCTGCAGCGACTGCTCGAACTGCGGACAGAAGCGCAGGAACTCCTCGTACTCGGTCTTCGTGCAGAAGCCCATCACGTGCTCCAC
This sequence comes from Solirubrobacterales bacterium, assembly GCA_044446265.1. Taxonomy (GTDB): domain Bacteria; phylum Actinomycetota; class Thermoleophilia; order Solirubrobacterales; family Solirubrobacteraceae; genus Palsa-744. The sequence continues at coordinate 8,537 of JBIOES010000043.1, forward strand.
CCCGGCGCGGTTGTACCAGCTGCGATCGAACAGCACGATCTCCCCAGCCGCCGGGAGGTGCGCGGCGTAGCGCTGGAAGTACCACTGCGTGCGCTCGCGCTCGCTGGGCGTTGGCAGCGCCGCGATGCGGCACGTGCGCGGATTCAGATACGCGGTGATGCGGCTGATCGCCCCGCCCTTGCCGGCGGTGTCGCGTCCCTCGAACAGCACCACCAGGCGTCGGCCTTCGGCGACGATCCACTCCTGCATGGACACCAGCTCCGTCTGCAGTCGCAGCAGCTCCTTCTCGTACTGCTGGTGGTTGAGCTCGATCGGCAGCGGCACCTCGCTCATCATCTCAGCTCCGGGTGAGCCCAGCTTGCTGAGGCTCCCGCTCGGTGCGAGGCATCGGACAAAGCGCTAACTTGACGTGGATGCCCGATGGGGATGCCGAGCGGCCCCACGCCGACCGGGCTGGAGCAAGCCCGGACCAGGAGCGGATCAGGATCGTCCTCGCCGACGATCACGCGGTCGTGCGCAGCGGGTTGCGCTTGCTGCTCGACAGCGAGCGCGACTTCGAGGTTGTCGCGGAGGCCAGCAACGTTGGGGAGGCCAAACGCTACGTCCGCGGCCACCACCCCGCGGTGCTCGTGCTCGACCTCAACATGCCCGGCGGCTCCAGCCTCGACGCGATCCCGGTGATCCGCGAGGAGGGGCCGAGCACGCAGATCGTGGTCCTCACGATGCAGCAAGAGCCGGCTTTCGCCCGCCGCGCGCTGGGCGCGGGCGCGCTCGGGTATGTCCTCAAGGAGGCCGCCGACGACGAGCTCGTCGAGGCCGTGCGCCGCGCCGCTGCGGGGGAGAGCTACCTGAACCCGCGGCTCGGCGCGCGGATGGCCTCCGAGCCGCCGCCCGGCCCGCCCGACGACTTGTCAGAGCGCGAGGTCGACGTGCTGCGCTTGATCGCCCTTGGGCACACCAACACCGAGATTGCCGACCAGCTCTATCTCTCTGTGCGCACGGTGGAGACCCACCGCGCGCACATCCAGCAGAAGCTCGACCTCTCCACGCGCGCGGAGCTCGTTCACTACGCGCTGGAGCGCGGGCTGATCGCCACCTGACCATATACACCCCCCAAAGGAGAATCGCATGAGCGACAAGCCTGTTTTCGTCTACGCCGCAACCTACGCTGAACGCGCCGACGCCGAGGCCGACTACGACGCGCTGCTCGACCTGCACGCGGCGAAGCTGGTGGGCACCTACGACGTCGCGCTGATCACCAAGGACAGTGACGGCAAGGTGCACGTGATGAAGCACGAGAAGCCCACCCAGCACGGCGCCTGGACCGGGATCGCGGTCGGCGCGGTGGTTGGGGTGCTGTTCCCGCCCTCCGTCCTCGGCGCGGCCGCCGTCGGCGGTGCCGCCGGTGGCGTGATCGGCCACGTGCGGCGCGGCATGTCGCGCGGCGATGCCAAGGAGCTCGGCGAGCTGCTGGAGGAGGGCCAGGCGGCGCTGATCGTGGTCGGCGAGTCGCGCCTGGAAGAGCAGCTCGACAAGGCACTCACGCGCGCGGAAAAGTCGATCGAGAAGGAACTCGACGCGGAGGCGAAGGAGTTCGAGCGCGAGCTCGAGGAGGCCGAGAAGGAGGGCGCCACCAGCTGATCGGGAACCGATCGGGCAACCCACCCCCGGCGGACCCCAACGGCGATGGGCGGCTACCGTGAGTGCCATGCCCGCCAGTGGCTCGACCGCCCGCAGCAGCGACTCGATCAAGCGCCTCACGCTGGTGGCGTGCATCCTCGGCTCGGGGATCGCGCTGCTGGACGGCACGATCGTGAACGTCGCGCTGCCCACGATCCAGGACGACCTCGGCGGCGGGCTGGCGGCGCAGCAGTGGGTCGTCAACGCCTACCTGCTCACGCTCGGCTCGCTGATCCTGATCGGCGGCTCGCTGGGGGACCTGTTCGGGGAGCGGCGGATCTTCGCGCTGGGCGTGGGCGGCTTCGGCGTGGCCTCGCTGCTGTGCGCGCTCGCGCCCTCGATCGAGGCGCTGATCGCGGCGCGCGCGCTGCAGGGCGTGGCGAGCGCGCTGCTCACGCCCAGCGCGCTGGCGGTGATCGTCGCGACCTTCCCGGAGTCAGAGCGCGGACCGGCGATCGGCAGTTGGACGGCGTGGGGCGGGATCGCCGCGGTGCTCGGCCCGCTGGCCGGGGGCGAGCTCTTGGCGATCGGCTCGTGGCGCTGGATCTTCCTCGTGAACCTGCCCTTCGTGGCGCTCTGCCTGGGGCTGATCCTGCTCGTGATCCCGCGCGCGCAGACACGCCCGCGCGATACCTCGCGACCGCGACGGATCGACGTGGGGGGCGCGCTGCTGTGCGCGCTGGGCCTCGGCGGGCCCGTATTCGCGCTGATCGAGCAGCCCCGTCTCGGCTGGAGCAGCCCGGCGGTGAGCATCCCCTTGATCGCCGGCGGGGCGCTGCTGGTCTGCTTTGTGCTCTACGAGTCCCGCACGCGCGATCCGATGCTGCCACTGGGGCTCTTTCGCCGACGCAACTTCTCGGCGGGCAACGTGGAGACGTTCTCGATGTATGCGGGCTTGGCGATCCTGTTCTTCTTCCTGGTGCTGTTCCTGCAGCAGATCGCCGGCTACACGCCGCTTCAGAGCGGACTGGCGACGCTGCCCACGACCGTTGTCATGTTCACGCTCTCACGTCGTTTCGGGGCGCTTGCCGACCGTCACGGGCCGCGCCTGTTCATGGGTGCGGGGCCGTTGCTGGCGGCCTGCGGGCTGCTGCTCTTCCAGCGCGTGGGGGTGCACGTGAACTACCTCACCGATGTGCTCCCGGGACTGCTCGTCTTCTCGGTGGGACTCTCGATGACCGTTGCCCCGCTCACCGCGGCGGTGCTCGCGGGCGTTGAAACCGAGCAGGCGGGGATCGCCTCGGCGGTCAACAACGCCGTTGCGCGTGTGGCTGGCCTGATGGGCACGGCGGCCGTCGGCGCCGCGATTGCGGCGTCCTTCGTGGCTCATCTCGACAGCAACCTCGAAGGGCGGCCGCTTGGGCCGCGCGCACAGGTGACCGTGAGCGAAGCGAAGAAGCTTCCACTGGGACTCCCGGATACCGCGGGCCTACCGCCGCGGCAGGCACGCGCGGTCACTGCGGCTGCTGAGAACGCGTCGCTCGAGAGCTTCCACCTCGGCATGGGGATCGCCGCGTTGCTGGTGGCCGCGGGCGGCGTGGTGGGTGCGGTGGGCGTGCGCAATCCCCGGCGCGTGGTGCTTGCGGAGGAGTGCGAGGGCGGGGCGCTCGTTGGAGCGAGCCTCGACGCCGCCGGCTGTCACGAGGCGGCGGAGGGAGAGCCGGCGCTGGCCACCCCGGCGTAGGCCCTCGGGCCGCCAACCCTCCCGCGTAGGCCCTCAGCCCGTGGGCCCTTCCGCGTAGGCGCACATCGCTTCGATCAGCGGCCCCAGCCGCCGCCCCCGTGCGGTGAGCCGGTACTCGACCGTGGGCGGGCTCGTAGGGAGCACCGCGCGCTGCAACAACCCAGCTGCCTCCAACTCGCGCAGGCGCTCGGAGAGCATCCGCGGGGAGATGCCCTGCACGGCGCCGGCGAACTCGTTGAAGCGCAGCGCGCCGCTGAGTGCGGCGTAGATGATCGACAGCTGCCAGCGCCGCTCGAGGAGGTCCGCCGCGCGACGGACCTCCTCTGGTACGGGCTGTGGGCTACGACAGCGCGACATCGCGGGCTGGCTCCAGCGCGCGGTCGAGCACTTCCTGCACGGTCATCACCGGGTGGAAGGCCATCTGCTCGCGCACCTCCTCGGGGATCTCGTCGAGGTCGCCGCGGTTGCGCTCGGGCATGATCACATCGGTCAGCCCGGCGGCGTGCGCCGCGAGCGCCTTCTGCTTGAGCCCCCCGATCGGCAGCACGCGGCCCTGCAGGGTGACCTCGCCGGTCATCCCCACGGTGTGCTTCACAGGGCGCTCGGAGAGCAGCGAGGCCAGCGCGGTAACCATCGTCACGCCCGCGCTCGGTCCGTCCTTGGGGATCGCGCCGGCGGGCACGTGCACGTGGAACTCGTGCCCGTCGAAGACGCTCTCCTCGATGCCGAGCTCGGCCGCGTGGCCGCGCACGTAGGAGAGGGCGATGCGCGCCGACTCCTTCATCACGTCGCCCAGCTGGCCGGTGAGCAGCAGCGCGCCGCCGCCACCCGAGCCCGAGCTCTTCATCTTGGTTGCCTCCACGAACAGCACATCGCCGCCTGTGCCGGTGACGGCCAGGCCGGTCGCCACGCCCGGCACGGCGGTGCGGATCGCGGACTCCTGGAAGAACTTCTGGCGCCCGAGCGCGTCGCGCACGACCTCCAGGTCGATCTCCACCGGGGGCTTCACCTGCTCGGAGGCGACGCGCGTGGCGGTCTTGCGCAGCACGGTTCCCAGCTCGCGCTCGAGGTTGCGCACGCCCGCCTCGCGGGTGTACTCGGTGATGACGGTGCGCAGCACCTCATCGGAGATCGAGACCTCCTCCTCGCGCAGGCCGTTGCGGTCGCGCTGGCGCGGCCACAGGTAGCCGGTGGCGATCGCGAGCTTCTCGGTGTTGGTGTAGCCGTCGAAGCGGATCACCTCCATGCGATCGAGCAGCGGTCCGGGGATCGTGTCGGCGACGTTTGCGGTGGCGAGGAACAGCACCTGACTGAGATCCAGCTCGACGTCGAGGTAGTGATCGCGGAAGCTGTGGTTCTGCGCCGGATCGAGCACCTCCAGCAAAGCCGCGGAGGGGTCCCCGCGCCAGTCCGCGCCGACCTTGTCGACCTCGTCGAGCAGGATCACCGGGTTCATCGTGCCGGCGTCGCGCAGCGCGCGCACGAGGCGTCCCGGCAACGCGCCGATGTAGGTGCGCCGGTGCCCGCGGATCTCGGCCTCATCGCGCACGCCGCCGAGCGACATGCGCACGAACTCGCGGCCGGTGGCGCGCGCGATCGACTCGCCGATCGAGGTCTTGCCGGTGCCCGGAGGGCCGATCAACGTCAATATCGCCCCGGACTTGGGGTCGGCCTCGATGCCGCGATCCTGGCGCAGCTTGCGCACCGCGAGGTACTCGGTGACGCGATCCTTGACGTCCTCGAGTCCTGCGTGGTCAGCGTCGAGCACCGCGCGCGCCGCGACCGGATCGAGATGCTCCTCCGAGCGCTTGCTCCACGGCACCGCGATCAGCCAATCGAGGTAGGTGCGGATCATCGAGGACTCGCCCGTCTGCTCGCCCATGCGCTCCAGGCGCCCGAGCTCCTTGAGGGCCTGCTCGTGCACGTCCTCGGGCATCTCCGCGGCCTCGATCTTGGTGCGGTACTCCTCGACGATCGAGCCCTCGTCCTCGCCGAGCTCCTTGCGGATCGACTCCATCTGCTTGCGCAGGAAGTAGTCGCGCTGCTGCTTCTCTGCGCCATCCTGGACGTCCTCGCGGATGCGCTTGCGCACCTGCAGCTCGGCGAGCGACTCGCGCTGCAGCTTCACGGCGAGCTCCAGGCGGTCGGTGACGTCGAGCGTGCGCAGCAGCTGCACCTTCTGCTCGTAGGACAATGTGGGGGAGTAGCCGGCGGAGTCGGCCAGCGGGCCCGGCTCCACGATTGCGCGCAGGAACGCCGCGATGCGACCGTCGTCGCCGCGCAGCTCGAGGATCTCCTCGACGATCGCGTGGTATTCGCGTTCGAGGTTGCGCGTGCGCCCATCCACGGGGACGCCGTCGGGGTGCTCCTCGACCTCCACGCGCAGCTCCCCCTCGGGGCCTGTCTGGGCGGCTCCGATCAGGGCGCGGTGCTGCCCGGAGATGGTCACGGCGCGACCGCCGCCGGGCAGGCGGATCTGCTCGTCCACCTCGGCCACGGTGCCGACCTCGAGGAACTCGTTCTCGTGACGGGGAACGAGCACGACGTGCTCGTCCTCGCCGACGTCCACGGTGAGCGTGATGCCCATGTTGGGGAACACGACCGTGTCGTCGAGCGGGATCAGCCGCAGGAGCGGCTTTGGCGCGGATGGCTGGATCTGGTGCTGGTTTGCGGGAGA
>JBIOES010000044.1:0-14371 GCA_044446265.1 Solirubrobacterales bacterium
CATCCCGCCCACGCCCCCGAGCCAACTGGCGGCCGAACGCGTCACCGACACCTCGGCCACGCTTTCCTGGCAGCCCGGCACCGTCAGCACCGGCACGCTCGTTGGCTACATGCTGTATGAGAACGGCGAACCCGAGCAGGTCGTGCACGGGCAGAGCGTCACGCTCGCGCTCGCCTCCCAGCGCAGCTACACCTTCACGGTGCGCACGCTCGACTCCGCGGGGGATCTGAGCGAACCGGCGCCCGAAGTGACGGTGGTGACGACGCACACACCGCCCTCCACGCCCGGCGAACCGCGCGCGAGCGAAGTCACCGAATCCTCGCTCACCCTCAGCTGGTCGGCCTCCACGCCGGTGAGCGGCAGCATCGTCGGCTACCGCGTCTTCCGCGACGAACTGCCGGTTGGTCAGGTCTCCGCGACCGGCATCGCCCTCACCAACCTCGCGCCCTCCACCACCTACCGCTTCACTGTCGTGGCAGTGGACTCGCTGGGCGCCGTATCGGCGCCCACGGCACCTCTTGAAGTGCGCACGCTCGACCCCACGCCCACCCACGGCAACGTGCACGCCTACCTGCTCGCCACCACCGACCTCTCCTTCAACGATCTGCAGCTGCACTACCAGCAGATCGGTGTCGTCTACCCCACCTACTTCGACTGCGGCGTGGAAGGGACTGTGCGCGGCAACGACGACCCGCTCGTCACCGGCTGGGCGCGTGCGCGAGCGATCCTCGTGATGCCGCGCCTGAACTGCCAGAACCCCACCGATGAGACGCAGATCCTCACCAGCATGAGCGTGCGCGAAACCTTCATCGACAACCTCGCCTCGCTGTGTCAGCAGTACGGCTACAACGGCATCCAGATCGACTTCGAGGGGGCGCCGCCCGCCGACCGCGAACCATTCACAGCCTTCATCACCGCTCTCGCCACGCGCCTGCATGGGCTCGGCGACCAGCTCTCAACCGTGGTGACGGCCAAGTACTACAACGTCAAGACCGGGCGCGCCGCGATGTACGACGACGCCGCGCTCTCCGCCGTCTCGGACTGGCTCTTCGTGCTCGACTGGGGTATCCACTGGACGACCTCCGCGCCGGGGCCGCTCGATGAAATGGCCTGGTTCAAGAAGGTCGCCGAATACACCGCCACGATGCCCAACCTCAACAGGTTCATCCTGGGGATGCCCATGTACGGCATCGACTGGAAGGGCGCCGGCGGCGCGGCCAACCCCGGCACGCCGCTGGAGTACAGCGAAGTCATGACGCGCGCCGCCGAACACGGGGTGACGCCCGAATGGGATCCGGTTGCGATGGACCCCTGGTACAAGTACACCGACGGCGAAGGCGCCGAACACACCGTCTGGTTCACCGATCGCCAGTCCGTGCAGGCGCGCGTGGAACTCGCCGACTCGCTCGGGCTCGGCGTCGGCCTGTGGCATCTTGGCTCCGAGGACCAAACCATCTGGTCGCTTCCCGGGTTAGGGGGTGCGTGAACGCTCGTCCGCTGCGCCACGCCGCCCTGGCCGGCGCGACACTGCTGATCGTGCTTGGTGCGCCCCCCGCGATCGCGCTCGGGGCTTCCTCTCCCGCGACGGCGCTCGGGGCTCCCCCCGTGCGCGCGGCGCACGCCGCGGGGACGCCGGCGCCCGGCCCCGGCGGCGTGCAGGCATTCATTCTGCCCACCGCGCCCGACTCGCTCACCGACCTGCGCGCCCACGCCGCCGAGGTGAGCGTCGTCTACCCGACCTACTTCGAATGCGAACCCGGCGGCGGGGCCATCGAAGGGCACGACGAACCCGCGCTCGACGCCGCCATCGCCGCGCTCGCGATCCCCATGCTGCCCCGCTTCACCTGTCAGGACGGGGCCACGGTGGATCTGCTGCTGCGCGAACCCCGCCTACGCGCGCGCACCCTCGACCAACTGCTCGCGCTGGCGCGCAACCCCGCCTACGCCGGCCTCAGCCTCGACCTGGAGAACGCGCCGGGCGAAGATCGCGCCCCATTCAGCTCGTTCGTCGCGGCGCTCGCGCGCGGGCTGCACCTGATGCATCGCAAGCTCACCGTCGTCGTCGACGGCGTTCCCCGCGAAGAACCGCGCCGGCAGACCTACCTCTACGACGACAACGCCATCGCGGCCGCCGCCGACAACGTATTCGTGCTCGCTTGGGGAGTTCACTGGGCGGGCTCCGCCCCCGGACCCATCGCGCCGCTGCCGTGGGTGCGGCGCGTGGTCGCGCACATCCTCTCGCTGCCCCACGCGCGGCGCTTCGTGCTGGGTGTGCCGATGTACGGGCTCGACTGGGGTACCACCGCCAAGGCCACCGCGCGCCAGTTCGCCGAAGTCAGTGCGCTCGCGCACAGCGTCGGCGCGCAAACGCTGCGCGATCGCTCCGCGGATGAACTCACCTTTGCCTACGACGGCCCCGGCGGCACGCCGCACCGCGTGTGGTATCTCGACGGGCGCTCGATTCGCGATCGCCTCGCGCTCGCCCACTCCGCGGGGCTCGCAGCCGGAGTGTGGCGGCTGGGGCGCGAGGACCAGACGCTGTGGGCCTCGCCATTCATCGCCTGAACCCAAGAGTCGATCTAGCGTCGTTGCGTGGCATTGGCACAGGAGTAGGCGATGGTTCTGTCAGGGCCATAGGCTACGCACATGGTTGCTGGATATTCGAAAGAACAGATCAAGCGTGCCGGAGACGTCATGCGGAGAGTCGAAGATGCCACGGCGGGGGAATTCGCACAGGCCATCCGCATCATCGACGGATGGCGTGCCGGACACGCGAAGCCGCTCGCGCGTGTCAACGCTGGGCTTCGCTACTACGTACGGAAGGTCGGTGTCGAGGAGCCGGAGGTCACCCAGCGCTTGAAGCGTTTTGCGACGGTTGTCGACAAATTGCGTCGCGAGCCGAGGATGGCCCTATCGCGGATGGAGGACATCGGAGGAGTGCGCGCAATCATGCCCAAGCAGACGCATGTTGATGCTGTTGTCAAGGATATACGGAGTCAGCCGCGATGGAAGATCAGGCGCGTCCGAGAGTACGTTGAGGGACGCAAGCCGGGTCCGAAGTCAGACGGCTATCGTGCGGTGCATATCATCGTCGAGAAGGACGGATGTTATGTTGAGATGCAGCTCCGAACACCCTGGCAAGATGCCTGGGCTCAGTCTGTGGAGCAGGACACGCGGCGGCTGGGCGCGGGGCTCAAGTTCGGTGCGGGTCCGGTCGATCTGCGAGAATATTACGTGATGATCTCCGAGTTCTTCGCTATGCGTGAACGCATGGAGGAGCCGAGCAACGAGTTCATGGAGCAGCTAGCCGAGAAGTTCACGGCCACCCGGGTGTACTTTCCCGATGCTGGCGAGGGGAGCTAGATCAAGATGACCGCCAACGTCCTGCACTTCCTGATTGTTTATGACATACGTGCCGCAAAGGCCGACCTCGTGCCCTTTGGCACGGACTACGACGCGGCGCTGGAGGCGTATAACCTGGCCGAGGAGAACCATCGGGATGACCCGAATATAGAGGTCGTGCTTCTGGGGTCTGACTCCGCCGAGACACTCGAGCGCACGCACTCGAGCTACTTCGAGCTTTCCGAGAAGCACATCGACCAAGTGGTCGCGCGGGAGCTCGCCGAGCTAGGTCTACGCTAGCTCGGAGTTGGGTCGGCCACAAACCGGCCCGCTCGGCCCCCCTTGTGGGGGCCTCCTTCCCTCCCCTTACTTGATGAACAGCATCTCGCTGTACTTCGGCAGTGGCCAGAGGTCATCCGCCGCGAGCTTCTCCAGGCGGTCGGCTACCTCGCGGACGTCTTCCATCGCTCCGATCACGGTGTCGCGCATGTACTTGGCCCACTTGTGCGCGTTCTCGTCGGGCTGGTTGTCCTTGAGGTTGGCGTCCTCCAGCTTCACGATCGCGTAGTGCAGCTCCTTGATGACGGGCTCCAGCTCCTCGATCAGCTCTGGCAGCTCGGCCATCTTCAGTTCGTTGAGCTGACGCACCGCCGCGGGCAGCAGCAGCGTGCGCGCGATCGTCGCGGCCGTCTCGGCCTCGATGTTGATCGTGATCGCGTACTGCTCGGTGAAGACCTCCTCGCGCGATTCGAGCTCGCGCTTGGAGAGCACCTTGTACTTCTTGAACGCCGCCACCGTCTGCTTGTCGGTTAGCCAGGGCAGCGCGTCGGGGGTCGTGCGCAGGTTGTAGAGGCCGCGCTTCTCGGCTTCCCTGTGCCACGCCTCGGAGTAGTTGTCGCCGTCGAAGACCACCTGCTTGTTGGCGCTCCAGCTCTCCTTCACGACCTTCGCGACGGCCTTCTCCAGCGTCGCCCCCGCGCCCTTCAGCGCGCCGCTCAGCTTCACCGCAAGATCGTCCACCGCCTCGGCGACGATCGTGTTCAGCACCGTGTTGGGCAGCGCCGGGGAGGAGCTCGAACCGAGCGCGCGGAACTCGAACTTGTTGCCCGTGAACGCGAATGGGCTCGTGCGGTTGCGATCGCCGCCGTGCAGCGGCAGCGCCGGCAGCACAGGTGTGCCCAGGCCGAGGAAGGAGCCGGGCTTGGCGCTCTGCGCCTTGCCCGCCTCGATCGCCGCGAACACCTTCTCGAGCTCCGCGCCGAGGAAGATCGAGATGATCGCCGGGGGCGCCTCGTTGGCGCCCAGGCGGTGATCCTGCCCGGCGCTTGCGATCGACGCGCGCAGCAGCGCCTGGTGCTTATTCACGGCCTGGATCACGGCCGTGCAGAAGAACAGGAACTGCAGGTTCTCGTGCGGGGTGTCGCCCGGATCGAGCAGGTTCAGCCCGGTGTCGGTGCCCATCGACCAGTTGTTGTGCTTGCCGCTGCCGTTCACGCCCGCGAAGGGCTTCTCGTGCAGCAGGCACACCAGCCCGTAGCGCCGCGCGGTGTTCTGCATGATCTGCATCGTCAGCATCTGGTGATCGGCGCCCACGTTGGAGTTCTCGAAGATCGGCGCCACCTCGTACTGGTTGGGCGCAACCTCGTTGTGGCGCGTCTTGATCGGCACGCCCAGCTTCGCCAGCTCCAGCTCCACCTCCAGCATGTACGCGAGGATGCGCTCGGGGATCGAGCCGTAGTAGTGATCGTCGAGCTCGTGCCCCTTCGGCGGCTGCGCCCCATACAACGTGCGCCCCGTCGTGAGGAGATCGGGCCGTTCGAAGTAGTACTGCTCGTCGATCAGGAAGTACTCCTGCTCGCAGCCGATCGTCGTGAACACCCGGCGCGCGTCCTCCACGCCGAGCAGCCCGAGCGCGCCGATCGCCGCGTTGGAGAGCGCGTCCATCGAGCGCAGCAGCGGGATCTTGTGATCGAGCGCCTCCCCCGTCCACGATGTGAACGCCGTGGGGATGCACAGCAGCGCGCCGTTGGGGTTTTCCAGGATGAACGCCGGGCTCGTGGGATCCCACGCGGTGTAGCCGCGCGCCTCGAACGTCGCGCGGATGCCCCCCGTGGGGAACGAGGAGGCGTCGGGCTCGCCCTGGATCAGCTCCTTGCCGCTGAACTCCGCGATCGCCGTTCCATCGCCCGCGGGACCGTAGAAGGAGTCGTGCTTCTCCGCCGTCGAGCCTGTGAGCGGCTGGAACCAGTGCGTGTAGTGGGTCGCCCCGCGCTCCATCGCCCAGTCCTTCATCGCCTGCGCCACCGAATCCGCCAGCGAGGTGTCCAGCGCCTCGCCGCGCGCGAGCGTCCGCTGCAGCGCCTTGAAGACGTGCTTGGGCAGTCGCTGGCGCTGCACCGCGACGCTGAACACGTTCGCCGCGAACACCTGGTTGCCGGGGAGGGTCAGATCGAGTGAGCCGAGCGCTGTTCCATTCGCGCTCCACTGCGCTGCGGTGACGTTGTGCTGGCGGGTCCTGGGCATGGGCGGTCTGGATTCCTCCTGAGCGTGTTGGGGTGGGCGCGGCGTGGGCGCGTAGAGCCGAGCCGCATCGTAGACCTATTCGGGCCGCGTTGACAGCGCTCTGCTGGCGAAATCCTCGCTTCGATCTTTCGACAGGCGGCCAAATGGCCATTCCGGGTCGGAGACAGCTCAGGGGACGTACGGATACGGTCCCGGCACGATGCGCCCGGTCTCGGGGTTCACGTGCCGCGCGGGCGGCTCCGGCGCGATGTTCACGAGGAAGCGCCCCACGGGGAAGCCCCCTCCGGCGAGCCGCGCGCGGGCCTTGCCGTTGAGTCCGGCGGAGACCACGTAGCTCACCTGATGCGTCCCCGCCTTCACCGGCGTAACCAGCCACACGAAGGTCTTCGCGGCCCCAGGCGCCAGCGGGCCCAGGGCCCAGGTGTTGAGGTAGGCCGTCTGCCCGCCGCCCGCGGGGTCCACCGTTTCGGTCTGCACGAGGCGCCTGGGAACCGTGCCGGGCCCTCCATCCACGATCCACACCGGGCGCTGGCGGGCGGCCAGTTCGCGGAACGTGCTCTGGTAGGTGAAGGAGTCGAGGGTCACAGCCACGTTGGGCACCGTGCGGGGGCCGGGGTTGCGCACCCGCAGCACCATCCGCGCGGGCCGCGCGATCGACTGGAGCGCGGGAAAGCTGGCGTGCACGATCTGCACCCGAAAGCGCCCGCTCACTTCGTGGGCGTCCAGCTGCGTCCCCCCGCAGCCGCTCGCCAGCGACCCGGCGACCGCGGAGAGGGCGCCGAGCAGGACCACCGGAAAGACAGGCCTCCCCCTCACAGCGCGGGCCACGATACCAGTGACTTGGGATGGCGGCGCGAGCACGCCGCAAGTATGCCGGAACTGGGGTCAAGGTGCTAGTGTGCCAGCACATAGAATCGGAGGCGGTGGCGCGACGCCAGCGCATCGCGTAGAGTTCTCGTCATTGCCTCAGGCAGTTTGCGTAGTCACCCGAGGAGGGGTAGCTGAAGATGGTTCGCAGTGCAGCGGAGCGGGCGTTCCTCCCGACGAGGAACGTGCTCGAGGAAGTTGGGGACATGGTGATCCTGACGGGCCGGACGATCATGTCCGCGCTGCGTCCGCCCTACCCCTACGGCGAGGAGCTTGTCTCGCAGTTCCTCTTCACGCTGCGCCTCTGCTGGTTCCCGCTGATGCTCTCCACGTTCGTGTTCGGCTATGAGGCCCCCGGCCTGCAGGCCGCGAACTTCCTGTCGCTGTTCGGCTCGCTCGACCGCCTGGGCGGTTTCTTCGTGCTGGCCTCCGTGCGCGAAGCGGGGCCGCTGATCGACGCCGTGATCCTCGTGGGCGTCGCGGGCACCGCGATCACCGCGGATCTGGGCGCGCGCAAGATCCGCGAGGAGCTCGACGCGCTGCAGGTGCTCGGTGTGGACCCCGTGAAGAACCTCGTGGTGCCGCGCTTCCTCGCGCTGATGCTTGCAACCGGCCTGTTCGACATCTACGCGGTGCTCTTCGGCATCTTCGGGGGCGTGCTCGCGGCGATCGTCTACGGCCAGCCGCTGGGGCCCTTCTGGGCAACGTTCTTCGCGCAGTCCTCCACCACCGACCTGTGGGGCTCGGTGTTGAAGACCACGATCTACGGCGCGATCATCGCGATCGTGTGCTGCTACAAGGGCATGAGCGCCTCCGGCGGCGCGGAGGGCGTGGGGCGCGCGGTCAACCAGGCCGTCGTCGTGGCGCTGCTCGCGGTGAGCGCCTTCGGCTACGTGTTCGCGCAGACGCTGCTTGCCACCCATCCACAGATCCTGATACCAAAGTGAGCCGGACGGCCGACAGCCTTCGCGTGGCGGCGTCCTCGGTCGCTCGTGTGCTGGCCGAAACGGGGATGCGAGCGAAGCGAGTGTCTCCCGGCTTCGGTACACCACGCTCCCTGCGTCCTTGCCACGCTCGACTCTCGACCGTCCGGACGGTTGGGGAGGTGCCCCGGTGAACGAACTGCTGGCGATGCCGCGCGAATGGCTTGCGGCGACAGGCGAGCTCGGTCGTTTCTGCTCGCAGGTGGTGCGCGACGTGTGGGGCCTGCGCGTGCTGCGCTTCTTCGGCGAGGCGCTGCGCCAGTCGGGGATCCTGATCATCGGCTCGACGCTCGTGATCTGGGGGCTCGTGTTCATCATCGGCCTGACCTGCGGCATCTCGGGCGCGTACCTGCTGAAGGGGATCGGCGCCCCCGCCTACTCGGGTGTGTTCACCGCGTGGTGCGATCTGCGCGAGCTGGTGCCGCTGGTGTTCGGCTACATGATGGCCGCCAAGGTCGGCACAGGGATCGTCGCGGAGCTCGGCGCGATGCGCATCTCCGATGAGATCGACGCGCTCGAGGTGATGGGCGTGGACTCGATGACCTTCCTCTGCGCCACGCGCTTGATGGCTGCGTGGCTGGTGCTGCCCTTCATGTACATAGCGGCGATCGGCGCCGGCTTCCTCGCCTCCTACATCGCGGTGGTGCAGCAGGTGGGGGCCGTCTCCTCGGGTGGCTACTTCCTGATCTTCTGGCAGTTCCAGAACCCGCCGGACTTCTTATTCAGCCTCATCAAGGCGATGCTGATGGCCACCGCGATCGTGCTCGTGGGGTGCTACTACGGCTACAACGCCTCCGGCGGCCCCGTTGGGGTGGGCACCGCGACGGCCAAGTCGATGGTGCTCAACCTCGTGCTGGTGCACCTGATCGCGGCGCTCGGCACCCAGGTCTTCTGGGGCAACAACCCTCGAGCTCCGATCGGAGGCTAGGTCGATGGCCGTGGAGGAGGAGGCGGGAGGGGACGAGGACGGCGTGCGCCCCGCCGGGCAGGTCGAGGGCGGCGGGGTCTCCGCGCGGGAGCGCGATGAGGAGGCCGAGGAGTTCCGCTACCACACCGGCGAGGGGCGTCCCAGCGAGGAGCCCGACGCGATCGAGTTCGTCGACGTGCACAAGGCGTTCGGGCGCAACCGCGTGCTGCGCGGGCTCAACATGGGCCTGCCGGAGAACCAGATCTCGATGATCATCGGCCCCTCGGGCACGGGCAAGTCGGTATGCATCAAGCACATGGTGGGGCTGCTCTACCCCGATGAGGGCGATGTGATCGTGCACGGCCAGTCCGTTCCCAGCCTTCCCGACGAGCAGCTGTTCGAGCTGCGCAGGCAGTTCGGCGTGCTCTTCCAGGATGGGGCGCTGTTTGGGTCGATGAACCTCTACGACAACGTCGCCTTCCCGCTGCGCCACCACACCGAGAAGGGCGAGGAGGAGATCGCCGAGCTCGTGCACCGCCGCCTGCGCGAGGTGGGCCTCGCGGGCGACCACGAGAAGATGCCCAACGAGCTCTCCGGCGGGATGCGCAAGCGGGCAGGATTCGCGCGCGCGCTCGTGCTGGAACCGCAGATCGTGCTCTTCGACGAGCCCGACTCGGGCCTCGACCCCGTGCGCACGGCGCTGCTGTGCGAGCTCATCAAGGAAGTCCACGCCGAGAACGGCGGCTGCTACGTGGTGATCACCCACGACATCATGAGCGCCCGCCGCGTCGCCAACCACCTCGCGGTGCTGTGGAAGGGTCGCATCGTGCAGTCCGGGCCCGCGCAGGAGCTGTTCGACTCCGAGAACCCCTTCGTGCGCCAGTTCCTCTCCGGCGAATCGGTTGGGCCATTGGGGATGGATTAGGACGCGGACGGCGGCGGCGGCGCCTCGCAGCCCCATGTGGCGGCGTCCTTTCCCACCTGCGCCACTAGCCTCTGATTGTGAGCTCTGCACGCCTCCTCTCCGCGCTGGCCGCCGCGGCGGCGCGCCGCCCGCTGCTGGTGGTGGGCATCGCGCTGGCGCTCGGAGCGGGCGGGGCGGCGCTCGCGTTGAACCTGCGCCCGAGCGCCGCCGCGGATACGTTCGTGGGGCGCTCCTCGAGCGACTACCGCGCGACGCAGCGCTACTACGCCAACTTCGGCGAAGAGCCCGTGGATGTGGTGGTGCACGGCAACCTCCAGCAGCTCGTGCTGAGCTCGGACCTCGAGCAGCTCGCGGGCCTGGAGGGGTGCCTGGCGGGGAGGGTCCCAGCGAAGGCGCTCGCGCAGGAGGGCGGCGCAGTGGGGCCGTGCGGGCAGCTCGCGCGAGCGCACACGATCAAGGTGGTGCTGGGGCCGGGGACGTTCGTAAACGAGGCCGCCACGCAGATCGCCGCGCAGCTCTCCGCGCAGAGCAGGCAGGCGCAGCTGGAGGCGCAGCAGGCCGAACGAGTCGTGCGCGCCGCCGCGCTCACGCGGGGCCACAGCGCCGCGGAAGCCACGCAGCTGGGCCAGCAGGCGAGCAGGATCACGCTCACGCGCTACGCGCAGGAAGTGCTCACGCTGGGGCTGCGCTACGGGCTGCAGGCGGTGCCCTCGATCAGCGACCCCAACTTCGTCTCGACGCTCGTGTTCGACTCCACGGGCAAGACTCCGGGGACGCCCAAGCAGCGCTTCGCCTACCTCTTCCCCAGCCGTGAGGAGGCGCTCATCTCGGTGCGGATGCGCCCCGGGCTGAGCGAGTCGCAGCGCACCCGCACGATCGCGCTGATCCGCCAGGCGGTCGCGATGCCCCAGTGGCGCCTCTCCCACGGCGAGTCCTACCTCGTGACGGGCGAGCCGGCGATCGTGGCAGACCTCACGGGCTCGATCTCGCACACGCTGCTCCTGCTCCTCATAGCGGTCGCGCTCGTGATGGCGATCACCCTCGGCCTCGTCTTCACCGGCCGCCCGCGCCTGTTGCCCCTCGCGCTGGCCGGACTCGCGTGCGCGCTGGCATTCGGGGGGCTTGCGCTCGTGGGCGGCTCGCTCTCGATCGCGCAGGTCGCCGTGCTGCCCGTGCTGGTGGGGTTGGCGGTGGATTACGCGATCCAGTTCCAATCGCGAGTGGGAGAGGAGGGGGAGGAGGAAGGAGAGGAAGAGAGGGAGGGGGCCGCGCATGGCATGCCTGGCGCTGTGCGCAGGGCGGCCGAGGCGGGCGGGCCGACGATCGCGTTGGCCTGCGCCGCGAGCGCCGGGGGCGTGCTGGCGCTCGAGCTCTCGCCGGTGCCGATGGTGCGCGGGTTCGGGCTGCTGCTGGTCGTGGGCCTGGGGCTGGCGTTCGTATGCGCGCTGACCGTGGGCTCGGCGGCGCTGGTGCTGACCGCACGTCGAAGCAAGCGCAGGTCGGTGGGGGCGGGCGCGCATGGCGCGGCCGAGGAGCCAGGGGGCGCGAAGAGCACGCCGAAGAGCCCGGGGGGCGCCCTCGCAGCGGGGCTGTCGAGCGCATGGCATGGCGCACGCGAACTGCTGCACGAGAACCCGCTCACCCGCCTCGTGGAGCACGCCGCGCTGGTCGTGGCGGTGCGCCGCCCGGGACGGGTGCTTGCCGTCGGCCTCGCGCTGGCGGTCCTGGGGTGGGGCCTCGATACCCAGACGCGCGTGGAGACCGACATCACCAAGCTGGTGCCCCAGAACCTCGCCTCGTTGCGCAACCTCAACACGCTGGAGCGGGCCTCGGGGGTGGGTGGCGAAATCGACATGATGGTGAGCTCGAAGGCGCTGACGAAGCCGGCGACGATCGAATGGATGAGCTCGTATGAGAGCGCGGTGCTCGAGCGCTACGGGTACTCCTCGACCCGCGGTTGCGGGCAGGCCCAGCTGTGCCCCGCGTTCTCGCTGCCCGATCTCTTCGGGGGCGGCGCGGCCGGGAGTGCCAAGTCGAAGCTCACGCAGGCGCAGGTCAACGCGCTGCTCGCTGTGATCCCGCCGTACTTCTCCCAGGAGGTGATCGCCTCGGGCAAGCGGGTGGCGACGCTCGCGTTCGGCATCCGCCTGATGGGGCTCGCTCAGCAGCAGCGGGTGATCGAAGGGATGCGCGCGGCTCTGCACCCCCCCGCGGGGGTGAGCGTGCAGCTGGTGGGGCTGCCCGTGCTCGCCGCGCACGCCGACGCGCAGGTGGCCTCGGTGTGGCGGCGGATGCTCACGCTGCTGGCGGGGCTGGCGGCGGTGGCGCTCGTGCTGCTCGTCGGGTTCCGCGGCGACTGGCGCCGCGCGCTCGCGCCGCTGCTGCCGGTGGCGCTGGCGACAGGGTGGTCTGCGCTGATCGTGTTCCTGCTGCGGGTGCCGCTGAACCCGATGTCGGTGACGCTGGGGACGCTCGTGCTCGCCGTGGCGACCGAGTTCAGCGTGCTGCTCTCCGAGCGCCATCGCCAGGAGCGGATCGCGGGGCGCTCGATGGTCGACGCGCTGCGCCACTCCTACCGCCGCACCGGCGCCGCGGTGGCGGCGTCCGGGGTGACCGCGATCGCCGGATTCGGGGTGCTGGCGCTGTCGGACATCCAGATGCTGCGCGACTTCGGCCTCGTCACGCTCGTCGACCTGAGCGTCTCGCTCGTGGGGGTGCTGGTGGCGCTGCCCGCGGCGCTGATCGTGGTGGAGCGCGGCGTTCTGGCGAGCCTCTCCGGCGGCTGGCTCGCCGCGGTGCGCGAGCGCCTGCCCGGGGTTGCGCGGCGCCGGCGCGGGCAGGCCCGCCATGAGCCAGCCTGAGCGGAGGAAGCCACCCGGGCAGGGTGGATCCTCGGACGTGGACGTGGGCTTCGGGCTCTCGCCGGCGGCTACCAGCCGGCGCTACGGGCGCTATGTGGTGCTCATCGGGCTGGTGCTGGCGGCTCTCGCTGTGACCGACACGCTGCTCACGCCCCCACGCGGGGCCGATGGGATCGTGCCCGGCGAACGCGTTCCGCCGTTCGCCGTGCCACTCGTCACGGGGACGCTCGAAGGCGACGCCAACGTCGCCACTCGCGCCAACGAGGGCTCCGCCGGGCACCGGCCGGCGTGCGCGGTGCGTGGTGCGCGGATCCTGAACGTCTGCGAACTCTACGAACGCTCGCCGGTCGTGCTGGCGCTGTTCGTCAACGGGGGTGCCTGTCCGGCGGTGCTCGACGAGATGCAGGCGCTCGCCCCGTCCTTTCCGGGGGTCCGCTTCGCCGCCGTGTCGATCAAGGGCGAACGCTCCGCTCTGCGCCGCCTCGTGGCTGCGCACGGCCTGCGCTTTCCGGTGGGCATCGATCGCGACGGGGTGTTGACAGTCCTCTACAAGGTGTCAAGCTGCCCGCAGGTGAACTTCGTGTACCCCGGCGGCGCGGTCCAGAGCAGGGCCCTGCTGGCGACTCCTTCGCCGGCGGCGCTGCGCGCGCGCGTGCAGGCGCTGGTGGCGGGCGCCCGCGCGCGCGGGTGGCGGGGTTAGGGTGGAAGCCGGACGGCCACCCGGGGAGATCCACTCCCCGCAGGCAGGGTCGAGGCCGACGGCAGTGGGCTGGTGCGCCTCCGAGGTGCGCGAGGCGTTCCCCGACCTGCGCCTAGTGGTGGCCGAGACGGAGCTGGAGCACGCCGGTTCGCTCACCGGCTCCTCGCCGCACGGGATCAGGGAACGTCTGGAGACGCTCTCGGATCGCTGGACGGGGGCGCAGGCGGTGATGGTTCGCCGCCAGGCGGTGCCGGCGGCCTACCGCGTCTTCTTCCGCCACATCGGTCTCGATCCCGACGTTCAGCGCACCCCGATGGAGGAGGCGGTGCTGGAACGGATGTTCGATGGGGGCTTTCTCTCGCGGGGTCTGCTCAGGGACGTGCTGCTGCTGGCGCTGGTGGACACCGGCGTGCCGGTGTGGGCGCTCGACGCCGAGACCCTCGACGGTCCGCTGGGCGTGCGCCTCAGCCGCCGCGGCGAGTCGCTGGGACGCGCGGCGCAAGCGCGCCAACTGCAGGACGGGCAGCTGGTGGTAGCCGACGCATCGGTCGCCCTCGGGCCGCTGTTCGGCGAGCTCGCACCGGGCCACGGAGTGCACGCTGGGACGCGCAGCTTGGCGCTGTTCGCCCTGCAGGTGCCGGGCGTTCCGGAGCTGAATGTGGAGGAGGCATTGTGGAGTGCTCAGAGTACCCTCGAATGGGCGGCGCGAGGAGCGGTAGAATGACTCCTTCGAGCAGCGTGAGGAGGGGTCGTGACGGTAGCCGAGCATCCTGAGGTCGAGCGGCAGGTCGATGAGCGTGAGCGAGTCGCCGGTGGGCGCGCCGCGGGCGAGCTCGCGGCCAGGGAGTCGCTACGCGCGCAGGTCGCAAAGCTCGAGCGCGAGCTCGCCGCGATCGTCGCGGACGGCTTTCCGCGCATTCCCGCGGGCAGCGGGCCGGGCACACGCCGCGCGGTCGCGCATCTGCTCACGCTGGGCGAGCTAGAGCGCCTGCGCGACGGGTTGGCGCAGCGCGTGCACGAGGCTCAGCGGCTGGCCGCCGCGCGCGCCGAGCGCGAGCGCCGCGCGCGGGCGCTGCTGGAGCGGATGCGCCTGGAACCGGGGCGCTACAGGTTCACGCGCCTGCCCGTGGCCGATCTCGGCGAAGGCGGGTGCGGGGTGTGGGAGGTCCGCCCCCGCCTCGGCCTGATCGGCATGCTCAGCGGCTGGTGGCAGGTGAAGCTGTCCTCAGGCTGTCCGTAGGGTCAGGGGTCACGCCGTAGGCG
>JBIOES010000045.1:0-14293 GCA_044446265.1 Solirubrobacterales bacterium
CCTCCACCTCGCCGCCGCCCCCCCCCCCGTGCGCGCCCCCGCCGCGCCCCGCGGGATCGCCACGCTGCAGCCGCGCGCGCTGCGCCGCCGTCCCCCCGCGCCGCTCGTCATCGACATGACGATCGACCACGTCGGCGCGGCGCTCTCCCACACCGCCCCCGATGGGATCTGCTCGAGCGCCGGCAGCCTGCACCGCAGCGCCCGCATCCCCACCCTGCAGATGTACGTGCGCAACGTCACCCTCCACCTCGGCCGCACGCACGCCCGCGCGCTGATCCCCGCGGTGCTCGAGTTGATGCTCGACGGGCGCCTGCGACCGGAGACCGTCACCACCACCGTCGCCCCGCTCGACGAAGCCCCAACGGTGCTGCGCGAGCACTTCCTCGGCGGCGGCGTCAAGACCGTGCTCACCGCCTGAGAAAGCGCCGTGCGCGTCGCGGCAAGGGGAGAGGAGGAGGCCGCCCGGAGAGCGGCCGGCGAGGGTCGCGCGGTGCGAGACGAGGCGGCTGCCTAAAACAGCCTCAGTGCTCGCCCTGTGGGCCGATCGTCTCGCGAGCCGCGATCGGGGCGTGGAGCACACGGTAACCTGTGAGGCATGGCCAAGCTACGACGCACCCAAATCGGTGCCGACACCTCGCACGAGAGGGTTGGGCGTACGCAGGATATCCCCGGCCGCACGGCAATGCTTCGGCCCGCCACGCGTAGCCTGCACGACGTGCTCGTCGAACGAGGCCCGCTTACCGGGCCAATAACTGACGCCGGCACACGGGCGCTCCTCGCGGTGCGCGGCGAGCGGCCCAACAGCGAGCATGGCAGCCACTGAACCGCCCGCACCCTCCCAGGCCATCCTTTACGTCGATACCTCCGCGCTGCTTAAGCTGCTCGTGCGCGAGGCGGAGTCTGCTGCTATCGAGCACGAGCTTCTGAGATGGAGTGAGCTCGCCACCAGCGTCATCACGGAGGTCGAGTTGCCTCGAGCCGTGGCACGCGCCCGTGAGGAGCGCGCTAGCGCGGTCATCGATGGCAGCGTCGTGCTGCAAGGTGTGCTCGCCTCGGCCGCGATCATCCCACTCAGCGAGGGCATCGCTGCGGGAGCGCGCAAGGTGACACCAGTCCACGTGGGCGCGCTTGACGCCATTCACATTGCCAGTGCGCTCAGCCTCAACAAGCAGCTTGCAGGCGTCGCTACTTACGATAAGCGCATGCAGGACGCCCTCGATCTTCTCGGGGTCCGCGTGATCGCGCCAGAGAAACTCGCTGAGGAGACGGTAGCGGTGGATACGTATCCGTCAGCCGATGTTGGCAACGACGCAACCTGACAAGACCAACGCAAGGAGGACAGCCGTGCCGCACACGATCAAGAACCTCGAGGACGTCGACGACATGGCCGCCAAGAGCGGCCTGGGCGAGCTGGGCGAAGCGCGCTTTGCCCGCCAAGACCTCAACGCGCAGCACACCGGCCTCAGCCACCAGCGCCTGAACCCCGGCAAGCGCCAGGCCTTCGGACACCGCCACCAGCAGGCCGAGGAGATCTACCTCGTGCTCTCCGGCAGCGGGCGCATCAAGCTCGACGAGGAGATCCTCGAGATCAAGCGCCTCGACGCGATCCGCGTCGCGCCCGCGACGACCCGCGCCTTCGAGGCCGGGCCCGAGGGCCTCGAGTTCGTTGTCTTCGGACCCCACCACAGCGGCGACGGGGAGATGGTGCAGGGCTGGTGGAGCGACTGACTTGACGTACGTGCGGAATGTACATATACTTGTCGGACATTTTCCCGGGAAGGCAGAAGGCGCCGATGAGTACCGTCAGCATTCGTGATCTGCAGCGAAACACAAGTGGCGTCGTCGCCGACGTCGCCGACTCCAAGCACACCGCGCTCGTCACGCGACACGGCGAGCCCGTCGCTGCGCTGGTGCCGATCGATGCCCAGGATCTCGAGGACTACCTGCTCTCGAAGATCCCCAGTTTCGCCGAGGACATGGCTGCCGCGGATCGGGCGCTTGCCGATGGCCGAACGCGCTCAGCCGCCGACGTGTTCGCGGAACTGGACGAGCAAGACACAGGTCGATAGAGCTGCGCGCGGCGGTTCGTCGTAGATGACGGATCCTCTTGGCGGCATCGAACTCGCGCCGCGTGCGATCCGTGACCTGAAGCGCTTGGACCGTCGGACCCGTAAGCGGGTGCAGCAGGCTTTCGAGGGCCTCGCGGCGGATGCCGCGAATCTCGACATAAAGCCGATCGCCGGACACGCTCCGTGGCGTCGCCTGCGCGTCGGCGAGCACCGCGTGCTCTACCGCGAACTCACGGAGGGCAACGCGCGTTACCTGGTTGCGCGAGTCATCGACCGTCGTGACCTGCATCGCACCATCGACAAGCTCTGACCCCCAACAGCACCCTCGCTCCGGCAGTCCCTCAGGTCTCGCGCCACGCGGCCCTCGCCGAGCCGCCTCCGGGCGGCTCTCTTCTCAGTGGTGCGAGTCCGGGGGCTCGGCGTCCGTGTCCCTGCGCGCGCGGCGCGCGGCGTCGCGGATCTCGAACATGTCGGTCGCCCAGTCGCCGGCCTCGCGGGCGACATCGCGCACCGCGGCCGCGATCACTCCCACGATCGAGCTCACGTGCGTCGCGCCCGATTCGACCGCCACCTGGATCGTGTCCTTGCGCGTCTCGAGTTTGTCGAGGGGTTCGCTCATGTTCTTCAGGCGGCCGCCACCAGATCCTTGGGCCGCGCCTCGGGGGTGGCCCTTGGCGGTGTGTTCTGGGCGGTGTCCACGCCGCGCGTGCTCAGTGGTGCCAGTGCCGGTCTGAGGATCTTGGGCACCACCTTACCGACCTGACTCCCCACCCACTCCCGCGGGGGCAGCGCCAGCTTGACGATCTTGCGCACCACCGTGCCAAACTGGCGGTGCAGCGGGCCGGTGTTGTAGGGGATCCCGTAGCGCTCGCTGATCGCGCGCACCTCCACCGATATCTCGGCGTAGCGGTGCGCCGGGATGTCGGGGAACAGGTGGTGCTCGATCTGGTGGCTCAGGTTGCCCGCCAGGATGTGAAACCACTTGCCGCCCGTGAGGTTCGCCGAGCCCAGCTGCTGGCGGTAGTACCACTCGCCGCGCGTCTCCTTCTCGGTCTGCTCCTTGGTGAACTCGTGCGTCCCATCGGGGAAGTGCCCGCAGAAGATGATCGTGAACGCCCACAGGTTGCGCACCAGGTTCGCCGTCGCGTTGCCCGCGATCGTCAGCGGGAAGGAGGGGCCGGAGAGCGCCGGGAACAGCACGTAGTCCTTGAGCGTCTGCCCGCGCACCTTGCGCCACATCTCCGCGAGCATCGCGCGCTTTTCGTTCAGGTTCCACGTGCCCTTCGCGATGCGCTCGGTTTCCAGGTCGTGCAGCGCCACCCCATACTGGAAGAAGGTCGCCAGCAGCGTCGCGTAGAGCGGGTTGCCGAGGTAGTACGGGCGCCACGGCTCGTCCTCGGACATGCGCAGGATCGCGTAGCCGATGTCGCGGTCCTTGCCCTGGATGTTCGTGTACGTGTGGTGCATGTAGTTGTGCGAGTGGCGCCACTGATCCGCCGGGCACGCCGTATCCCACTCGAAGGTGTGGCCGTTCAGCGCCGGATCCTTCATCCAGTCGTACTGCCCGTGCATCACGTTGTGCCCGATCTCCATGTTGTCGAGGATCTTCGACAGGCTCAGCGCCGCGGTCCCCGCGAGCCACGCCGGCGGCAGGAAGCTCGCGAACAAGAGCCCACGGCCCGCGACCTCCAGCCCCCGCTGCGCGCGGATCACCTTCTTGATGTACCTCGCGTCACGCTCGCCGAGATCCGCCATCGTGCGGGTGCGGATCGCATCGAGCTCCTTGCCGAACGCATCGAGCTGCTCGGGGGTGAGTGTTGGTGTGGCTGTGGGCATCTGGGTTCCTTTGGGATTTGGAGTCAGAGGTCGAGCGTCACATCGCCAAGCGGCACCGACACGCAGATGCGGATCTGCTCCTCAGTGGCGCTCGAGAGCGCACCGGTGAGCACGTTGCGCACGGTGCCCTTCGTCTTGCGGCAGCTGCAGGTGTTGCAGATGCCCATACGGCACCCATGATCGGGGGCCAGCCCAGCGTCCTCCGCCTGCTCGAGCAGCGCCAATCCGCTGTTCGCGGCCTCGCGGCCGCTCGCCGCGAAGCTCACCGTGCCTTCGGCATTCTCGGTGTCGAAGCTCAATACGGACGGGGTGAACGTCTCGACCGTCGGCTCAGGGAGGCCATCCTGCGCCCAAACCGAGCGCACCGCGTCGATCAACGCGGGCGGACCGCACACGAAGGTCGCCGCGTCGCGGTGCTCGGAGATCACCGCGCGCAGGTGCTCGCGATCGAAGCGCCCATTTAGCGAGCCCGCCCGCGCGCCGCGCGTGAAGCCGCGCGCGACCTGGACCCCCGCGTGGCGCTCCTGCAGCTGGGCCAGCTCGGCGCCGTAGAGCGCCAACTCGGGGGAGCGCGTGTAGTTGAGGAAGCCCACCTCGGTGGTGCCCCCGCCCTGATCGACAAGGCCCTCATCGCAGAGGGTCCGCAGCATCGCCATCACCGGCGTGATGCCGCTGCCACCGCTGATCAGCAGCACCCGCTCGGACCGGGGGTCGGGCAGCACGAACTCGCCCTCAGCCTGGCTCAAGCCCACGATCGTCCCGGTGCGGGCGTGATCGCGCAGGTGGCGCGAGACCTTCCCATCCGGGTGCGTCGAGACGGTCAGCTCGAGTGTGCCGCCGGTCGCGTGCCGCGAGCCCGCGGGGGAGTAGGGCCGCGTCTCGCGCACCCCCTCGATCTCCACGCTCACGTTCACGAACTGCCCCGCGCGGATGCCGTGCCAGTTCTCGTTGGGACTGAGTGTCAGCGTCACGCTCCTGGGCGTCTGGTGGCGCACCGCGGTGACCTCCGCGCGCACCTCGCGCTTGACGAGCAGGGGACGCACGAGCTCCACGTAGCGATCCACGCCGTGCGGGTACGTGAGCGCCTCCAGCAGATTCGAGTGCAGCAGACGCTGCGCGATGCCTCGGGGTCGAGGCGGAACCGAGGTCTCGCCCGGAGCGCCGGCGGGCAGCATGCGGTCGGTTGTGGCGGCGGGGGGCAACGTTCTCGGCTCCTTGCGTTTCAGTGTACGACTGTTCACAGACTACCCTACCCAGTACACTCCTACCCGGCGCAGGTAACACATACGTCTGTGAGCCTCGTCACACCGCCCGTGCACAGCCGTACTCCAGAGAACGCCGCCACGCGCCAGGAGCGCAAGCAGCGCACGCGCCAGGCGCTGCTCGACGCGGCGCTGGAGCTCGTCAAGGAGCAGAGTTTCTCCAGCCTCTCCCTGCGCCAGGTCACGCGCGCCGCCGGCATCGTCCCCACCGCCTTCTACCGCCACTTCGACGACATGGAGGAGCTCGGGCTCGTCCTGATCGACGAGTCCTTCCGCACGCTGCGCGCGATGATCCGCGCCGCGCGCGCCGACCCGCGCACCTACGAGCACATGATCGCCAACTCCGTCGAGACCCTCGTCGGCTACGTACACGAGCACGACGCCCACTTCCGCTTCATCGCGCGCGAGCGCTTCGGCGGCGTCGCCTCGCTGCGCCACGCGATCCGCGCGGAAATCCGGTTGTTCGCCAGCGACCTCGCGACCGACCTCGCGCGCCTGCCCGTCCTCGAGCGCTGGAGCACCGAGGATCTGCAGCTGCTCGCCGGACTGATGGTCAACACGATGGTCGCCACCGCCGAGGCGCTCCTGGACGCGCCCCCCGGCGACGCCGCCGCCGAGGCCGAGATCGGCGCGCTCGCCCGGCGGCAGCTGCGCATGATCACGCTCGGCGCGCCGCACTGGCACAGCGCGGGGGCGCCGCCGGCTGGTTAGCTCTCGCCGCTTGGAAAGCGGCCCGCGTCCAGCGTGGGGATCGCGGCGAGCTTGCTGTTCACTGCTGTGGCCAAGTCGACATCGTGCGCGTGAGCGACGTCGGCAAGTACCCGGTGGAACTCGGCCACCGCGTCGCTCAGGGAGACCCAACCATCGAGCGAGCGGGGCGTCTTCGGCCCGTCGTAGTAGTTCACGATCCTGGCGATCAGGCCGGCGGCGGCGAGAAGCTCTGCGAAGAGATCGTGCGAGGGTGGCGTGCGTCGAGGATGGGAGTCGGGCTCGGCGACGTCCCCCAGGAACTGGTCGGCCAGCGCGGTCGTGATGATCCAGAGGTCAGCGAGCTCCTCAGCCAGCCCGCCCGCATCGGGTGTCGGGCTCACGAGGATCTCTGCAAGCTCACCCAGCTCCTCCAACAGGCGCGCCACTGCGGCCAGCGGTCGCCAGTAGCCGCCGACTGCATTCAGCGTTGCCCGCACCCGTGCTCGAGTCGGTTCACGCGACACGCACGACCTCGACGCCCGCAGCCGCCAGCACGTCCTCGCCGTCGAGCACCGCGTAGCCCTCGCGGAAGTAGAGCTTCGCGATGCCCGCGCCGGCGATCAGCTTCGCGCAGGGCGGACAGGGGAAGGTTGTGACGTACATCGTCGCCCCCTTCGTGGAGACCCCATCGCGGGCCGCGCCTGCGATCAGCGCCGCCTCGGCGTGGGTCGCGAGCGAGAGCTCGAGGTTCACGCCCTTGAAGAAGTTCGCGCGCGGATCGCCCGCGGCGTAGGCGCTCAGGCGGTGGGGCTGAAGCTCGTTGGTGGCCGACGCGATCGTCCCATCGGCGCAGCGGATCGCCGCGCCCACCCGGCGCCACCAGTCGACGCTGGCAGCTGCGCTCTCCTCCGCGGCCCCAGCGATCTCGGCCAGCGCCTCGGCGATCTCGGCGAGCGCCTCATCGCCGCTCACCTCGCGGGCGGCAGGGACGAGCAGCTGTGCGCTCCTGGACTTGTCCCAGCGCAGGAACACGGTGTCGTAGCGCACGGCGCAGCGGCTGAAGAAGCGCTCGACGACCTGGTAGCTGATGTCCTCCGCCGGGAGCACGAGCGCCGGCTCCTCCTCGGCCAGGCGCGCCGCGGACTGCACATCGAGGACGCTCACCTCCGAGGCCACCCCCCACGCGGCGATCGCGGTGGCCGCCAGTTGTGCCGGCAGGCAGCGGATGTCCTTCGCCAGGGGCCGGTAGTCGGCATAGAGCTCGGGCCCGATCAGGAACAGCCGCCGCCCGGCGGCGTGCGCGTCGAGAAACCGCCGGTAGCCCTCGTGCAGCACGGGGATGTAGGCGACGACGACCTCGCTGTCGCTCATCGACGGGCCCCGGTCATCCCCGCTTCAGGATGCCATCGATCAGGCCCGGGAGCACCTCCGCGAGCTTCGGCCCCAGGCGCTCGCCGAGGTTCATGTACATCTGGCGGATCCGCTCGCTGGTGGTCACCGACGTCTGGCGCTCGATCACCTCGATCTGACCGCACATCTCGCCCAGCGCCTCCAGTTCGTCCTCGCCGTAGGAGTGATCGGCGGTCAGCACGAGCGTATCCGGCTGCACCGCCCTTATCAGCGCCCAGCGCTCTTCGCCGTCGTCCTTGAGGAAGATCAGATCGACGGGGCGCTGGTAGGCCAGCATCTCCAGGCGCTCCCCCTCGGGCACCATCGGGCGGTCCTCGCCCTTGCGCCGGCGGATCTTCGCGTCGCTATCGACCCCCACCGCGAGCACGTCGCCGAGCTCCTTCGCGCGCGCGAGGTACTTCACGTGCCCGAGGTGGATCAGATCGAAGGAGCCCGAGGTCAGCACCACCCGGTAGCCGAGACCCTTGAGGTGGGTCACGGTGCGCGTCATCTCCTCGAGGCTTCCGATCAGCCGATCCTCGAAGTTCACATGGGGGCTCAGGATGCCGCTGCTTACTGCCATTCGATCCTCACGGGCCGGGTACGCTCAGCACCATATCGACGGTAGGCTGGCGGCCCCATGCCCAACTACCTGCCCTACGCCGAGCGCGAGCCCAGCGCCGCCTACCGCGAGCTGCTGCGCTCGATTCGCGACGATGGCGTGCGCGTCCAGACCAAGCAGGGCGAGGAGGCGCTTGCGCTCGCGGGCCACTGCATGCGCTTTCCGATGGCCCACGGCGCCGCCGTCATCACCGAGCGCTCGATCAAGAGCTTCGTCGGCAAGGCGATCGGCGAGCTGTGCGCGTTCATCAACGGCGCGCGCACGCTCGAGCAGTTGGCGGCCTTCGGCTGCGACTGGTGGGGCGCGTGGGCGACGCCCGAGAAGTGCGAAGCCCGCGGCCTGGAGCCGGGGGACCTCGGCCCGGGGTCCTACGGGCACGCGTTCAAGCACTTCACCACCGACCTCGACGGGGAGGACCCGGGCTTCGACCAGCTGCCTCATCTGATCCGCAAGCTGCGCGACCTGCCGCTCGATCGCACCGCTCTGCTCAGCCCGTGGATCCCCAACGCCAACCACCGCGAGGCAGGCGTGCGCTCGCGCAACACGATCGCGCCCTGCCACGGGTGGCTCCACGCGCTCGTCTTCAACGACAAGCTCCACCTGATCCACAACCAGCGCTCGGGCGACACCCCGATCGGCGTGCCCTCCAACATGGCCCAGTACACCGCGCTCGGCCTGATGCTCGAGCACCTCACCGGCTTCGAGCTCGTCGAGTACGTTCACTGGATCCAGTACGCGCACATCTACGCCAACCAGCTCCCCCACGTCGAGGAGATGCTCGCCCGCGAGCCGCGCGCGCTGCCGACGCTGCGGCTGACCGAGGCGGGGCGTCGGGTGGGCGACATCCACGACTTTCGCGCCGAGCACTTCGAGCTCTCAGACTACGACCCCCACCCGTCGATCGCCGGCATCCCGGTGGCCACCTAGCTAGTAGTAGCGTGGTCTCGCTCGTGGTCGCCTACGCCGCCAACCGCGTCATCGGGCGCGAGGGCGGGCTGCCCTGGCGTCTGCCTACCGATATGCGCCACTTCCGTGAGCTCACAACCGGGCATACGGTCGTGATGGGCCGCCGCACCTTCCAGTCGCTGCCCAACGCCTACCGCCCGCTGCCAAATCGGCGCAACCTCGTCCTCAGCTCGGACCCCAACCTGGGAGCGGACGGCGCGGAGGTCTTCGCCGATCTTCCGAGCGCCCTGGATGCCTGCGGGCGGGAGTGCTTCGTGATCGGCGGCGGGGTCGCCTACCGGGAGGCCCTGCCGCTGGCCGGGCGCGTGTACGCCACCGAGATCGAGGAGCCGATCGAGGGCGACGTGCTCTTCCCCGAGCTCGCCGCGAGCGAGTGGCGGTGCGTGCGGCAGCAGGAGCCGATCGTCGAGAACGGCCACACCTTTACCTTTCGTGTCTATGAGCGCGTCGCCGAGCCCTCTGTATAGCCTCGACGCCGCGCGGCGCGCCGACCAGCGCCGCTACATGGAGGAGCTCGAAGCGGCGGGCGTCTGCGTGTTCTGCCCCGAGCACGTCGCTTCGCACCATCGCGAGCCAGTGGAGCACTCCGGCGAGCACTGGTACGTCACCAAGAACGACTACCCCTACGAGGGCGCCGCCGCGCACTACCTGATCGTCTCCCAGCTGCACGTCGTCTCCTTCGACGAGCTCCCCGATGAGGCCGGCGCCGAGCTGTGGGCGATCAAGCGAAGATTGAAGGAGCAACTGCGACCGGTATCCATCGCGACCGTCGAGCGCAGCGGGAACATGCTCTACAACGGTGGCTCCGTCGCGCACCTGCACATTCATCTGGTCGCGCTCGACGCCGCGCCCTCCGCGACCGTGCACTTCAGGGTCAGTGCGCGCGTGGTGGGACGGGACGCGGAGTGAGCCACCTACTGCTCGCCCCCGACTTGATCGAGAGCGAGCCTGTCGAGCGCAGCGTGAAGCCGGTCGGTCAGTGCGTGCTGCCGACCGGCTCGCCGTCGCGCACCAGCGCCAAGTGGGCGCCGAAGACGGCGGCGATGGCTGCGACGGTCTTCTGGGTGGGGTTGCCCAGGCCGCGCTCGTAGTGGCTGACGTCGGCCTGGGAGATGCCCGCGCGCTCGGCGAGCTGCTGCTGGGTCATGCCCGCCTCCTGGCGCAGGGACAGGAGCTGGCCGGCGAGGTCGAAGCGTCGCATCTCGGCGTCGAGGCGCGCGCGCTGCTCCTCGTCATAGCGGGCGCGAAGCTCATCGGTGTAGTCGCTCAGGCGGGTACCCATATGAGCAGTATGGCGTATATCATATAGGCTGTCAACCGCGTCCACGGCGGCGCGGAGATGGGCGTGCGTTGGCGCGCCGGCGCCGGGCCTTCTCGGCCTGCCACTCCTTCAGGTAGCCGCGCGCCCGCTCGATCTCCCGCTGTTGGTGGCGGGCGCTTGAGCGCGAGCCTTTGTCGTAGCCGCTCAGCAGCAGGATCAGGCGGTTGCCGTGCGCGTGGAAGAATACCCGCAGTAGGATCTTCTCCGCCGAGGAGTCGGGCAGGGTCGTATCCGCCGGGCCGTGGCCAGCTGAGACCTGGCGCTCGTCGTGTCGTAGGCGGAACTCCGCCAGCCCGCCGCCCAGCTGCTTGCCCCACTCCGAGCGGCACACATCGAGACCCTGGCGTGCCAGGACGAACGTCAGCGCCGCCACCAGCGCGTTGCGCTTGTCGCTGCTCAGCGAGTCCAAGAACCGCCTCACCGGCTCACCGCCGTCGGCGCAGCGGAAGAACTCGATCTCATAGCCCTGTGGTGGGTTCTGCCCTGTCATGCGCGCAGGTGCCGCGGGTTCGACTTCTTGCGCTCCTTCTGGACCCCGGGGAAGACCTCGTTGAACTCGCGGAACAGCGCCTTGTAGTTCTCGGGGTTGCGGTAGGTCTTCTTCTGAAAGCCATCCGGGAGCTCATCGAGTTCCACCACTTCCGACCAGCCTCCGGCCAGCGCGCACGCGTAGTAGGGGTACTCCCGCGGCACCCCGCGCGCGATCACCGTCGCGATCGGCAGGCCCACGCTGCGCGCCGCGTAGACGCGGTGAATGCCGTCGTTGACGATCAGAACACTGCGGCCATCGGGCTCCAGCGACTCCTCGACGATCGGCGGGATCACCGGCACCTTCTCCTCCTGGTCCTCGGAGGTCCGTATGTACGCCCCGCCGTCGAGCGCGAAGAGGTCGAGTCCGTGTGCCAGGAGAGCGTCGCGCAACTCGTGGATCCGCGCGACGCCGGCCTTCAGCACATAGCGTTGCGCCGGCGCCAGGCGCGTCGGGTCGGTCGCGGGGTCGAGCTCGAGCGTCGCTTCCGCGTAGGGGCGCGCGCCACCGAAACCGCGCAGGCGGGTTTCGCGAAGCCTCGACAGCAGCTCGGCGCGGTCGAAGCGTTCGACCGACAGCACGCGCAGCGCGGCCGCGGGTTGGGGGTGAGATTCAGCGGACATCGATCGAAGGAGGGTCGGCGCGCAGGGTCATACGGACTCCCCGCGTTGCAGCGCCTGCTCGCAGCGCGTCAACTCCCGCCCGAGCCAGAGGGCATGCGAGACAAGGCTTACGGCCATGTCCGCGCTCACCTCGCGCTCGATGCTCGCGGCGCGCTCGGCCTCATAGCGCTTGAGGAGCACACCGCCGAAGCGGTGCTCGGCGACGATGCGTCCCCGCTCGGCATCGGCCGTCACGAGGAAGTAGCCGTTGGGGTCCTCGCGCAGCGAGTATTTCCCCGTGCGCCGATCGAGGTCGTCGTCGCGCTCCCATCGCTCGGCCATTGCGCGCGCCAGCTCGTAGCGAGGGTTGCGCGGATCGATCCCGAGCGAGTGGCTGATGACCGTGAGTGAGCCGATCTGGATATCCGCGCCGAGCGCGACGTGGCGCTGAATCGCCATCAGGCCGTAGACGTTCTCGAGCCACGCCGTCAGCAGGTTATGCGCACGGTAGGTCGCCGTGAGCGTGAGGCGATCCTCGACCACCCTGAAGAACAGTGTGGTGAGGCATGGCTTCGCGGGGGCATCCTGCGCCTCGGCGTCCGAAAGATCGGCCGAGCTGTCCCACAGCGAGATGTACGCGCGGCGCGTGCGGCGGTCGGCGCGCAGCGCGGCGATCGCGCTCGCGAGGGTGTCCGTGGAGGAGCCCTGATTGAAACAACCGCGCAGGCGGTTGCCATAGGTGTAGGCGATCCCCTCCGGGAGCTCCGGTCGCAGGATCTCCTCCTGGTAGGCGCGCATGCGCGCGATATCGAACCCGAACGCCGCCAGCGCCGCGGGCGGATCCTCGGCCGGCTCGCCGATCACTGCGCGCGCGTTGAGGAGCTCGAGCCGCGGTCCACCGCTCAGCTCGACCGGGCGCCCGAAGCGCACCACGCGAACGACCAGCTCCTCCCAGCAGTCCAGCGGTCCCCGCCGGAGAACCTGGTGGGCGGTCACGTCGGAGGGGAGGCGCGTGTGATCGTCGGAGACCCCCATCGGGATCGCCACGCGCACCCGCTCGCGGCCCGGCGCTGCGCCCCCCGGCTCAGCGGTGCTTGGACTGGCAGCGCGTGGCAGCTCCTCCAACAGGCGCAGAAGGCGCTCGCCCACCTCCGGCACGGACAGCCTGCCGAGCTCGTGGAAGCTCAGCGACGAGCGCAGCCGCGCCTCGTCGAACGACGCCACAGCCGGGAACACGCGGTCGGTGCCGCGGATGCGCTTGACCGGCCGGCCGAGCAGCGTCGCGTCCTCGAGCCCGCGCTCCAGGAATGCCGCGATCTCCCCGGAAGCCCCCAGCCCAAGGTCCTGGCCAAGCGCCACCAGGTGGCGAATCTGCGGGTTGAACAGCAGGTTGCAGAACATCGCGAACATCCCATCTCCATAGAGATTCGAGATGACCGCGACGCGGCTGCGTTCGGGGTCGAGGATCTCGGGGGCGAGCGCCTCGAGCTTGCGCTTCACCGCCCGCAGCGGCGACCACAGGGTGAGGATCCCCACGTCGCCGGAAGGGTTCACCAGCTCCAGTAGGTCCGGGTAGTAGAGCGCCTGGAAGGTCAGCTCCCGCGGCCCTCGATCGGTCTCGCGCAGCGCAGAGCCGTCCACCGGGCGATTCTTCCACGCAGACGCGAGAGCGGCCCTCACCTGGGGGTGCGGCTACGCGTGCTCAAATATGACCAGACGGCCACCAGGGCAAGGATGCCCGTATAGATGTACATCGAAAAGAAGTACCTGTTTGTGAACAGGCCCTTATCGATGGCCGACTCGCCGGCGATCGTGGCCGCCAGGAAGAACATCGCCATCAACGCCCATCCCACGACGTCGAGCGGGCGCTCCCGATCCTTCGTTTCGCCGAGGGCCGCGAAGACATTGTCCTCGAGGGTGTAGATGCCGCCGTCGGTATCAGCTGGAACGCTGAGGAACAACTTCCTCTTGGCGTCGAAGCCAACGACGAAGGTGAGTAGCACGGCAAGCGAGGCGATCAGGGGCACCGCAAAGACCAAGTGGCACATGCACGCACGCAGAATCGCCAGAGTGGCCACGACGAAGCTCGTCGCCATGAGCGCTGAGAGCAGCCCCGGAAGACCGAAGATCGACGTGATACCGGCGATCCAAGTGCCCGTGTGCCACTGGTGCTCGAATGTGGCCCGGAGATTGCCCAGCGCGTGGATCTGGGCATCCAGCCACTCTCGCTGAGCCTGCGAGCGAAACGTCGTCTCCCGCGCCTGGATGTAGGCCTTCCGAACAGACTCCGTCCCTCTCCGGAGATGGGCATCGACGATCGGCCTCGCCCCGATGCCCCGTGCGTTGCGATACGCGACGACATAGGCCTCGCTGAGGCGATCATGCGCCACCCGCAGCCTCTCGAACCCCACTCCAGTCTGGTCCTCCTCAGATCCAGGCATTTACGACTGCTCCCGATCGTCCCGCATGACGGAAATATCGCGGTTCTGCGCGGGAGATGCAAGGGCCAGCTCGATAGATGGGCCGCGGCTGGGGCGCCGACGGGGCCGTGAATTCCCGCTCAGCCGCCTCCGGGCCCGAGCCGCAGCTCCTCGCTGGCGAACGCGATGTCAAGCGGCTCGATCAGGACCCGTCGCGGGCCCTCCTCGACGCGTCCGCCCACGAGTGCCTCCATGCCCATGCCACGCACGGTGTCCACCACCGCGGCGCCGCTTCCGGCTGCGCAGTAGACGGCGAAACCGCAGCCCATGTTGAGCGTGGAGTAGGCCGCGCGCTCGCTCATGCCGGCCCGGCGCGCGAGGAAGGAGAGCACCTCGGGGACGGGCGGCAGCTCGGCGATCCGGTAGGTGAGCTCGCGTGCTGGGCGCATCAGCTTGAGGAAGCCGTGGCCGGTGACGTGGCTCAGGTAGGTGACCGGCACGCCGGCGTCGAGCAGCCGCTCGACCAAGCCCGAGTAGATCAGCGACGGGGCGAGCAGCGCCTCGCCCAGGCTCTCGCCGCCGGGGAG
>JBIOES010000046.1:0-14135 GCA_044446265.1 Solirubrobacterales bacterium
CAGCCCAACCCCTCGCCCGCGCCCTCCACCGACCCCCTGGCCGGAGCGCGCCTCTACGTGGAACCCAACTCACCCGCCGATCGCACGCAGAGCGAATGGGCCGCCGCGGGCCGCGGCGCCGAAGCGGCGCAGATCGGCAAGATCGCCTCCCAGCCGGTGGCCAAGTGGTTCGGCAACTGGTCCTACGGCCACGGCGGCACCGCCGGGGATGTCAACTGGTGGGTCAGCGCCGCCACCGCCGCCGGAGCGCTGCCGGTGCTGGTCGCCTACGACATCCCGTGGCGCGACTGCAGCCAGTACTCCTCGGGCGGCGCAGCCAACGCCGCCGCCTACGAACAGTTCATCGAAGCGATCGTCCAGGGCATCGGCAGCCGCCGCGCCGTGGTCATCCTGGAGCCCGACGCCCTCGCCGAGCTGGAATGCCTGTCCGCGGAAAAGCAGGCCACCTACTACTCCCTGCTCAGCTTCGCGGTCAGCCACCTGAACAAGAGCTCCTCCATCTCGGTGTACCTCGACGCAGGCAACGCCCACTGGCAAGCCGCCGCCACCATGGCCGCCCGCCTGCGCAAGGCCGGCGTCGCCCAGGCGCGCGGCTTCTCGCTGAACGTCTCGAACTTCGACACCACCGCCTCGGAGGCCGGCTATGGCGAAGCCATTGCCAAGGCGCTGAGCACCGGCGCGCACTTCGTCGTGGACACCAGCCGCAACGGACAGGGCCGCGCGCCCGGCGGCGCCTGGTGCAACCCCCCGGGCCGGGGTCTCGGCGCAAACCCCACCGCCAACACGGGCAACTCGCTGGTCGATGCCTATCTCTGGGTCAAGACGCCGGGCGCCTCCGACGGAACCTGCAACGGCGGCCCCTCCGCGGGCCAATGGTGGCCCGAATACGCGCTCGGCCTGGCCCAGCGCGCCGGTTGATCTCTAGCCATAACGTTCAGGGCACCGTGATCGACCTGCACTGCCACGTGCTGCCCGGCATCGACGACGGCCCCGAGACGATCGAGGGTTCGCTGGCGCTCGCCCGCGCGGCGGTGCAGAGCGGAACCACCACGCTCGTGGCCACCCCGCACGTCAGCTGGCGCTACCCCAACGAGGCCATCGCGATCGCGCGCCTGGTGGACGAGCTGAATGCGCGTCTGCGAGCTGAGGAGATCCCTCTGCGGATCCGTCCGGGAGCCGAGATCGCGATGACCCGCGCCGCCGAGCTCGAGCCCGCGGAGCTCGAGCGCCTGCGCCTCGGCGGCGGACAGTGGCTGCTCGTGGAGTGCCCCTTCACGCCCGTCGCCACCGGCATGGATGCGCTCGTGCTGGACCTCCAGCGCCACGGCCACCGCGTGGTGCTGGCCCATCCCGAGCGCTGTCCCGCGTTCCATCGCGACCGGCGCCCGCTCGAGACGCTGGTGCGCGAGGGGGCGCTCGCGTCGATCACCGCGGGCTCGCTGGCCGGGAGCTTCGGGGGCGAGGTGCAACGCTTTGCCAAGCAGCTCGTGCGCGACGAACTGGTGCACAACGTGGCCTCCGACACACACGACCTTCAGCGTCGCCCGCCGGGCATGAGGGCCGAGCTCCAGGCGGCCGGCCTGCAGGAGCTGGCCAACTGGCTGACCTACGAGGTGCCCGCCGCGGTGCTCGACGGCAAGGAAATTCCGCCGCGGCCCGCCGCGGCGCTGGCGAACCCCAGACGGGCCTGGCGGCCCTGGCGGCAGAAGACCAACTGACGCCTGCCAACGGCCCCTTCGTTCTCAGGCGAGCTTCACGATCGCGATCGCCATTCCGATGAGCACGAACACGACGATTGCCGCTTGCATCCAGATCCAGGTGGGGGACATGTGGACCGTCACAGCCTACCGACAGCCTACTGTGTAGAGAATGCGCCAACGCCCGATCGCACGCCCCCTCGCCCTCGCCCTCCTCGCGACGTGCGCTCTGAGCGCCCCCAGCGCCGCCTCAGCGGCGCCCCTCGGGGGTGTCAACGTCATCGGGCTCGGACCCGGCACCTCCGCCGCCAAGATCGACGGCGCGATCGGCGCCGCGCGGGCGCTGCACGCCAACGTCGTGCGCGCGGACGTGCCCTGGTCGGTGATCGAACCCCGAGCGCCGGGCTCGATCGACCCTCGCGCGCTGGGCCTCGCCGACCGCCTCGTGAGCGACGCGGCCGCTGCCCGCATTCGCGTGATCGCGACCGTCGACAGCACTCCGTGCTGGGACTCCTCGGCGCCGGCGCCGCTCCTGCGCCGCTGCACGCCCGCCCGCGGCACCCAGGCCAACGCCTGGCCCCCACGCGACCCAGCGGCCTATGGCGCCTTTGTCGGCTTCCTCGCGCAGCGCTACGGCTCGCGGCTGGCGGCGATCGAGGTATGGAACGAGCCCGACCAGGCCAA
Organism: Solirubrobacterales bacterium; assembly: GCA_044446265.1. GTDB lineage: Bacteria > Actinomycetota > Thermoleophilia > Solirubrobacterales > Solirubrobacteraceae > Palsa-744. The sequence goes on from JBIOES010000046.1 coordinate 2,382, forward strand.
CCAGGACTACCTGGCGGGGCCCGAAAAGCCCCAGCGCTACGCCGCGATCCTGCGCGCCGCCTATCCGGCCATCAAGCAGGCCAACCCCGGCATGCCCGTGCTGGGAGGCTCGCTGGTGGGCTCCAATGGGGTCTTCCTGCGCGAGCTGTACAAGGCCGGGATCAAGGGCTACTACGACGGGCTGGCCGTGCACTTCTACACCCTCGCCCTCGGCTCGCTGCGCGCGATCCGCGAAACGCAGCTTGCCAACGGCGACAACAAGCCGCTGTGGCTGGACGAGTTTGGCTGGAGCAGCTGCTGGCCACGCTATCGAATCCAGCAGGAACAGCCGTGCGTCACCAAGCGCCTCCAAGGGGCCAACCTGGCCGACATCTTCCGCTCGCTCGCGCGCACTCCGTACGTCGCCGCCGAGGTCGCCTACAAGCTGCAGGGTTCGATTCGCGAAGACTTCGGGGTGCTGAGCGCAAGCGGCGCGCGCAAGCCCGCCTTCGCTCCGCTGGCGCAGGCGCTGGCAGCGCCCTTGGCGGGCAGGGTGAGTCCGGTGATCCTGCGCCTGCGCGATCGCGCCGGCCAGGTGGTGGCGAGCGGCTCGGGGCCAGCCGGCGACTACATGGGCCTCGAAGCCTTCCAGGGGCCCACGCTGCGCTACCGAGCCCTGTTCGCGCTCGACCGCTTCAACCGCTACTCGCTCGCGCTGCCCCGCGTGCTCGGCACGCACGGCCTGCGCGTGCGCGTCTTCCAGTACTGGTCCGGCGCCGGCGCCCAGCGCGGCATTTAGCGCTGGCCTGTCAGGGCAGGAGGCACGACACTGCGCGGCCCACTGCGGAGCCCCGGCAGGGGCGTAGCCCTCCTCCCTCCCACCTACTCCGCGTCGCGGAACAGCGCGACGACCGTCAGCGCGAGGATCTTCATGTCCAATCCCAGCGACCAGTGGGCGATGTAGTAGTTGTCCCACTCCACGCGCTCCGCCAGCGAGGTCTGCCCGCGCAGGCCGTGCACCTGCGCCCAGCCCGTGATGCCCGACTTGACGCGGTGGCGATCGCCGTAGCGGGCGATATCGCGCCCGAACAGTTCCACGAACTCCGGGCGCTCGGGGCGGGGCCCGATGATGCTCATATCGCCGCGCAGCACGTTGAACAGCTGCGGCAGCTCATCCAGCGAGGTGCGCCGCAGGAAGCGCCCCACGCGCGTGCGGCGATCGTCTCCCTCGACGCCCCCGGGGGCCGTATCGGCGCCCGGCACGAAGCCGGGGGCTCCCGCGGCAGCCAGCGCCAGGGCCGGCGCGATGCGCATCGAGCGGAACTTGTAGAGGTCGAACACGCTTCCATCGCGGCCCACGCGGCGCTGGCGGAACATCACCGGACCCGGCGAGCTGAGGCGCACCACGAGCGCCGTGAGCGCGATCAGGGGGGCGAGCACCAGCAGCAGCACCACCGCGAAGACGCGATCGAAGGCGTGCTTGAGCGCGAACTGCAGGCCTTTCGGGTTGACGCTCGAGAACGACATCAGCGGCAGCCCGCCAACGGTGTCGTAGCCCACCCGGTTGTTGATCGTGTCGAACATGCGCGGCACCACCGAGACCTCGATGCCGAGCTCCTGGCAGCGCTGGATCAGGCGGCTCACGCGCGCGTCGGCGACCGAGGAGAAGGCCACGATCAGGTTGCCCACGCCCGTGCGGTAGACGATCTCATCGAGATCCTCCACCGTTCCCAGCACCGGCACGTCGCGACCGCCCACCTCCGCGATCGAGCGGGGGTCGTCGTCGAGGAACCCCACCGGCCGCAGCCCGTACTCGGGGTGGCTCTCCAGCCGGCGCGCCACCTGCGAGCCCACCAAACCCGCGCCCATGATCAGCACCGGCTTGCCCACCCGCCGGCTGCTGCGCGCCCAGCGCTGAGCGATCGCCAGCGACACGCGGCCGAGGCCCACGGCGAGCAGCGCGAACGCCCACGCGCGCACCCAATCGGACTGGCTGGGGATGGCCCCGTTGAGGAAGATCCCGATCATCGCCACCGCCATCGCCGCCACCGAGACGGCGCTCATCACCGGCACCACCCCATCGAGCACGAGCGCGCGCAGGCGCGTGCGGTACAGCCCCCGCAGGTACAGCAGGAGCATCACGATCGCCGGCATCGCCAGCAGCGGCGCCTGCAGCGCGGAGACGTGCAGGGTCTCCTGCAATCCACCCACCGCGAGTGTCACCGCCAAGCACAGCAAGACGAAATCCACCGCCGGACGCAGCAGATCCCAGCCGGCGCCCTCCAGCAGCCACTGCAGCGGCCCGCGGAAGACCTCCCACTGGGCCAGCTCGTGCCGGGGGGCGTCTCGCGCGGGGGCCAGCGCGCCGCCGAGCGGAAGGCTGGTCGAGGTCTGTTGCGTGATTCTCACTGGGGTATCTATCGGTGGGGGTGCGGGCATCCTTGTCCCTTATCGCTCGTATTGTCGTTCTATCTCGCCGTATGTCATCTAGTGCGGCATCCTTGCCAAGCGTCTGGTGAGAGAAGCGGTGAGCGCCAACACACCTAGCACGAGAACGAGCAACAGCAGGTCAGTTCCTGTGAAGCCCAGTGCACTCGAGTCCCCCGCGAGCGCCGCGCGCGAGAGTCCAGGGTATGTATACGCAGGGGAACCTCCGGCGGATGCCCCCAGCGCTCCAGCCGCTCGGCTCGCCGTGCCGCCGTGGGTACCCGCGTGCGTGTGGGCAGCTCGCGTTCCAGCGCTTCCGCCAGGAGTGGACGCGCCCAGCCCGCTCCCCTGCGCGCCGTTTGGGCTCGACGAGCCCGAGGCTCCGCCGGAGGAGCCTCCTCCTCCTCCGCCGCCGCCCGCGCCATTGACGAGCGCCGATCCAAGGATCGCCTGCGCACCGCCGCCCGGAGCGCCGTAGCCGCTCAGCAGCGACCCCGCCAGCGCGCTCGCCGGCAGGAGCGCGAGACCGATCGGCACTGGCACGAGCAGCGTCAGAAGAAGAGTGCGATGGCGTGTCATTGATCCCTCACCTTGGGTTTCGTCTGGCTCGAGCAGCGCTGTCGGACCACTCTTTTCCATGCCGTGCCCGTCACCGCCGCTGCGCCCATGTCGGGTCCCGAATCTCGCGCCGGAACCAGCGAACCTGCCAGTGCCAGACTCTTCCTTTCACAAGCTAGCGAAGCGTGCGCCAACTGTATCGGTATTAAGCCGCGAACATCGTGGTATTCGTGCGACTGAGCGGCAGACTTCAGGAGAGTTGCTGAGCTTCGCGCAGGATTGCGCGGTTCAGTTCTGCGACATCCACCCGCTGCCCGCGACGCGCCAGGAGCAGCGCCCGGCGCGTGAGGGGATCGCGGGGATTCAACTGGGCCGCTCGTTCCAGCAGCGTCAGCGCCGCCCGCATGTGTCCTGCGCTCGAGGCGATCGCCCCTCTCTCCAACTCCGCGTATGCATCGTCCGGTACCCGCCCCAGCGCCAGCGCAAACTCACGATCGGCACGGCTGAGGTCCCCGAAGCGCAGGGCGATGCTGCCGGCCACCAGGTAGGGCTCGTCGCCGAGCGGGTTCAGGCGCGCCGCGTCGTTCAGGCGCGCATACGCGCTCGCCGGAGCCGTCCGCCACTCGCGCGCGGCCCTCTGCACCTGCCGCTGGCTCAGCCACGGCGCGGCGAGCGACGCGGCCGCGAGCACCGCTGTGAGGAGCGCCACCGCGGCCAGCGCCAGCGGTCCCACGCTCGCGCGGCGAAGAGAGATGGGTGAGGCGGTGGGCTCAGCGGAGAACGACCGCGGACGAGCAAGTTCTAGCTCCCGCGGTGCCTGGACCGCCTGTCGTGCCCTGGCGGGCACACGTGGCGACAGCGCGCAGCCGAGGCCCAGCAGCGCGAAGGCGGGAGCTCCCAGGCCGGCGAACTCCCAGAACCAATCCACCGAGCCGTGCACCGCCCAGTAGGCGAAGCCCGCCAGCGCCGCCGCCGCCACGGCGCGCCCAAGCGCGTCGGAGCCGCGCATCGCACGGGCTCCCGCGAGCAGCGCCGCCCCCAGTCCCACCAGTGCTAGCAGTCCGCCCACGAGGCCCGTCTCGGTGAGCGTGCGCAACTCCACGCTGTGGGGATAGTGGGGAGTCTCCAGGCTGCGGCCGTGGCGCAGGTACTGCTGGGCGTAGTTATCCGCGCCGATCCCCACGAGGGGATCGGCGGCGAACTCATCGAGCGCCACCCGGTAGAAGTCGTAGCGGTTGCTCCCCAGCCCGCTCGTCAACCGGCTGCCGCCCCGGTCGGTCGTGGCGTAGCCGCCCTTGAAGCTCTGCCACCCGTGTTCGAGGCGCCGCAGCGGGTTGCCCGCCGCCACCCATCCGCCCGCGAGGATCGCCACGAGCGTGAGCACCGCCACAGCGCCAACCCCCCTGCGCAGGCGCGCGGCCGAAGCGGACGAGAGCGGGCGAGCGCTCTCCAGCGCCGCCGCCCCCGCCACCACGATGCCCACCAGCAGCGCGGCCGCGAAGACCTCCACGGTGGCGCTGTGCAGCGCTGCGCGCGCCCCGTGTCCGCCATTGACGCGGTCGCTCACCCGCAGCACCGCGGGCGTCACCGCGCCGATCGCGCCGGCCACCGGCACCAGCACCGCGAACGTGCGTAGGCGCCCCGGCAGGAGCGCGAACACAAGCACCAGCATCACCGGTGTGGCATACAGCGAACCACGGCTCTGGCTGAGCAGCGCCACGCACGCCAGCAGCACCGCGCCGCCCGCCAGCGCCCCGCGCAAGCCCCACCACAGGCGCTCGCTGCGCGCCATCAGCAGGGCGGGCCAGAACGCCATCAGCCACTGCGCCGCATTGGCGTTGGGGTAGCCCGTGGGGTACACAAGGCGCCCATCGGGCAGCAGCGCAGCGATGTCGCCGCCAGCGACGTGCAGCGCCGTGAACGCCGCCAGGCCGATCATCGCCAGCGTCCATCCCAAGAGCAGCAAGGCCGCGCTCGCGCCGCGCTGCGGCCACGCGGCGAACAGCACGAACACCAACAGATAGAGCAGCGTGCGGTCAGCGCCTTCCCAGGCATCCCCGGGCACCCCCGCCCACAGGATCGAGAGGAAGCTGAGCGCGGTGTACGCGACCAGGCACAGCGCGGCGATTCGCACCGGCAGGGGGACCTCGGCGAGGCGCAGCGGCACGATCAGCGCCGCGATCGCCAGCAGCGCCAGCACGATCAACCCGCCCGGCGCCCAGTGCGTCAGCGGGTACCCCGCCTGATCGGTCGCCCACACCGCGAACAGCACCATCGCCGCGAGCGCCGGGACCGTGGTGGGGGCCTCGCGCAGGCTCTCCACCATGCGGGCCCTCGCGCTGCTCGCCGGTCTATCCGCGGTCGCGGTGGGCATGTGTCGCCGAGGCTATCGATCCCCCCGTTTCGGCTTGGCCTTCCTTGCCTGCTTCTTGCTGTGCTTGGACTTGGGCTTCCTGCCGCGCTTGCGATGCTTCCCGTGCTTGCGCTTGGCCTTCCCAGCCTTCTTACGGGGGGGCTTGGTCGTCACCACCGACTTGACGCCTTCGCTCGTCCCGCTCGCCGGCGGCGTCGCGGCCGGGCCCGAGGCAGCCGGCGGCGTTGTGGATCCCACGGTTGGCGGCGTGATGGGCGGCACGCTGGGACATTCGGTGACATCGAACGCCGAGCTTGCAGTGACAGGAATCGTGACCGGTTCGCTCCACGCCAAGAGCCAGCTCGTCGCCGTCGCCGTGCCACACGCTTCGGGATTGACCAGAACGGCCCTCCGCCCGCCCTTCAGATGCACCTTCAACTCGCTGAAGGGCAACTGTGGAAGTTCGTCGAAGGCCAGGGTCAGCTGGTCCGTCGCTTCGTCAACCGCAACCGTGCCCGCAAGCTTGACGACGACCCCCGAGCCCGCGACTTCCAGATACACACCGACCGGGCGCGCGTCCAGGACGCTGCCTTCGCCGCACAGCCCCCTGCCTTCCTTACCGCACGCCGCCAACACACGGCCCTCCAAGGGCGCTCCCAGCAGTGGCGTCGCGATTTCCACCGTTCCGATCGTCGAGGCCGCGGGGCAGTGTCCCGGCGCGGTGTGGTAGAGCCCATCCGGACCCAGTTCGCTCCCTTCGGAGCCGGCCGATTCCGAGCCGGCGATGTCGATCCCCTGCGGACCCGTCGCGGGACAGCCCACGAGACCGCCGGCCGCCGCGGGCGACAGGGACACGCCCGCCGGGAGCGTAACGGTCGCGCTCTTCAGCTCCGGCGTGCTCAGCTGTGACGGATTCTCGTTCTGCGGAACCCGGACATCGATTGTGTACCCCGACGGCTCGGCGGCCAGCGTGGTATCGGGCATGACAGAGAGCGTCGGCTGGAACTGCAGCGCGTCGCAGCCCCTCACCTGCGGGTAGGTCACAGCTGCGGCCGTGCTGTAGACGTCCGGGTGCTGCCAGGTATCGGCTTCCAGCCTCGCCGGTGAGGAGCCCGCGAGGCAATCGACGGGATTCACGAAGAACGGCGACGACGGACCGGGCCCACCGTTTCGCTCAGACGGATCGCCGAACAGCGTCAGCGACGCGCCGATCAAACCGAAGTCCGGGACCCCGGGCACGGCGAGGCGCAGCCCGTAGCCGGATCCCATGCGCACCACGCTCCCGTACATGAGGATCGGCACGCCCAGGTAGGAGGCGCCGAACTCCATCGGATAGCCGGCCTCGGGGACCACGTTGTACACAGCGGTGGTTGCGCTCGCCGGACCTTCGGACTGGCTGAAGCTCCCCCCAAGCCGCTCGAGCACAAGCGTGCCGATCCTGCTCACGGCTGGGCACGAGGTCTTTCCCACCGTCAGCTGCAACGCACTCAGCAGGCACCTGGGCGCGGACTGCGGATCGACCGCGAAACCCAGGGGGAGGTCGAGCACGATGTCCTTCACGGCCCCCGTGGGGTCGTAGCTCACGATGCCCTCGCGTTCCTGGTTGTCGCTCGTGAGGTCGAAGCTCGTGGTGAGAGTGAAGGGATGCCCACCCGCCTGCGTTTCAGGCGTTCCATCCACGCCGAGAGCCTTGACGCCGAAGTCCGCGATTCCAAACGGCGCCGGCGCCGAGGAGATCGTCGTGCGGTCACTCGTCGCAACCGCAGGCGCCCCTCCGCCCGCAACCGAGGCGGAGTTGGTTACGACGCCCGTCACGCTCGGGTCGACGACGACGTCGATCCGCACCCACAAGGTGTCGCCAGCTGGCACCGTCCCTTCATTCACGCACTGCAGGGGAGTCTGGGTGCACGACAGCAATCGTCCGGTGGCGAGGTCTTCCCCTTCTATCCCCACAGCGCGCATACCCGGCGGGAGGGTGTCGGAGACGGTGATGGGACCTTCTTCTGCGGCCCTGCTGCCCACGTTCGTCACAAGTAGCGCGTAGCTGTCGCAGATCTGGCTTCTCGGGTGCGCTTCGCATTCGGCATTGCCTACCGCCGAGAAGTCCGTGGGCTGGGCCAGCGAGCGAATTGCCCACCCCGGGCTGGGGGCTGAGCTGGAGTCCGGGTTGGCCTTGCCGGAGCCCGTCGCGCCGCCGGCCACCGGCGGCTTAGGCGGCGTGCTCAGTGGACCCTGGCACGCTTCCCCGGAGCAGCTCGGCGGGGGCTTAGGGGCCGGGAAGCCGCCTTCGGCGCGGGCGTCGTAGATGTCCTGCTGGGTGTCGGTGTCCTGCGCGACGAGCGGGTCGACGGTCGTGAGGAAGGCGTTGTTGCCGGAGGGGTCGGCGCTGAGCAGGCGCACGCCGGGGCTGCCATCGACTGTCGAGGTGTCGAGACCCTCAGAGATCAGGGACACGGCGCCGGCGCGGTACTCGTAGACGTTGGGAACCGGTTCGCCGAGCCCGTCGATCTGATCGTTGAGCGCCTGCGGGGTGAGGGCGGTGGGGCTTTCGAAGAACACGGCGCCGTTCGCCGGAGCCGAGGCGCCGACGGCGCTCGTGGGCGAGTCGAAGACGTCGGCCTGCTGGGTGGCGAGGGTCGCGCCGTAGGCGGGCGTGTGGCCATCGTCGCCGAAGCCGGGTTCGCCAATCGACGCGCGTACGAGCGATTCGGTGAGGGCGTCGTACTGGAAGACCTGCGCCACCCCGGGGGCCACGCCTTCGTGAGTCAGATCGGCGCGGCTCGTGAACACCAGGAAGCGGCCTTCCGCCGACGCCAGCACGGGCCGCTCGTCGGCGCGCGCCCAGTCCGTTTCGTCTCCCGGGGAGAGGGTTGCAATGAACGCGGTGTGCCCCGAGGAGGCACCGGAGTCGCGCTCATGAACATACAGGTTCTCCCCGCCAGCGAGGGGTGGATCGCCGAGAACGTTCGGCGCGGCGCTCAGCACACCCCTTGCTAGGAAGTACACGTGCGAGCCGTCCTCGGAGATCCGCGCCACGCCCTGCACTTCCGCGGGAGCAGCGCCAGCGGAGGCCAACGACAGGTTTTCGCCCGCGAGGGCATGGAAGTCGTACTCGTAGAGATTCGCCGTTCCTTCGCTCGCTTCGGGGAGCAGCTTCTGGGTGCTGGTGAAGAAGACCTTCGAGCCGTCCTGCGAGGCGCCCTCGAAGTGCGCATCGGCGCAGGGAAGCGCGGGAGATTCCTCGCAATAGGTGAGCGTGGGCTCCGATATCGGGACGGTTCGCTCTTCGCTGGGGGTGACTTCTTCCCTGACCAGCAGCTCATCAACCGGCGGCTCAGAGCCGCCGCATTCCAGGTTGTCCCTGCCGACGGCGGTGAAGAACACACGGGCGCCATCGGCGGACACCGCGTTGTACATCGACCCCCTGGCCCCGCTGGGGGCGCTGGAGCCGAGCAGCGTGCCGCACTGGCTCACCAGTTCGGTGCTGCCCGCCCCGCCGCTCACGCCGACGAGGGAGGGCGCGACGTTGCCCGTGCCAACGTACTCGTACAGCGTGCTCGCCGCCCCGAGGGTGCTGTCGAACGGCCAGCGGAAGCCGGGTTCGGTGGAGAACAGCACGTGCGAGAGGTCGGCGGAGGCACCGAGGTAGGTGTAGCGGTTGGCGTTCACCGCGTTGGGTTCCGGCGTTGGCGGCCCCACTTCGGTGAACGTCCCCCGGGGCCGCTCGACATACAGGTCGCTCACCCCTTCGGGCTGGGTGAGCCTGCCCAGGCCCCACAACGTGGCGGATAGGTCGGCGCCGGCGTCGTACATGCCCGCGCTTCGGTACGTGGACTCGGGCGGCCCGAGCGCCGTGGTCGCCCAGCCGACGGAGGTGCGCGAGAGCTCATAAGCCGTCCCCCGCAACCGCGAGTCACCGCCAAGGGTGCCGTCTTCTGAGCCGGCGAACACGCCCAGACTGGTGCCGATCAGGTGTTCGCCATCGGGCGCGAGGCCCAGCATTCCGCTCAGCTGGCCGACGAACGCGCCCTCCTTGTAGGGAGGCGTTACGAGCTCGTAGGCACGGCAGTCCGGCAGCCGGCGCGAATGTGTTTCCGAGCGGAGCGTTTCGTTGGGACAAGCGTCGGCGGACGCCCCCGCGGCCGGGATGGCGAGCAGGCATGTAGCCAGCGCTAGCGACACCACCGAGAGGCGCACGGGCTATGCTTTATAGCCGGTGGGCGCAGCAAACGGGGCGCATGTCTCCGACACCGAGCAGCTGGTGGGCTTCTACGAGGAGACCTACTCCAGGGACCCCGCCGCGGCGCTGCGGGGGGCCCGCTGGCGTGCGCTCGGCGCACGGGGAAAGGCCGCGCACGTAATCGCGCTCTGCGCCCGCGCGGGCCTCGAGCCCGCGAGCACGCTGGAGGTGGGCTGCGGCGATGGGGCGGTGCTGTCCGCCCTGCACACCAAGCGCTTCGGAGGGCGCCTGGCGGGCGTTGAGATCGCGCAGGGAGCCGTGGAGATCGCGCGCGAACGTACGGAGATCGACGTGGTGGAGCTCTACGACGGCGAGCGTTTGGCGATGCCCGATGGCGCGTTCGACCTGGGGATCCTCAGCCACGTGCTCGAGCACGTCCCCGCGCCGGCGCCGCTGCTGGCCGAGGTGGCGCGCGTGTGCGGGGCGGTGGTGGTGGAGGTGCCGCTGGAGGACAACCTCTCCGCGCGCCGCCCCTCCAGCCGCGCGCATTCCGCCGAGGTTGGGCACCTGCGGCGCCTCTCGCGAAGAGCGGTGCACGCGCTCGTGGCAGAGGCGGAACTGCGCGTGGCGGGCGAGCTGGAGGACCCGCTCCCGCTGGAGGTGCACCGCTTCTTCGCGCGTGGGCCCCTCGCGCGGGCGCGGGCGAGCGTCAGGTGGGGGGTACGCGCGGGCCTGCACCGCCTCGCGCCGGGGGTGGCGCGGAGGGCGTTCACCGTGCACTACGCGTGCCTGTGCCTTCCCGTTGAGGCCCGTTCGTAGAACACCCGCGGAGCGGCGATGGACGACCGCCCGTCGGTGCGATACTCTTCACCTTGGCTACGCAGCCAAACTCGCCTGGACGGCGGGGGGAGAACGAAACCAAGCGCCCGAACAGGAGCTGGATATGGCAGCGACAGACACGAGCACCACACCCGCCGGCGCCACCGCTTCCGGCACCAACGGCTCGGAGGGGCTCGCGAGCCTGCCGGCCGATGCGCTCTCCTATGAGGACCTCTACGCGCGCTGGGAGCGGGGCAACTGGTGCGCGACCGAGCTCGACTTCACCGAGGACGCGCGCCAGTGGCGCGAGGAGTTCACCGACTTCGAGCGCAAGGCCGCGCTGTGGAACTACGCGCTGTTCTTCTGGGGCGAGGACGCGGTGGCAGATAATTTGAGTCCCTACATCGATGCGGCGCCGCGCGAGGAGCAGAAGTACTTCCTCGCCACCCAGCAGGTCGATGAGGCGCGCCACGCGGTGTTCTTCAAGCGCTTCATGCAGGAGGTTTGCGGCATCGGAGACGGCTCGATGGCGAGCGGGCTGAACGCGATCGAGCACGAACTGACGCCGGGCTTTCGCAAGGTCTTCGATCGCCTCGACTCGATGGCCATCGAGTTGCGCGCCGACCGCTCACGCCCGAAGCTGGCGGCGGCCGTGGCGCTTTACCACATCGTGATCGAGGCCGGGCTCGCGCAGACGGGGCAGCACATGATCTGCAGCTACCTGGAGGAGCGCAACCTGCTGCCCGCCTTCCGCAAGGGCATGGAGAACGTGGCGGCCGACGAGCAGCGCCACATCGGCTTCGGGGTGAAGCTGCTGTGTGATCTGAACCGCGAAGACACGCGCGTGCCCGCGGCGGTGGCGAAGCTGCTGCGCGAAATACTGCCCTACACCGGCCAGGTGCTGCAGCCGCCCGGCTGGGACGAACGGTATCTGACGTGCTTCGGCTACACCTTCGAGCGGATCGGCGGCGAGGGCGTGGTCTCGCTGCAGACCAAGCTGCGCTCGGCGGGGCTCGCCCACGAGAGCCTCCCCGGCCCCCCGGTGATCCCGCCGGGGCTCACCCCCGAGGAGGTCTCCCGCCAGGGACGCGAACTGTCGATGGCGGGCATCATCGGCGTACGCGAGGGCCCCTCCAGCCGCGACCCCGAGACGCAGGCGCTGCTGTTCGACATGATCGCGCGCAACGTGAACCCCGAGCACGGGCTGCGCCGCCCGACGGTCTTCCAGTGGGAGTTCACCGACCCCGATGTGCCCACGTGGCACCTCACGGTGAACAACGGCTCGAGCTCCGTCACGCAGGGCGCAGCGTCCAAGCCCGATCTGCGCCTGCGCGTGAGCTACCAGGACTTCGTCGACATCATCGGCGCGCGCCTGAACCCGCTGCGCGCGATGGCGACGGGCCGCATGCGCCCGCGCGGCAACCCGCTGGCGCTGCAG
>JBIOES010000047.1:0-13963 GCA_044446265.1 Solirubrobacterales bacterium
ATCGTGGCCGGCGCGTTGATCAAGGCCACGGGCGCCGTGCTGCTGCCGTTCATCGTGCTCTCGCGCCGGCGCTTGGCCCCAATCCTTGGCGCTGCGCTCGCGCTGCTCGTGGGCGCGCTCGCCGCTTACGCGGCCTTCGGCGTGCACGGCGTCAACATCGTCTCCGCGCTGAACCGCGACGCGGCGTTCGTCTCCACCGACTCCTTCCCAACCGAGGTCGCCCACCTGTTCGGCAAGCGCGGGGTGTTCCCGATCGACCACACGATCCTCAAGGTCGCGCTCGCCGGCGTCCTGCTGTACCTGATGTGGGGAACCTGGCGGGGCTATGACTGGGTCGCCGCATCCGGCTGGGCGCTGCTCGCGATCGCCGTCACCTCCACATGGCTGCTCGCGTGGTACACGCTGTGGTCGCTGCCCCTCGCGGCCGTCGCGCGCGACCGCCGCCTGCTGTACGCGACGCTCGGCGTGCAGTTGCTGTTCGTCCTGCACCAGACCGCGCCCCTATTCGCGCCCGTGCAATGACCGACGCCCGAGTAGCTTCACCCCCAGTCCCGCCTGCGGCCACCGCCGCGCCAACGCCCGCGGCCCCGGGCCCCTGGAGCAGCCGCTGGCTGATCGAGACGACGCTGCTCGTGCTGCTCGGCGTGCTGCTGGCGGTGGCGACAGTCCATGACGTGGCGCGCCAGACCCACGTCAACCAGCGCCTGATCGTCGATCTCGCCACCTGGCGCGCGCTCACCGGCCACGCCTACCACAACCTCTCCGTCGAGCAGGACCGCAGCGGGCGCACCACGCGCGAGGTCGTCTGCGGCAACACCGCCCCCGGCGCCCCCAAGACGCGCCCGCAGCTGTGCCTGGTGATGACCGGACCGGTCGTGCACGGCCGCCGGGAGGTGCACGGTGGCTACTACCTGCCCCCGCACCTGCTGTTCGATACGCCCTCCGCGCGCTACGCGTGCTTCGGCGCGGCGAAGAGTCAGGGCCTGTGCCGGCGTCGCGCCACTCCGCTCCCGGGTACGGGCTGATGGAGTCGGCCGCGGCGGCGCCCGCGCGTCCCGGGCAGCCGGCCGCCGCCGCGCGCTCGTGGCCGCGGTGGTGGCCGCTGGCCGCCCTCACGCTGCTGGCCGCCGCGCTGCGCCTGCCGACGCTCGGCGCGCAGAGCCTCTGGTACGACGAGGCGTTCACCCCCGTCCACGTACTGCACGCGAGCCTCGGGGCGACGCTGCACGCCGTCGCGCACACCGAGAACTCCCCGCCGCTGTGGTACCTGCTGGAGTGGGCCCTCACGCGTGTCTTCGGCACGGGCGAGGTCGCGCTGCGCGCTCTCTCCGCGCTGGCTGGCGTGGCCACGGTGCCGGTGGCGTGGGCGGTGGGCCGCGAGCTGGCCGGGCGTCGCGCGGCCGTCGCCACCGCCCTGCTGGTGGCCGTCAACCCGCTGTTCGTCTGGTACTCCCAGGAGGCTCGCGTGTACGCGCTGTTCGTGCTCACCGCCGCGCTTGCGCTGCTGTGCTTCCTGCGCGCCCTGCGCGACCCCACGCCAGGGCGCCTTGCGGCGTTCGCCGCGGCCGGCGCGCTGGCGCTCGCGACCCACTACTTCGCGGTCTTCCTGCTCACCCCGATGTGCCTGTGGCTGCTGGCGAGCTCGCTCTCGCCCTTGCGCCCCACCCGCGTCTCTCCGGCGCGCGACCCGGACGCCGAGTCTGCCGGGCGGTCGCTCTCGTCCAACCCAGCGCGGGTCGCGCTGCTGACGGTGGCCGCCGTCGCCGCGGTGGCGCTCGCCGGGCTGGCGCTGGTCCCGCTGATCGTGGCGCAGGGTGGCCACGGCACCCAGTGGATCGGCCGCTGGGCACTCTCCAGTCGCCTGCAGGCGATCCCGCAGTACTACCTCACCGACTATTACGGCTCCGCGCTCGGGCATGGGGTGGAGTTGCTCGTCGCGCTCCCGATCCTCGCCGGGATCCTCTACGGCCTGTGGCGCGGCCTCACTCCCCAGGAGGAGCGCGGGGCGCTGCTGGCGCTGGTAATCACTGCCTGCGGCGTGCTCGTCCCGATCCTGCTCGTCGCCCTCGGCGCCGACTACCTGGCGCCGCGCAACCTCGTCGCCGCGATGATCCCGCTCACCGCGTTGCTGGCGGTGATCGTCGTCGCGCGGCGCACCGGCCGGGTCGGCCCAGCGCTCGCCGGGGTGATCGCGCTCGGCTTCCTCGCCATCACGGTCGACGTCGATCTCAGCCCGCGCCTGCAGCGCGGCGATTGGCGCGGCCTCGCCGCCGCGATCCGCGCTGCGCCGATCCGCCCCGCGCCCCGCTCCGCCCAAACCCGCGTCATAACCACCGTCGAGCTGGGCGCAGCGCCCCTGGAGTACTACCTCCCCCCGCTGCACAACCTCGCGCCCGGCGCGAGCGTCACCGTCAGCGAGATCGACGAGACGGGCTATGCGCCGCTGCGCGAAGGCGCCCGCGAGCCGCCCGCCCCGGGCTTCCGCCTTGTGCAGCTCCGCGACATCCACGGCCTGATCCTCTACCGCTTTCGCTCGCCCGTTCCCCGCGCCGTGCCGGAGGCGACGCTGCGCCGGCACGTCATCACGCTCGAACATCCAGAGGTGCTCGTCCGGTAGACGCCGTGCGCGACGGCGTCCGTGCCGGAAAAGTTCTAGTTTGTTCCACGATGCCGTCGACGGTGGACGTACGCAGCGAGGCTCGTGTGACGCTCGAGCGCGCCTGCGAGCAGCTTCTCTCCTTGCAGAACGAGGCGGGCTGGTGGAAGGGGGAGCTGCGGACCAACGTGACGATGGACGCCGAGGACATGCTGCTGCGCGAGTTCCTCGGCATCCGCCGCGCCGATCAGACCGAGCGCTCGGCCGCGTGGATCCGCTCGCAGCAGCGGGCGGATGGCACGTGGGCGAACTTCCACGGCGGGTCGGGGGAGCTCTCCACGACGATCGAGGCCTACTGGGCACTGCGCCTGGCGGGGGACCCTGTGGACGCCGAGCACATGCGTCTGGCCGCGCGGTTCATTCGCGAGCAGGGCGGGCTGGAGCGGGCGCGCGTGTTCACGCACGTGTGGCTTGCGCTGTTCGGACTGTGGCCGTGGGAGCGCATTCCGGCGCTGCCGCCGGAGATCGTGTTGCTGCCCGCGTGGGTCCCGCTGAACATCCACGACTTCGCCTGCTGGGCGCGTCAGACGATCGTGGCGCTGTCGGTCGTCAGCGCGCACCGGCCCCGGCGCGAGCTGCCCTTCGATTTGCGGGAGCTGCACGGCCCTCAACCGTGGACGGCGCGCGAGCCACCCTCGCGCACGGGCCGCTGGCTCGTACGGCTGGATCGCGTGCTGCACGCCTACGAGCGGCGACCGATCGCTCCGCTGCGGCGGCTGGCGCTCGCGCGCGCGGAGCGCTGGATCGTGCGCCGCCAGGAGGCCGACGGCTCGTGGGGCGGGATCCAGCCGCCGTGGGTCTACTCGCTGATCGCGCTGCGCCTGCTCGGCTATCCGCTGGAGCACCCCGTGCTGCGCAGGGGCTTGGAGGGTATGGAGGGCTTCATGATCGAGCAGGGTCCCGTGCGGCGCCTGGAGGCTTGCCAGTCCCCCGTGTGGGACACCGCGCTGGCGATGGTCGCTCTGAGCGACGCCGGCCTCCCGAGCCAACACCCCGCGCTGGCGCGCGCCGCGCGATGGCTCATAGGCGAGGAGGTGCGCGGGTATGGGGACTGGTCGGTGGCGCGCCCGCGGCTCGAGCCCGGGGGGTGGGCGTTCGAGTTCGCCAACGTCAACTACCCCGATGTGGACGACACCGCCGAGGTCGTGCTCGCGCTGCGGCGCACGATGCCGAGCGGCGCGGCGCCGATCGAGCGCGCGGCGCGCTGGGTGGAGGGTATGCAGAGCGCCGGCGGGGGGTGGGGCGCTTTCGACGCCGAGAACACCCGTGCGCTGGTGCGCGAGCTGCCGTTCCTGGACTTCGGCGAGGTGATCGACGAGCCGAGCGCCGACGTCACCGCGCACGCGCTGGAGATGCTCGCCGCGTTGGGGCTCGCCGACACTCCCGTGGCCCGCGACGGCCTGCGCTGGCTGCTCGAGCAGCAGGAGCCCGACGGGTCGTGGTTCGGGCGCTGGGGGGTCAACTATGTGTATGGCACGGGCGCGGCGGTGCCCGCACTGGTGGCGGCCGGCGTGGCCCCCTCCGAGCCGTGCGTGCGCCGCGCCGTGGCGTGGCTGCACGCGCACCAAAACGAGGACGGCGGCTGGGGGGAGGATCCGCGCTCCTACGACGACCCTTCCACCTGGGCCGGCCGCGGCCCATCGACCGCCTCCCAGACCGCGTGGGCGCTGCTGGCGCTGCACGCCGCGGGCGCGCGGGGCCCGGCGCTCGAGCGCGGGGTGCGCTGGCTGATCGACACCCAGCTTCCCGGCGGCGGCTGGGATGAGCCGCAGTACACCGGCACGGGCTTCCCGTCGGACTACTACATCAACTACCACCTCTACCGGCTCACGTTCCCGATCATGGCGCTCGGCCGCTGTGTGGGGAGCGCCGCGATTCGATGAGTACCCTCGCCGATGTCCCTTCGACGGCCGACGCCTACCGCGAGTGCGAGCGGCTGACGCGCGCGGCGGCCGACAACTTCTACCACGGCATCCGCCTGCTCCCCCGCCGCAAACGCCGGGCGATGTGCGCCGTGTACGCGTTCGCGCGCCGCGTGGACGACATCGGCGACGGGCCGCTGGAGGCAGAGGAGAAGCTGCGCCGGCTCGCGGCGGCCCAGGGCGCCTTGGGTGCGCTGCGCGCGGGTGACTCGCCGGGCTCCCGCCTCCCGGAGGGTTCTCATCTCCCGGAGGGCTCTCACCTCCCGAAGGGTTCCGATCCCGTGATGGTGGCGCTGGCCGACGCGCACGTGCGCTTCGATCTGCCGCTGCAGGCGCTGGATGACCTCATCGAGGGCGTGCGCATGGACGTCGAGGGAACCACCTACGAGAGCTTCGAGGATCTGCTGCTCTACTGCCGGCGCGTGGCCGGCTCCATCGGACGGCTGTGCGTGGCGATCTTCGGCAGCCGCGACCCGCGCGCCGCCGTGCGGCTCGCCGACGACCTGGGCGTGGCGCTGCAACTCACCAACATCGCGCGCGACCTGCGCGAGGATGCCGAGCGCGGCCGCGTCTACCTGCCGGCGCACGAGCTGGTGCGCTACCACCTGCACGACGACGGGGCACTGGACGCCGCCGCGCTGGCGACTCTCACGCGCGAGGGCACCAGCGCCGAGCCGTCAGTCATCGCCGGGCTGGACGGCGGCGACGTCGGTCAGCTCTACGCGCTGATGCGCTTCCAGGTGCTGCGCTCGCGCGACTGGTTTCACCGCGGCCTGCCGCTGGTCCTGCTGCTGGACCGGCGCAGCGCGGCGTGCACGATGGCGATGACCGGCATCTACATGCGCCTCGGCAGGCGCATCGAGAAGCGCCCCGACCGCGCACTTGCGGCGCGCGCGACGCTGTCGGTACGCGAGAAGGCCATGGTCGTCAGGCAGGCGCTGCTCAGCCCTCGCCGGGTGCCCGAGCAGCACCCGGCCGAACGGATGTCGTGAGCGACCTCCTGATCGCGGCGCCCGTGGCGCTGGAGGCGCGCATGATCTCTGCGGGGCGCCCGCCCGCGTGGGTGCGCAGGACCGGCATGGGGCCCCGCCGCTCCCGTGCCGCCGTTCCCGCTCTGCTGGAGGATCCCGGCGAGGCGCTGCTCGTGATGGGCTTCGGCGGCGGTCTCGCGCGCGACAGCCAGGTGGGGGATGTGGTGGTGGCGGAGGAGGTCCGCGGTCCCGGCGGTGAGCGGGTGGCGTGCGCGGGCACTCAGCGGCTCGCCGAGGCCCTGGACGCGTGCGGGCTCCGCGTGCGGTGCGGAACGGTGCTGTCGGTGACGCGCGTGGCGATCGGCAAGACGCGGGCGCGTCTGGGCGAAACGGGCGCGCTGGCGGTGGACATGGAGTCGGTGTGGCTGGCCCCCGGCGCGGGCGAGCGGCCGTTCGCCGTCGTGCGCGTGCTCAGCGACACGCCCACGCGCGAGTTGACGCGTCCGCTGCTGACGGTGGCGGGCTTCGCGCGGGCTTCGATGACGTTGCGCAGGGTGGCCACAGCGCTTCACGACTGGACCCCGGGGGAATAAGGTAACGAGAATGCCGGAGACCGGAAAGACAGAGGGGCCCGGCTCGCCGGCCTTCGGCCGGCTGCGCCACCCTCTGAGGATCAGACAGGGGACGCGCATGGGGTGGTACCTGCTGCGCCAGCGCCTTGCACGGCGCGAGAGGTTCCCGCTGATCGTCGAGCTCGAGCCGTTGTTCCAGTGCAACCTGGCGTGCTCGGGCTGCGGCAAGATCCAGCACTCCGAGCATGTGCTGCGCCGGCGCATGAGCATCGAGCAGGCTGTCGGCGCGATCGAGGAGAGCGGCGCGCCGATGGTCTCGATCGCGGGCGGAGAGCCGCTGATCCACCCCGAGATTCACCTGATTGCGGCCGAGCTCCTCGAGCGCAAGCGGTTCGTGTACCTGTGCACCAACGCGCTGCTCTTGGAGAAGAAGCTCGAGAACTTCAAGCCCAGCCCCTACTTCGCGTGGGCGATCCACATGGACGGTCTGCGCGAGCGCCACGACGCCTCGGTCGAGCGTACGGGCACGTTCGATAAAGCGGTAGCCGCGATCAAGGCCGCCAAGGCGCGTGGCTTTCGCGTGAGCACCAACACCACCTTCTTCACCCACGATTCCCCCAAGACGGTGCGCGAGGTGCTCGACTTCCTCAATGACGACCTCGGCGTCGACGAAATGATGATCTCCCCGGCCTACGCATACGAGAAGGCCCCCGACCAGGAGCACTTCCTCGGGGTGACCCAGACGCGCGAGCTGTTCAGCGCGGCGTTCGCGGGCGGGCGGCGCAAGCGCTGGCGCCTGAACCACAGCCCGCTGTTTCTCGACTTCCTGGAGGGCAAGGCCGAATTCGACTGCACAGCCTGGGGGATCCCCAGCTATTCGCTGTTCGGCTGGCAGCGTCCCTGCTACCTGATGTCAGACGGCTACGCCAAGACGTACAAGGAGCTGATCGAGACGACCGACTGGTCGAAATACGGCCGCGGCCGCGATCCGCGCTGCGAGAACTGCATGGCGCACTGCGGCTATGAGCCCACCGCGGTGCTGCAGACCACCCACTCGCTGCGCCAGTCGCTGCGCGCGCTGGTGGGATGATGAGCGTGAGCAACGATGGGGGCGCGGGTAGGGAAATGAACATGGCTGGGGTGCCCGGTGGGGATATCGATCTGAGCGACGGCAGGAGCGGTGGGGCAGCGGTGACGGCGATGGTCAGCGCGCGCGATCTCCATCGCCGCTTCGGCGCGGGCGAAGCGGCGGTCGATGCGCTGGATGGCATCAGCGTGGACTTCGCCAAGGGGCGCCTCGCCGCGATCATGGGTCCATCGGGATCGGGCAAGTCGACGCTCATGCACAACCTCGCGGGCCTCGATCGCCCGACATCGGGAACGGTGAGCATCGACGGGGTCGAGCTGACCGGCCTCGACGACAGACGCCTCACGCTGCTGCGCCGCGACCGCGTGGGCTTCATCTTCCAGACCTTCAACCTGCTGCCCGTGCTGAGCGCCGAGGAGAACATCCTGCTGCCGCTGTCGATCGCCGGGCGCAAGCCCGACCGGGAGTGGTTCGACAGGCTGATCGACACGATCGGCATCCGCGACCGGCTGAGCCACAGGCCCGCGGAGATGTCCGGCGGGCAGCAGCAGCGCGCCGCGGTGGCGCGCGCGCTGATCTCGCGCCCCGCCGTCGTGTTCGCCGACGAGCCCACCGGCAACCTCGACTCCAAGGCATCCGAGGACGTGTTGAGATTGCTTCGCCAGGCAGTCGACGACTTCGAGCAGACGGTCGTGATGGTCACCCACGATGCTCATGCCGCGTCGTTCGCCGATCGCCTGCTGGTGCTCGCCGACGGGCGGATCGTGCACGATCGCGAGGCGGCCACCGCCGAGCAGGCGCTTGACCTGATGAAGTCCGTGGGGTAGGCGATCGATGCTGAAGCTGGTTCTCCGCGGCTTCTTCCAGCGCAAGCTGCGGGTGTTGCTGACGAGTATTGCGATCGCGCTCGGCGTTGCGCTGATGGCCGGCACCTACATCCTCACGGACACGATCAACAACTCCTTCGCGGGGATCTTCAAGACCGCCAACAAAGGTCACGACGTTGTCATCACCCCCGCTCAGCGGCTGGGCAGCAGGGTTCGCTCGGAAGTCTCGCCGATCACCGAAGCGACGCTCGCGCAGGTGCGGGCGGTGCCGGGCGTCGCCCAGGCATCGGGGAGCATCTTCAGCGTTGGCACGTTCCTCGACGTGCACGGCAAGCGCCTGACCACCGGTGGCGCCCCCGCGTTCGTGGGCTCGAAGGTGCGCCCGCGCTTCGAGTCCTTCTCCCCGATCGCCGGCCACCTGCCCGTCGGCGCGGATGAAACGGCGATCGACCAGGCGACCGCCGAACGAGCCAACCTGAAGCTCGGCGAGCAGATGCAGATAGCCGCCTCGGCGCCCGCCAAGCGCTACCGGATCGTGGGCATCCTGAAGTTCGCGGGCAGCCAGTCCTTCGGGGGCGCCGGCGTGGCGGTCCTGATCCTCCCCGAGGCGCAGCGCGTGGTGGGCGAGCAGGGACAGTACGACCAGCTCGACGTCGCCGCCAGGGCGGGCATCGCGCCGACGGAGTTGCGCGACCGCATCCGCGCGGTGCTTCCGCGCAGCGTGGAAGTGCGCACCGGCGAACAGCAGGCTGCCAAGCAGTCCTCGGACCTGGAAAGCAACCTCGGCTTCCTGCGCACCTTCCTCTTGATCTTCGCCTACGTATCGCTGTTCGTTGGGGCCTTCATCATCTTCAACACCTTCTCGATCACCGTCGCGCAGCGCACGCGCGAGTTCGGCCTGCTGCGCACGCTGGGCGCCTCGCGCCGGCAGATCCTGCGCTCGGTGATCTTCGAAGGCGTGCTGCTGGGGGTCGGCGGGTCGATCCTCGGCCTGCTGGGCGGCATCGTCCTCGCCCCGGCGCTCGACCAGCTGTTCAAGAGCTTCGGCGCCGACCTGCCCGATAGCGGCACGGTGCTGCAGACACGCACGATCGTCGTCTCGCTGCTCGTGGGCACGAGCGTGACCCTGCTGGCGGGCCTGATGCCCGCGCTACGGGCCACGCGCGTGCCTCCGATCGCGGCGCTGCGCGAGGGGGTTGAGATCCCACCGCGCACGCCGATCACGCACGGGCGCCTCGCCGTGCCGATCCTGCTGGCGCTGATCTTGCTGCGACTGGTGCTCGGGATCGTGCAGCACGACAGCTTCGGCACGATCGCGATCCTCGTGGGGATCGGCTTCGTGTTCATGTACATCCGCCTGCGCCAGCGCGCGCGTGGTCGCCGCTACCGCGTGGTGCCGGCGCTCGCGCGGGCGATCGGGGCGCTCGTGAGCTGGCGGGGGATCACCGGGCGCCTGGCGCGCGAGAACGCGATCCGCCAGCCCGGCCGCACGATGGTGACCGCCGCGGCGCTCACGGTGGGTCTGGCGCTCGTCACCTTCGTGGCGGTGCTCGCCGACGGCACCAAGGCCTCGATCGACCGCGCTGTGAGTCGCTCGTTCGCGGGCGATCTGATCGTGGAGAACTCGCAGGCGGGCAACGAACAGGGGATCCCCGCGCTGGTGGCTCCCGCGCTGCGGCGGGTGCCGGGCGTGGCCAGCGCCACGCCGATCGCCTTCACGGTGGCGCGGCTGCACGGGAGCAGCTCGAACGCAAAGGTCACGGCGGTCGATCCGAGCACCTTCGGGCAGGTCTACCGCATCGAATGGAAGCAGGGCTCGCCGGCCACGCTGCTGAGCCTCGGGAGCGATGGTGTGATCGCCACCAAGAGCTACGCCGAAGCACACCATCTGAAGGTCGGGCAGACGGTGTACGTGCTGACCCCCTCCGAACGGAACATCCCGCTGACGGTACGCGGCATCGCCACCGACAACGCGCGCCTGCTGGGCAACCTCACGATCGCCCGGTCCCTCGCGCGCGCCGCCTTCGGGCAGCGCGAAGACGCCCTGGTCTTCGTCTCATATGCTCCCGGGGCGAGCAACGCGCAGGTGCAGCCCGCTGTGAACAGGCTGCTGGCGGCGGACTTCCCGCAGGCCAAGTCGCGCACGGCGGCACAGTTCAAGCAGGACCAGGCCAACCAGATCAACACGCTGCTCGCGCTGATCTACGTGCTCCTTGCCCTATCGGTGATCGTGTCGCTGTTCGGGATCGTCAACACGCTGATCCTCTCGATCTACGAGCGCACGCGCGAGCTGGGGATGATGCGTGCGATCGGCACCTCGCGCCGCCAGGTGCGCCAGATGATCCGCTACGAGTCGATCATCACCGCGCTCATCGGCGGCGTCCTCGGCCTCGCGATCGGGGTCATCGGCGCCGTGATCGCAGCCTGGGCGCTCTCCAGCTCGGGCTTCGTGCTCTCCATCCCCATTGGCACCCTGCTGGTGCTGCTCGTGGTCGCGGCGCTCGCGGGCGTGATCGCCGCGCAGGCGCCGGCGCGGCGTGCGGCGAAGCTCGATCTGCTGCTGGCGCTCGCGGGGGAGTAGGCGCTCACCCTCAGGCCGGCACCGGCACCGCCTCGGGCTCCTCCGCGATCGGCGCGGCGTTCAGGCACGGCCCGCTGTAGGGGTAGGACTCGGTGAGTAGCAGCACATAGCCGTATGTCTGGGCGCTGTAGCGCAGCGCGAGCATCTGCGCGCTTCGCAGGCCGTGCGGCATCTCGCCGGTGGCGAGCGCGGCGAACCAGCCGAGCACCGCGGCGAGGTACATGACGGACCCGTAGGCGCTCGCCACCAGCACGGCGGGGATCGCCAGCACGATGCGAAACCCGACCTTCCAGCGGTTCTGATCGCGCGGCGGCTCGATCGAGAGATCGACCGGATATCCGCCCGCCGGCGTGAAGGCGGGGAAGGGGTCTGCGGTCAGCAGCAGGTACGCGTAGACGTGGATCGAGTAGCGCACGAATGCCGCGAGGAAGCGGTGCAGCCCCTCGGGCGAGCGTCCGGCGAAAAGCGTGGCGAACCAGTTGGCGATCGCCGCGAAGAGGGCGACGATCGCCCACAGCTCCAGCCAGATCAGATGGGGGATTGCCAGCAGCAGGCGGAAAAACACCGTCAGGCGCGTGCGGTGCAGCTCCTCGTCGGCCTGCAGGCGGATGGGGTCGGAGCGCACCGGCACCTCGTCGAGCGCGGCGAGGGGGTCGCTGTTGGGATAGCGGTCGGTGAGTAGGAACAGGTAGGCGTCGAGCTGGGCGGTGTAGGCGAGCCCCCAGGCGGCGGCGTCGCGAAACCCGCGCGGCATGCGCGAGCGCGCGAGGCAGGCGGACCAGCCGAGGAAGGCGACGACGCCGAGCAGCCCGAAGCTGAAGTTGTAGCCGCCGGAGGTGCGCCCGCTGTAGGAGAGCACGCCGGCGAGCAGCAGCGCCGGCACCACGAGGACCAGGCGAAAGCCCACCTTCCACCGGTTCTGCGGCGCGGGGGGCGCGATCTCGACGTCGATCGGGTAGCCCGGGTCGCCTCCGAAGCCGGGATAGGGATCGGCGGCCAGGAAGAGGTAGGCGCCGACGTGGATCGCATAGCGGATGTAGCGCGCGAGGAAGTCGTGTAGCCCCTGCGGAGACTGGCCGGCGAAGAGCGTGGCGAACCAGTTGAGGATCACGGCAATGAACGCCGCGATCCCCCACAACGAGAGCCAGATCAGGTGTGGGATCACCAGCAGCAGGCGG
This sequence comes from Solirubrobacterales bacterium, assembly GCA_044446265.1. Classification (GTDB taxonomy): domain Bacteria; phylum Actinomycetota; class Thermoleophilia; order Solirubrobacterales; family Solirubrobacteraceae; genus Palsa-744. The sequence continues at coordinate 11,795 of JBIOES010000047.1, forward strand.
AAGAACACCGTCAGCGGGCTGCGAACCTCATCGTCGTTGATGATCAGATGGACGGGGCGCTGCTCATGTGCGTCGCTGTTCACGGCTCACCTCGGGGTGCTCGAGCTTTGTCTGCGCCGCGACCGTTGCAGGCTGCGCGCACGGCCTCAGAACGTCTGCCGTAGTCCTATCCGCTTGTGCGGACGGCAACTTGCGCGCACCGCCGCGCACCCACCGCGCTGCGCTACCCTCTGGCGTGGCCCACGCGCTGTCCGGCGCTCGGTCTGAGGAAGGATGTTGAACGCGAGATGATCATCACGGTCACGCTCAATGCGGCGATCGACAAGTCGCTGTCGGTGCCGAACTTCCGCCTCGGACGGCGCCACCGCACCGTTGAGCAGCGCACGATGGCGGGGGGCAAGGGGGTCAACATCGCGCGCGCCCTGAAGGCCCTTGGGCAGCCCGTGATCGCCACGGGCATGGCGGGCGGCGCCACCGGCACGCGCATCGTCGAGCAGCTCACCGAGGAATCGATCCTCAACGACTTCGTGCGCATCCGCGAGGAGTCGCGCACCAACACCTCGGTGCTCGACCCCACCGATGGGCAGCAGACGGAGGTCAACGAGCGCGGCCCCGCCGTCTCCGAGCACGAGGTGCAGCTGTTCCGCGACAAGCTCCTCTATCTCGCGCGCGGCGCGGCGATCGTGGTGTTCGCTGGCTCGATCCCGCGGGGCGTGGACGCCGACATCTACGCGACGCTGATCCGCGAACTGCAGCGCACCGGCGTCACCACCGTGATCGACGCCGACGGCGATCCCCTGCACCAGTCGGTGCGCGCGGAGCCCGATGTGGTCTCGCCCAACGTGCTGGAGGCCGAGGAGCTGGTGGGACACGAGTTCAACGACGACGCCGAGCGCTCGCTGGCGGTGCGCGAGATCGTCGCGCTGGGTGCGCGCGAGGCGATCATGACGCTCCCCGACGGCTGCTTCGCGCAGGTCCTGATCGACGGTCAGCCCTGCCTGCGCCGCGCCCGCGTGGAGCTGCGCGAGCCAGTCGCCAAACGCGGCTCGGGCGACGCCTTCCTCGCCGGCTACGTCGCGGCGCGCTACAGCGGCTCCTCGCCGGAGGAGTGCCTGCGCTTCGGCGTGGCCTGCGGCGCGGAGTCCACCGCTCGCCTGGGTGCCGGATTGATCGATCCGCGCGAGGTGCGGCGCCTGGCGGGGGAGGTGCAGCTCGGCGCGGTCGAGCTGCCCGCCGAGGTGAGCTGAGCGAGCGGGCAGCCGAGGCCCGCGAAGGCCCTCGACCGCCTCAGCCGCCGGCGACGTCGCGGCGCAGGAACACCAGATAAGCCGCGAACAGCGCTGGTCCCGCGTACAGCCCGCACACCCACAGCGAGTGCCAGATCGGCGCCCAGTCGGTGGGGGTGCGCAGCAGGCCGTGCCAGTTCTCATACTGTTCGGTGAGTAGGTAGGGCTTGAACCCTTCCAGGCCTGGGATCCCCGAGAGGATGAACAGCAGGATCGTGAGGCCGACCGTGCCCACCACCGACGCTGCGCTGTTGCGCGTGGTCGTCGAGAGCAGCACGCCGATGGCCGCCACGCTCAGCAGCGGGATCAGGTAGGTGAGGTTCGCCGCGAACACCAGCAGCAGGCCTTCCGGCGCCGACACCACGGTCCCCGAGTAGGTCGTGATCGCGTGGAAGCCCCACGAGGCCACGCCCGCGATCGTGGATACGATCGCCGCGAGGAACACCGCGAGCGCGCCGTATGTCATCGCCGCGAGCGCCTTCGCGGCGAATATCTGCCCGCGGTTCGCCGAGCGCGTGAGGATCGTCTTCAGCGTGCCGTTCCCGTCCTCGGCCGCCACGATGTCCCCCGCCACCAGCGCCGCGATCAGCGGCAGCATGAAAACGGATAGGAAGAGGAGCATCAGCACCGGCGTCGCCAGGCCCGACTGCGTGATCTGGGAGGAGAAGATGCTGTTGTCTCCGCCGCGATCGTGGTGCTGGCGCAGGTTCTGGACCAAAACGAAGATCAACGGCAGGAGCACCGCCAGCCCGAACCCCAGGTAGGTCCGCTTCTGCGAGATCAGCTTGCGCAGCTCCCAGCGGTAGACGACGAGCGCGCCGGTCATCGTGCGACCTCCGCAACGGCGGGCTGGCCGTCGCCTTCGGTGAGCTCAAGGAACAGC
>JBIOES010000048.1:0-13865 GCA_044446265.1 Solirubrobacterales bacterium
CGCCTGACCGGACAGGACACCGAGCGCGGCACCTTCTCCCAGCGCCACATGGTCCTGCACGACGCCAAGACCGGCCAGACGATCTGCCCGATCCAGAGCCTCTCCGAAGCGCTGGCCCCGCTGGAGTTGCACAACAGCCCGCTCTCGGAGCTCGCGTGCATGGGCTTCGAGTACGGCTACAGCCAGGAAGCTCCCGAGACGCTCGTGCTGTGGGAGGCCCAGTTCGGCGACTTCGTCAACTCCGCGCAGGTGATCGTCGACCAGTTCATCGTCTCCGGGCTCGCCAAGTGGGGGCAGACCTCGCGCCTCACGCTGCTCCTGCCCCACGGCTATGAGGGCTCGGGCCCCGAGCACTCCTCCGGGCGCCTGGAGCGCTTCCTGGCGCTCGCGGCGGAGGGCAACATCCGCGTCGCCAACCTCACGACCCCCGCCCAGTACTTCCACCTGCTGCGCCGCCAGGCCCGCATCGCCAAGGAGCGCCCGCTGGTGATCATGACCCCCAAGTCGCTGCTGCGCCTGCCCCAGGCGAGCAGCCACCTCACCGACCTGGCCGAGGACACCCGCTTTCAGCCGGTGCTCGCCGAGCCGGGGGTGGACCGGGAGAAGGTAACTCGCCTGGTGCTGTGCACGGGCAAGATCTACTACGACCTCGTGGGCCACTCCCAGCGCGCGGGCAACGACAGCCTCGCGGTGGGGCGCATCGAGCTGCTCTACCCCTTCCCCGAAGGCCTCGTGCTGGAGATGATCCAGAGCTACCCCAACTTGCGCGAGGTGGTGTGGGTACAGGAGGAGCCGCGCAACATGGGCGCCCGCGCGCACATGTTCCCCCGCCTGATGCAGATCATGCCCGAGGAGATGCACTTCGGCTACGTCGGGCGTCCCGAGCGCGCCAGCCCCGGCGAGGGGTATCCGGCCGCGCACGCCGCCGAACAGAGCCGCATCGTCAGCACCGCGCTGGACCCGGGGGTCCCCACCTCGCAGTATCCGCGCAAGGCGCCCGGGCAGCGCTGATGCTGTGGCGACGCTTCAAGCGCGTCTTCAGCCAGTGGCGGCGCAGGCGCAGGGCGCGACGGGCCTAATACGCCTTGAGCGCGAGTCGCGCCGCAGCCGCGCGCGAGTCGCCTCTCGGCCCCCTCGAGCGCCGGCGCGCTCCGCTAGTCTCACGCGCGTGAAGAAGGCCAACGTGCACACCAGTCCATCTCATGAGATGGAGATCGGGCATCTGAAGGCGGGGTGGCGAGACCTCGGCCGCGAGGCCGGCACGCGCACCATCGGGCTGCGCCGCATCGAGGTGGCGCCCGAGCGCTTCTCCACGCCCGCGCACGATCACGGAGCCGACGAGGAGATCTTCTTCGTGCTCGATGGAGAGGGGCTGCTGTGGCAGGACGGCAAGACATATGCGGTCGGAGCCGGCGATTGCATCGTGCACCGCCCCAAGCGCGGCGCCCACACACTGCGCGCCGGCTCGGAGGGGCTCGACGTGCTCGTCTTCGGCCAGCGTCGCGACCCGGCTCTCACCGCACTCCCCCGCGCCGGGGTGGCGTGGTCGTTCCCGCGCTGGGTGGAGCTCGGCGAGAGCGACTCGCCCTTCGCCCGCGAGGCCGCCGCCGGTCCGCCCGAGTGCCCGCCGCCGGAGGCCGAGCGCCCGCGCAACGTGGTCGCGCTTGGCGACGTGCCCGCGATCCTCGGCGGGCGCGCCCGCCGTCTGGGCCAGGCCGCCGGTGCCTCGTCCACGGGGCTCAACCACGTCGTGCTCGGGCCCGGCGGACAGGGCGCCCCGGCGCACTGCCACTCGCTGGAGGAGGAGCTGTTCGTAGTGCTCCACGGCGAGGGGTTCCTGGAGCTGTGGGAGCGTGGCGCGGAGGGCCCCGAAGAGCACCCGCTGGTCCCCGGCGACGTGATCTCGCGCCCTGCGGGCACGGGCGTCGCCCATGCACTTCGTCCCGGCTCCGAGGGCTTCACATACCTCGCCTACGGTACCCGCGAGTCAGCGGACATGTGCTTCTACCCGCAGTCCGGGCGCGTCTCGCTGCGAGGGCTGGGCATCGCCCTTAGCTCGCCCGAGATCGAGCACCTGCCGAATCTCTGACGCCAAGGTCGGGAGCTAACGCCCCCGCCACACCGGTTCGCGCTTCTCCTTGAACGCGTTGGCGCCCTCCTTCGCGTCCTCGGAGGCGAACACCGGCCCAGAGATGGCGCCCTGCTTTTCCCACATCTCCGCCGCGGTCCAGTCGTACTGCTCCTGCAGGATGCGCTTGGAGGCGATCAGCGCCAGCGGCCCGCTCTTGGCCAGGCGGCCCGCCAGCTCGAGCGCTCCCTGTACCGCCTCGCCGGGCTCGGCCAGGCGGTTGACGACGCCCCACTCGTGGAAGCGCTCCGCGGGCTGTGTGTCGCCGGTCAGCGCCAGCTCCATCACCATGTGATAGGGCATGCGCCGCGGCAGGCGCAGCAGCGCGCCGCCCGCGGCCACCAGTGAGCGCTTGGCCTCGGGTATGCCCATCTTGGCCCCCTTTGCGGCCACGATCAGATCGCAGGCCAGCGCGATCTCCATGCCGCCCGCCACCGCGAAGCCCTCGATTGCCGCGATCAGCGGCTTCTCAGCGGAGCGCTGTGCGATCCCAGCGAAGCCGCGATCGCCGAACCAGGGGGACTCGCCCTTGACGAACGCGCCCAGATCCATGCCCGCGCAGAAGAAGCCTCCCGCGCCGGTGAGCACGCCCACCGACAGCGCCTCGTCGCCGTCGAGCTCCTCCAGCGCACCGGCCACGCCCGCGGCCACCGCGGCGTTGACGGCGTTGCGCACCTCGGGGCGGTTGATGGTTATCAACAGTACGTTCTCGCGGCGCTCGGTGAGCACCGCGGCCTGCTCGGCGTTCGCGGCGTCGGGTGCGGCAGTGGTAGCAGCGGTTTCGTTGGTCATGCGTTGCAGACTACCTCGGCACGCCGTGTCTGCGAAACGGCGGGCTCAGGCCGCAAACAGCGTCAGCTCGGGCTCGCGCTCGCCGCGCAGCACCTCCAGATCGACCTCCACGCAGTCGATCCCCCGCGCCTGCGCCAGCACACGCGCCTGCGGCTTGATCCGCTGCGCCGCCAGCACCCCGCGGCAGGAGCCCAGCGCCGGGTCGAGGCGAATGCGCTCCAGGTAGCGCGTCAGCTGCTCCACCGCGTCGATCGTGCCCATGCGCTTGATCTCCACCGCGATCCACTCGTCTGAGCCGTCGCGGCACATCAGATCGACCGGGCCGATGTCGGTGGGCCACTCGCGGCGCACGAGCCGAAAGCCCTCGCCGCACCACTGCGGCGCGTCTGCCAGCAGCTCCTGCAGTTCGCGCTCCAGGCCCTCCTTCTCCAGGGACACCAGCACGTCGAGCTCGTGCTCGATGTCCGAGAGCACCTCGTGCAGCACGATCTCCACGCGATCCTCCTGACGTTGCCTGCGCACCACCAGGCGCGCCGGCGCGCCCTGGGCGTCGGTCTCCTCTTCGAGAACCGTCGGCGGCGTCATCCAGTTCAGCGGCTTCACGTTCGGTCCGCCGCCGTCGGCCCACACCATGAAGGTGCCATCGGCCTTCAGCATCAAGAGCCGCACCGCCTCGGGCAGCACCGTCGTCACACGGCCGATGTAGGAGACCTCGCAGCGGGCGACGATCAGGCGCACCCAGAGAACGTATCCGCTGCGTCGGATCGCTCTGCGGCGGCTGGACCCACCGCTGCCTCCCACACGAGCAGCCCGCCGGGAGCGCAATGCGTGTAGCCGCCCAGTCGGTGAACGTGCTGGTACCTGCCTAGATGCCCTAGCGGCTCAGCTCTCCAGTGTCAACTGCAGCTCCTGCTGTGCCTTCGAGTAGGGGTCGTGGTCCTCGCGGGGCGGACGCTCCGCGCGGATCTGCTCCTGTATGTCTGTGAGCACCTGCTCGGCAAGGTAGTGGCGCGCCCGCCGCTCGCCGAGGGCGCGCAGCAGGCCGGCGTCCACCATCGCCTTCAGCTCCCTGCCGGCCGTCAGTTCGGAGACCTCCTCGCCGGCGGTGCTCGCGAGGATCGAGCGGTAGGTCGGGTTGCGCAGCCGGAAGCCAAGCGCGGCCTCCATCAGGCCGCCGACCGCTCTTTCGGGCAAGCCCCTGGCGTGCGCGATGGCGGCGCACTCACGCCACAGGCGCTCGGTCTCCTCGATGCGCCGCAGGTGGGTCTTGGCCTGGCGGTAGTGAGCTGTGAGACACAGGCGCAACCACGGTCCGGTGTCGCGTTGGGGACTCCACTTTCCCCCACCGACCTCCGCCAGCACGTCGTAGTAGGCCCGGGTGTTGTGACCCAGATACTCCTCGATGCTCGACAGCGCCGGCGCCACCAGCCCCTCGCGCGCCAGCACCAGCGTCTGCAGGCAGCGAGCCATGCGTCCGTTCCCGTCGCGGAAGGGATGGATCATCACCAGGTTGAGGTGAGCCATCGCCGCCCTCACGAGCACCGGCAGGGACACGTCGGCCTCCCGCAGCTGCCAGATCATTGCTCCGATCAGCTCGGGAATGGACTGCGCCGGCGGACCCTCATACACGAGCTCGCCGCTGTCCTCGTGACGAACGCCGATCCAGCCTCCCCGCCAACGCCCAGGGCTCTTGGCGAGGTCGTGTTTGAGCATCATGAAATGCAGAGCCTTGATCAGCCCATCGTCCACCTCGGCGTCGGGGTCTCGAGCAACCTGCATCACGTAGGTCATCGCATCGCGGTAGCCACTCAGCGCCAGGCTGGTCTCCTCGCCGGCCTCGATCGTGGGCTCGCCATCCACCGCCGCCACCACATCGTCGAGGCTGGCGTTGTAGCCCTCGATCGAGTTTGACGCCTGCACCGCCCGAGCCAGGGCCATCCTGCGCAGGCTCACCACCCAGCGACGCGGGCCGATCTCCGAGCGCTCGGCGGATCGACTACCGAGGTCCGCGCGCAGCTCGTCGATCAACCGCAGAACCTCGCGATCGAGAGGGCCAAGCTCCGGGGCCGCAAATATGGCTGCCATGATAGAAAGATTCTATCACGATGATGGAAAGTATCTATCTATCTATCATGAGGCGGACCATCGGCCTGGTCCCCGGGTGCCGGGGGGACTTCGGGCGCCCCGCTCTCCCCGCTCATCGCCTCGCGGAACTCGCGCATGCCCTTGCCGAGCGCGCGCGCCATTTCGGGGAGGCGCTTGGGGCCGAGCACCACCAGCGCGACCGCCGCGATGAAGATCAGGTGGACGGGGTTCTCGATGCCCATGCGTTGTTTCAGGCTAGCGCGCGCTGAGCGCCGATCCCTCCGGGGCGCTCCCTAGCTAGAGTCATCGCGTGGCCTCGGAATCCTCCGCGCAGCCCGCCCCGCCCGGCCGACGCTACCCGCCGCCGGCCCGCGCCGAGGCCTTCTGGCCGGCGCAGGTCACGATCCTGGCGGCGATCGCGCTGCAGCTCGCGCTTCCCACGCGGCTCACCGTGGGGCCCTCGTGGCTGGTGCCGGGGCTGGAGGGCGCGCTGCTGCTTGGGCTGTTCATGGCCACCCCCAACCAGCTGGAGCACGAGCACCCGCGCCGGCGGCGCGTGGCGCTCGGGCTGACCGCCTTCGTGAGCGCCGCCAACATCTACTCGCTGGCGGCGCTCACCCATTACCTGCTGCACCACAACGTCAACAGGGGCAACGAGCTGATCGTCTCCGGCGTGCTCATCTGGCTCACCAACTTCCTGATCTTCGCCCTGTGGTACTGGGAGACCGACCGCGGCGGCCCCGGGCGTCGCGCCGCCGGCCACGATCGAGCCCCCGACTTCCTGTTCCCGCAGATGGCCGACGACCGCATCGAGCCGCTGGACTGGCGGCCTCAGTTCGTGGACTACCTGTACGTCTCGCTCACCAACGCCGCCGCCTTCTCCCCCACCGACACGATGCCCCTCACGCACACCGCCAAGGTCATCATGGGCATCCAATCGATCGTCTCGCTCGTCACGATCGGCCTGATCGTCTCGCGCGCCGTTAACATCCTTGGGAGCTAGATCCGGCCTGGAGATCGGATTGGAAGGGCTCCGCTCCGCTCCGCCATGCGGGCCGCGCGGCGCGAGTCCAGCTCCAGGTGCCGGCCTCAGACGGCCGGCACCGCGCGCGGCTCCATCGCGAGCGCCTGCACGAGCAGATCCTTCACCTCCGCCCCCGCTCCCAGCGCGAGCGCGCGCTCCAGCGCTTGCAGGGCCCCCTCGCGATCCAGGAGGCTCAGGCGCAGGCGCCCCAGGCGCTCCCACGCGCCCGCGTCCTCGGGGCCGCGCTCGGCCGCCCGCCGCGCGGCTTCCTCGGCGAGATCCACCGCGCCGATGTCTTCGTAGATGCGCGCCGCGAAGCGGTGGGGCGCTGGGCGCTTCCCATCCACGCGCGCCCAATCGCGCACCGAGCGCGCCGCCGCTTCCAGGTTGCCCGCCTGCCAGAAGGCCAACGTCATCAGGCGCAGCACGCCCACGTTGCGCGGCTCGGCGTCGCGCGCGTACACCAGCCGCTGCGCCGCCAACTCGTACTCGCCTTCGGCCATCGCGCGCTGCGCGGCGGTCATGAAGCGCTCGACGCGCTCCTCCGCGGGGTCGGGCTTGGAGAAGTCCACGAAGCGCATGCTCCCCGCCGGCACCGTACGCACGCCGTGGCTGAACTTCACGCGCGCCCACTGCTGATCGACCTCCACCTCCCCATCGCCGTTGGCTTCGCCGCCCGTGAAGTAGATGCCCGCCACAGTCCCCACACCCCACTCCGGGTAGGAGATGCAGCGCGCGTAGCGGTGCACCACCGAGTGATCGGGCACGCGGCTGCCGAACGGATCGTGCTGCGCGCGCTCGGTCGCCTCTTCGCGAGCGCGCTGCTCGGCTTCGTAGGCCCTGCGCCCCGCCTCCTCGCGCGCGCGGCGCGCGGCCGCCGCGCTGACCCGCACGGCGTTGGGCGTCACCCGCCCGCCGCGCGAGCCCTCCGCCAGGCGCTCCAGCTGATCGGCCGCCTCGTTGATCGCCTTCAGGTGGCGCTCGTGCTCGAACTGTCTCCCGCTGGGCGCCACATCGGGGTGCCAGCGCTTGGCCATGCGCCTGCGCGCCAGCTGCACCTCGCGCTTGTCGAAGGGCGCCTCCAGCTCCAGCAGGAGCAGCTGCTGCTCTATGTCCAAGATGCCTGCGGGCATTCCCCGTTTACGTTATCGACCCGTTCTCCCTCGGGCCGCAGGCCTGCGGCCACTTCGCCCCGGTCCGCCGCGCGCACGCCTCGCCGGACGGCCTTGTGCCGTCCTCCTAAAAAAGATGTTCGCGCGCACCGCAGCCGGGTCTCGCGGGCCGAGCGCCTATCCTGCCGGCTCATGTCCTCGCAGTACGTCTTCACGATGCACCGCCTCTCCAAGCTGCACCCGCCTGAGAAGACGGTGCTCAGCGAGATCACGCTCGCCTTCTACCCGGGGGCCACGATCGGCGTGCTCGGCTACACCGGCGCCGGCAAGTCCACGCTGCTGCGCATCATGGCCGGGCTGGATGAGGAGTACCGCGGCGAGGCCGCCCTCGCGCCCGGCGCCACCGTCGGGATGCTCGAGCAGGAGCCGCGGCTGGACGAGTCCAAGGATGTGCGCGGCAACGTCGAGGAGGGTGTCTCCAACACCAAGGCCCTGCTCGACCGCTTCAACGAGCTCGCCGCCAACTACTCCGATGAGACCGCCGAGGAGTTCGGCGACATCCAGGCCAAGATCGACGCGGCTGACGCTTGGAACCTCGATACGAAGCTCGACTACGCGATGGACGCCCTGCGCCTGCCCCCGCCCGATGCCGAGGTCGGAACGCTCTCCGGAGGGGAGCGTCGGCGCGTGGCGCTCTGCCGCCTCTTGCTGCGCGCGCCCGACCTCCTGCTGCTCGACGAGCCCACCAACCACCTCGACGCCGAGTCCGTCGCCTGGTTGGAGCAGCATCTCGCCGAGTACAAGGGCACGATCGTCGCCGTCACCCACGACCGCTACTTCCTCGACAACGTCGCCGGCTGGATCCTCGAGCTCGACCGTGGCCGCGGCATCCCCTACGAAGGCAACTACTCCTCCTGGCTGGAGCAGAAGCAGGCCCGCCTCGCCCAGGAAGAGCGCTCGGAGAAGGGACGCCAGCGCACGATCGCCGCCGAGCTCGAATGGGTCCGCACCAACCCCAAGGGACGGCGCACCAAGTCGAAGGCTCGTCTCGCGCGCTACGAGGAGCTCGTCGCCGAGGAGCGCAACGTCAAGCTCGACGAGGTCCAGATCCATATTCCCCCCGGTCCGCGCCTCGGCGCGCAGGTGCTCACCGCCAGCGGGCTGCGCAAGGGTTTTGGCGAGCGTCTCTTGATCGAGGATCTCTCGTTCGACCTGCCCCGCGCCGGGATCGTCGGGGTGATCGGCGCCAACGGCGCCGGCAAGACCACGCTGTTTCGCATGATCACCGGCGACGACACACCCGACTCCGGCACGCTCGTGCTGGGCGACTCCGTGCAGCTCGCCTACGTCGACCAGTCGCGCGACGCGCTCGACCCTTCGAAGACCGTCTGGGAGGAGATTTCCGACGGGCTCGACCAGCTCAAGGTCGGAGAGCGCGTCGTCAACTCGCGCCAGTACGCCGCCGGCTTCAACTTCAAGGGCTCCTCCCAGCAGGCCCGCTTCGGCTCGCTCTCCGGCGGCGAGCGCAACCGCGTGCATCTGGCGAAACTGCTCCGCGCCGGCGGCAACCTGCTGCTGCTCGACGAGCCCACCAACGACCTCGACGTCGACACCCTGCGTGCCTTGGAGGACGCGCTGCTCGGCTTCCCCGGCTGCGCGCTCGTCATCTCCCACGACCGCTGGTTCCTAGACCGCGTCGCCACCCACGTCCTCGCCTTCGAGGGCGACTCCCAGGTGGTGTGGTTCGAAGGCAACTTCGAGGCCTACGAGGAGAATCGCCGTGCGCGCCTCGGCGCCGCCGCCGACCGCCCGCACCGCATCACCTACAAGCGGCTCGTGCGGGGCTGAGCGCCCGCGGGAACCACTCCCGCGGCCGACCTGGCCGCGCAGCCAGTATCCTCGCCTCGCATGGACACCGTCTTCGACCGCGACACCGCCGTGCGCCGGATCGACCCTCCTGGCGCCGGCAATGGGAGACAGCCCGCCGTCGCCTTCCACGCCAACATCGCCCCCGGCTGGCGGGCGGGGCGCGGGCCGCACGGCGGCTACCTCGCGGCGATGATCCTGCGCGCGCTCACCGCCGCCGTCGACGATCCCACGCGCGCGCCGCGCTCGCTCACCATCCACTACGCCAGCTCGCCCGAACCGGGGCCGGTGAGGATCGAGGTCGCGATCGAGCGTCGGGGGCGCTCGCTCAGCACGCTCTCCGCGCGCCTCACCCAGGAGGGCGCCGTGATGGCGCTCGCGCTCGCGGCCTTCTCCACTCCCTGGGAGGCACCCGAGGCCGATGCGCTGCCGATGCCCGAGGTGGCGGAGCCCAACCTGGAGCGCCGCGACACGCCGCGCCTGTTCAAGGGGGCTCCCGAGTTCACCAAGCAGCTCGTCATGCAGGCTCGCGTCGGCGCGATGCCCTTCGTGGGAGCCGACCACCCGATGGAAATCGGCGGCTGGATCGCGCTGCCCGAGCCGCGGCCACTGGACCCGCTGTCGCTCGCGCTGTTCGCCGACGCCTGGTTCCCGCCCTCCTTCATCGCGCTCTCCGAGCCCGCGATCAGCCCCACCGTCGATCTCACGATCCACTTCCGCCAGCCCCCGCCGCGCGCGGAGGGCGCGCTGGATGGGATGTGCCTCTCGATCTTCAACACGCGCCTGCTGCGCGAGGGCTTCTTCGAGGAGGACGGCGTCATCTGGGCGCCCAACGGGTCCGTCCTGCTGCAGTCGCGCCAGCTCGGCATCATCATGCCCACCGACAATCCCGTGCTCGTGCTCGGCGAGCAGAGCAGCTCCCACGAGGCTGTTCCCACAGATTCTTAGCAGTCGCTAATATCTTCCGCGAAGTTCCCTTCGGCGATTCACAGAGAGGATCACAGACATGCCCGACTACACCGTCAAGCGCATCGACGACATGGAGGGCGCCTTCGGCGGCGGCCTCAAGAAGGCCCGCGCCGAACTGGGCGTCAGCTCCTTCGGCCTGCAGGTCGTCGACATGCCCCCCAACTACGCCGACTACCCCGAGCACGACCACGCAGAGGAGGGCCAGGAGGAGGTCTTCGGCGTCCTACGCGGCTCCGGTCACATGGATATCGAAGGCGAGCGCGTCGAGCTGACCCCGGACGTGCTCCTGCGCGTCGGCGCCGCCACCAAGCGCAAGATCGTCCCCGGCCCCGAGGGCCTACGCCTGATCGCGCTGGGCGGCGTCCCCGGAGCGGCGTACGAGATCAAGGAGTTCACGGAGCTCGCCACGGCGTAGGTTCCAGCTGAGCAGCGGTTGCGCGTGGCCTACGCCCGCGCAGCCGCCGCCTCGACGAGGACGGGCGGAGCCGGGTCTTCTGGCGCCTCAGCGCGCCAGCGACGTCTCGCCGTCCAGCGCCAGTGCCAGCGCCGCGATCAGGCGCGCGCAGGCGTGCACGTCGCTGAGCTGCACCGTCTCCACCGGGGAGTGCATGTAGCGCAGCGGGATCGACACCAGCGCGGTGGGCACTCCCCCGCGGCTGAGGTGCACCGCGTCGGCGTCGGTGCCCGTGTTGCGCCCCGACGCCTCCACGGTGAAGGGGATATCCTCGCGCTCCGCGGTGTCGTGCAGCAGCTCGAACAGCGCCGGGTTGAGCGTCGAGCCCCTGCTCAACACCGGCCCGGAGCCAAGCTCGTGCTTGCCCGCCTCCTTCACGTCGATCCCGGGGGCGTCGGTGGCGTGGGTCACGTCCACCACCACCGCCGCGTCGGGCTCGAGCGTAAAGGCGCTCGTGCGCGAGCCGCCGAACGTGGTCTCCTCCTGGGCGGCCGCCACCGCCACCAGCTCCCACTGCGCTCCCACGGCCTTCGCCACCAGGCGGGCCGCCTCGAGCGCGACGAACGAGCCCAGGCGGTTGTCCAGCGCACGTGAGGCCACCCTGCCGTTGGGCAGCTCCAGCGGATCGCCCGCGATCACCGCCACATCGCCAACGCGCACCATCTTGCGCGCCTCCTTGCCGTCCTTGGCGCCCACGTCGATGTGCAGATCGCGCACCTCCGCCACCTTCTTGCGCTCCTCCTCGCGCAGCAGGTGAATCGGCTTCTTGCCGATCACGCCCGCTATTTCGCCACCGCGTGTCGCGAGCACCACGCGCTGGCCCACCAGGATCTGCGCGTCCCACCCTCCCACCGGCCCGAACCACAGGTAGCCCTCGTCGTCGATGTGCGTCACGATCAGCCCGATCTCGTCGATGTGCCCCATCACGACCAGCCGCCGCGCCGAGGACTGCTCGCCGTGGCGCGAGGCCACGCGCGCCACCGGCGTCCCCACCACGTCGGTGCTCACCGCCGCGAACTTCTCCGCTGCCTTGCGCCACACGGCCGCCGGAGCCGTCTCGTAGCCCGAGGGGCCGCGCGCGCTCAGCAGGTCGCGCAGGACGACAGGAAAGCCGCCATCGCTCTTGCGGCCCTGCGTCCGGCCGCCTCCGCTCGCCCGCCCCGGCTTGGAGCGCCCATCCGCCGCACTCACGACGCCAGCATCCCGCGCAGCACGTACTGCAGGATCCCACCGTGGCGGAAGTACTCGGCCTCGCGCGGGGTGTCGATGCGCACGCGCGCCTGGAACTCGATCGGCTCCGCCCCCTCGCGCTCGGCCCGCACCCGCACATCGCGTGGAGGCGCACCGCCGCCGTCCATCGCCTCGGCCATGCCTGAGATCGAGAAGACCTCCTGGCCGTCGAGGCCAAGCGACTGCGCGCTCTCGCCCTCGGGGAACTGCAACGGCAGCACTCCCATCCCAACCAGGTTGGAGCGGTGGATGCGCTCAAAGCTCTGCGCCAGCACCGCGCGCACCCCCAGCAGCCGCGTGCCCTTCGCGGCCCAGTCGCGCGAGGAGCCCGAGCCGTACTCCTTTCCGGCCAGCACCACGAGCGGCACGCCCTCCTGCTCGTAGCGCATCGCCGCGTCGTAGATCGGCAGCTGCTCGCCGTCGGGCAGGTGGCGCGTGAGGCCGCCCTCGGGCAGCGACCCGGACCCGGCAGCGCCGCCGCCGAGCAGGTTCCTGATGCGGATGTTGGCGAACGTCCCGCGCATCATCACCTCGTGGTTGCCCCGCCGGGAGCCGTAGGAGTTGAAGTCCCGCGGCGCGACGCCCTGCTCCTGCAGATAGAGCCCTGCGGGCCCGTCGCGCTTGATCGAGCCGGCCGGGGAGATGTGATCGGTCGTGACGCTGTCGCCCAGCAGCGCCAGCACGCGCGCGCCCTCCACGTCCGCCACCGAGGGGGGATCGGCGGGCATCTCCTGGAAGTAGGGCGGCAGGCGCACGTAGGTGGAGTCCTCATCCCACTGAAAGCGCTCGCCCGTGGGCACCGGGAGGCTCCGCCAGCGCTCGTCGCCGGCGAACACCTCGCCGTAGCTCTTGCGGAACATGTCCGAGCGGACCGCCCCCTCGATCGTCTCCGCGACCTCGCGCTCGTTCGGCCAGATCTCGCGCAGGTACACGTCGTTGCCCTGCTCGTCCTGGCCCAGCGGGTCGCCGACGATGTCGAGGTCCATCGTGCCCGCCAGCGCGTACGCCACGCACAAAGGCGGCGAGGCGAGGTAGTTCATCTTCACGTCGGGGTTGATGCGCCCCTCGAAGTTGCGATTGCCCGAGAGCACACTCACCACCGCCAGGTCCTCCTCGCCCACGACCTTGGAGACCTCCTCGGGCAGCGGCCCGGAGTTGCCGATGCACGTCGTGCAGCCGTACCCCACGAGGTTGAACCCCAGCGCCTCCAGCGACTCTGTGAGCCCCGCGCGGTCGAGGTATTCGGTCACGACCTTCGAGCCCGGCGCCAGCGAGGTCTTCACCCACGGCTTGCGCTTCAGCCCGCGCGCCAACGCGTTGCGCGCGAGGATCCCCGCCCCCACCATCACCGAGGGGTTCGAGGTGTTCGTGCAGCTCGTGATCGCCGCGATCACCACGTGGCCGTGGTCGAGCGTCGTCCGCGTGCCGTCGGCGAGCGTCACGGGGACCTCGGTGCGCGTCCGCTCGCCTACCGCCTGCCCGTGGCCGTGGCCGTTCTGCGTATGCGACGCCTGCGCGTGCTGCGGACGGGGACCTTCGCCGTTGTGCGGCTGCTGCGTGGCCGTGGGATCGCTCGCCGGGAACGTCTCGGCGACCGCTTCGTCCTCGCCGTTCTGCGCTGGCACATAGCCGGCCAGTGCGCTGCGGAACGCCTCCCGCGCGTCGCTCAGAGCGACGCGATCCTGCGGGCGCTTGGGACCCGCGATGCTCGGCACCACCGCGCCGAGGTCGAGCTCGATCAGATCGGAGAAGGCCGGCTCGGGCGAGTGCTCGTCGTGCCACAGCCCCTGCTCGCGCGCGTACGCCTCCACGAGCTCGATCCGCTCGCGCGGGCGCCCGGAGAACTCCAGGTAGCGCAACGTCTCGCCGTCGATGGGGAAGATCGCGCAGGTCGAGCCGAACTCCGGGGACATGTTGCCGATCGTCGCCCGATCGGCCAGCGGCAGCCCCGCGAGACCCGCGCCGTAGAACTCCACGAACTTGCCCACCACGCCGCGCTCGCGCAGCATCTGGGTCACCGTCAGCACGAGGTCGGTCGCGGTGGCGCCCTCCGGCAGCTCGCCGTGCAGCTTGAAGCCAAGGACCTGCGGGATCAGCATCGACATCGGCTGGCCCAGCATCGCCGCCTCGGCCTCGATCCCCCCCACGCCCCAGCCGAGCACGCCCAGCCCGTTGACCATCGTGGTGTGCGAGTCGGTTCCCACC
>JBIOES010000049.1:0-13728 GCA_044446265.1 Solirubrobacterales bacterium
GGACACCACCGTGGAGGTGGGCGGGCAGCTGCCCAGCCTGCCCGCGCAGGCCGTGGCGTTCGACCCCACCGATGACGTCGCGGTGCTGCGCGTGAGCGAATTGACTCTGCCTGCGCTGAGCCTCGCGTCGAGCTCGCCGGAGGGCGCGGCGGGCGCGATCCTGGGGTACCCGGAGAACGGGCCCTTCGACGCGCAGCCGGGGCGCATCGGAGAGACACAAACGGTGATCACCCAGAACGCCTACGGCGAAGGGCCCGTCTCGCGCCTCTTGACCCCACTGCGCGGGCTGGTGCGCCCCGGAAACTCCGGGGGGCCGCTCGTCGACTCCACGGGCAGGGTGCTCACGACGGTGTTCGCCGGGACGACGGGAGGGGGACCACACGGCGGCTACGGGGTTGCCAACGCCACCGTGGCTCATCTCCTCGCGGGCGCCGGGCGGGCCGTGAGCACCGGTCCGTGCGCCGCGGGGTGAGCCGTACTGCGCCGCGGGGTGAGCCGGCGCTCTTTACCCGGCGCCCATCCAACCGCTACGCTGAGCACGATGGCAAAGACCCTGGTGATCGCCGAGAAGCCCTCCGTGGGGCGCGACTTGGCGCGTGTGCTGCCCGGGCCGTTCGCCAAGCACGAGGGTTGGCTAGAGGCTCCCGACCACGTCATCACATGGGCGGTGGGGCATCTGGTGCAGCTCGCCGAGCCCGACGAATACGACCCTCGCTACAAACGCTGGCGGATGCCCGACCTGCCGATCGTGCCCGAGCACTTCAAGCTGGTGGTGCGCGACGAGCGCTCGCGCAAGCAGATGACGGTCGTCTCCGGGCAGCTGCGCCGCGATGACGTCGAGGAGGTCGTCAACGCCTGCGACGCCGGGCGCGAGGGGGAGCTGATCTTCGCGTACCTGTATGAGAAGGCCAAGGCATCCAAGCCCGTGCGGCGGCTGTGGCTGAACTCGATGACGACCGCCGCGATGAAGGAGGCGTTCGCCTCGCTGCGCCCATCTGAGGAGCTCGCGCTGCTGGAGCAGGCCGCGCGCTCGCGCTCGGAGGCCGACTGGATCGTGGGCATGAACGCGACGCGCGCCGCCACGATCCGCCTGCGTACCTCCTTCGACGGAGCCGTCTCGCTCGGGCGTGTGCAGACGCCGACGCTCGCGATCGTCGCGCGCCGCGAGGAGGAGATCCGGGCGTTCGTGCCCGAGCCCTACTGGCTCGTGGACGCGACCTTCGCGGCCGCCCCGATGGATGGGCACGGGGAGGGTGACTCCGACGGCGAGCGCACCTACGCGGGCCGCTTCCACGCCGGCGCCAAGCCGCGCATCGCCACCGAGGCCGAGGCGCTGGCGATCGTGGAGGCCTGCCGCGGCAAGCAGGGCACGATCTCCAAGCTCGAGAAGAAGGAGCAGCGCGAGAAGGCGCCGATGCTCTACGACCTCACCTCGCTGCAGCGCGACGCCAACACCCGCTACGGATTCTCCGCGCGGCGCACGCTCGCGGCGGCGCAGCGGCTGTATGAGGAGCACAAGGCGCTCACCTACCCGCGTACCAACTCGCGCTACCTGACAACGGACATGATCCCCGAGATCAAGCCCACCGCCGAGCAGGTGGGCGCGCGCAAGGAGTACGCCCAGGCGGCCGCCTACGTGGCGGCGCTGGAGAAGCTGCCGCTGGAGCGGGTGGTCAACAACAGCAAGGTGACCGACCACCACGCGATCATCCCCACCCGCGCCGAGCACACCGTCGATCGGATGGGCGACGACGACAAGCGCATCTACGACATGGCGGTGCGGCGCTTCCTGGCGATCTTCCACCCCGAGGCGGTGTTCGAGAACACGCGCGTGGAGACCACCGTGGAGAAGCACATCTTCCGCACGCGCGGCAAGCTGCTGGTGGTGCCCGGCTGGCGGGGCGTCTACGGCGAGGTCCCCGCGGAGGCGAAGTCTGAGGCCGAGGAGGACGAGGCCACCGATCAGCAGCTGCCGCGGCTGGTCGAAGGCGAGGACGTGCAGACGCGCAAGATCGAGAGCGCCCGCAAGGAAACCAAGCCGCCCCGCCGCTACTCGGACGCCTCGCTGCTGGGCGCGATGGAGACCGCGGGCAAGCTCGTCGACGACGACGAGCTGCGCGAGGCGATGAAGGACTCGGGGATCGGCACCCCCGCGACGCGCGCCGCGATCATCGAGCGGTTGATCACCGTCGGCTACATCGAGCGCGACGGGCGCGCGCTGATGGCCACCGAGAAGGGGCTCAACGTCGTGCGCCTGCTCGACGGCCACCCCCTCACATCTCCCGATCTGACCGGCAACTGGGAGCACCGCCTCGGCAAGATCGAGCAGGGCGAGGACTCGCGCGAGCGCTTCATGCAGGACATCGCGGGGTTCGCCCGCGAAACGGTCAACGAGCTCGACGTGAAGCTCAAGGACATCAAGATCCCGCGCGCCTCGCTCGGTCCCTGCCCGGTGTGCGGGCACCCGATCATGGAGAACCGCAAGGGGTACTCCTGCTGGGCGCGCGAGGACCCCGGCTGCGGCTTCGTGATCTGGAAGGGCAAGGCCGGCAAGCAGCTGCAGGTGAGCATCGCCAAGGAGCTGATCAAGACCGGCTACACCGCGCGCCCCGTAACGGGCTTCCGCGGGCGCTCCGGGCGCAGCTTCCGCGCGCACCTCGCGCTGAGCCAGGCCGACGACGGCAAGTGGCGCGTGGAATTCAACGAGGCGTGGGCCAAGGAGGGCGCCAAGCCGCCCGACCAGGAGACCCTCAAGGCCGCCGCCGAGCCCGCCGCCGAGCCCGTCGCCGCGCAGAGCGCGGCGTAGCCTCCCGCACCGAGAGAAATACTCGCCCCGACGCGTTTGTCGGGCATGCGTACGCACCGCTCACGCTCGATCGGCGGGGCGCGCGAGCTGATCCTGACCTTCCACGGTCTTGGCGAGCCCCCCGCGGGGGTCGCGGAGGCCGAGCGTCGGGTGTGGGTGCCCGTGGCGTGGCTGGAGGCGATCCTCGACGCGCTGCCCCGCCGGGGTGTCGAATTGGCGTTCGACGACGGCAACGCCTCCGACATGCGCCACGCGCTGCCGGCGCTCGCCGAACGGGGCAGGAGGGCTCGCTTCTTCGTGCCGGCGTCGCGGATCGGCGCCGAGGGGTATCTGAGCGCGCACGACGTCGCACGGCTGCACGCCGCCGGCATGGAGATCGGCAGTCACGGACTGCGCCACCGCGACTGGCGCAGGCTGAGCGATCGCGAGCTGCACGACGAGCTGGTGGTCTCGCGCCGCGCGCTGGGCGAGCTCGTCGAGGATGAGGTGGCGGAGGCCGCGTGCCCGTTTGGCTCCTACGACCGCCGTGTGCTGCGCGCGCTGCGGACGGCGGGTTATCGCAGGGTCTACAACAGCGATGGCGGCCCCGGCTCCGCGCGCTCCTGGCTGGCGCCGCGGACGACCGTCCATCGTGGCCGTTCCCTGTGGGAATGGCGGGAGCTCGCCGCCGCGGGCGCCAGCCGGCGGCCGCATCCGATGCTGCTGAGCAAGCGGCTGGCCAAGCGCCTGCGGTGAGCGCCTCCGCTCGCTTGGCGCCGGTGAATGACGCTCGCCCCGCGGGGGAGGACGAGGCTCGCTTCTCGGTGGACAACGCCCCATACTCCCTGCTGGTGGGCTTCGCGGACGCGCTCGCCGCTCCGGAGGTCGCCATGAGCCTGCTCGGCGCCGGCCACCGGGTGGTGAGCTTCGCGCGACGGGGACGCCCTGTGGCGCTGCGGCGGCTGCGCGGCGTGGAGATCGTCGAGGTGACCGCCCCCGAGGACGACCTCGCCGCGTGTATGGGGGAGGTGGCGGACGTGGCCGCCCGCAACGATCTGACGATGCCGCTCGACGACCTGGCGGTGCTGGTATGCGATCGCGCGCTGCCCCCGAGCGCGCGGGTGGCCGGTCCGCGCGGCCGACAGGCGCGCTTGGCGCTGGACAAGCGCGTGCAGCTGCGTGGCGCCGAGGCGGCGGGCCTAGCGGTGCCCGCGTGGGTGGAGTTGCCGCCGGATGGCGATGGTCTGCCCGGGGATTGGGCGGGTCTGCCTGGAGGGGAGGGTCTGCCCGGGAACGAAGCGTGGCCGCTCGTCTGCAAGCCGGCGCTGGCCGCCGAAGAGATGGGTGGCCGGCTGCGTCGCCTTGCTCCCAAGCTGGTGGGGACGCCGGCCGAGCTGAGCTCCGTGCGGCGTGCGTGGGGCGCCGGCACCCCGGCCATCGTGCAGCGCTGGGTGGCTGGCAGCGGAGGCGGCGTCTTCGGGTTGGCCGGCAGTGGCGCCGTGCACCACCTCAGCGCCCACAAGCGCGTGCGCATGATGAACCCGGCTGGATCCGGCTCCAGCGCGTGCTCCTCGGTCCCCGTGCCCGCGGAGCTCGAGGCTCCGATCGCGCGCTTCCTCACAGCCGCCAACTGGCAGGGCATGTTCATGGTAGAGCTGCTGCGCGCCGGAGACAGCTGGTGGTTCGTGGAGCTCAATGGGCGGCCCTGGGGCAGCCTTGCGCTGGCTCGCAGGCGAGGCTACGAGTACCCGGCGTGGGCCGTGGCGGGCGTACTGGACAGCACGGTCCAGCTTCCCGCGCCGCCCCCCTTCGCCGAGCTGCTGTGCAGGCACCTCGGTCGCGAGCTGGTGCACCTGCTGTTCGTGCTGCGCGGCCCCCGCTCGCACCCGGGCGTATGGCCCGGCCGGGCGGAGACTCTGAGGGCACTGCTGCCGGGTGGCCGTCGCACCTCCTGGTACAACCTCGCGCCGGGCGCCCGCAGGGTGTTCGTGGAGGACACCTGGCGCACCGTCGCTGCACAGACCTGGGGGAGGCGACGCGCTTGAGAGTGAGAGCGGCGTTCCACGTGCACTCCGAGTGGTCCTACGACGCCACGCTGCCGCTGGAGCAGGTGGCCGCACTGTTCCGGCGCCACCGCTATGACGTTGTCTTCATGTGCGAGCACGATCGGGGCTTCAGCTCCGAGCGCCTGCACGCCTACCTCGCCGCCTGCGCGCGTGCGAGCGCCGGGGGTCCCCTGCTGATCGGAGGGATCGAGTACGCCGACCCGGAAGACCGCGTGCACGTGCCCGTGTGGGGATCGGTGCCGTTTCAGGGCGAGGGCGTTCCCACCGCTCGGCTGCTCGCCGCGGTCGCTCGGCACGGCGGCGTATCTGTGCTCGCCCACCCCCTGCGCCGCGACGCCTGGGAGGTCGTCGATCCCGCCTGGCTCTCGCTGTGCACCGGCGTCGAGATCTGGACGCGCAAGTGGGACGGATGGGCGCCCAACCCCCGCGCCTGCCGCTGGGCCGCCGACCACGCTCTGCTAGGCATCGCCGCGCTGGACCTGCACCGCCCCACCCAGACCTTCCCCCTGGCGATGGAGCTGGACGTCGCCCCGCCTCTCACCGTGGAGGGGTGCCTCGACGCCCTGCGCCGGCGCCGCTGCCGCGCCACGATCGCCGGTCTTCCCGCCGCTCCGCTGACCAAGGGGGCTCTCGCCCCAGCCGCCCGCGCCACCGAGCGCCTGCGTCGCCCCCTCTGGCGCCGCGCGCGGCACCTGCGCGAGCGGCTTGCCGCGGCCTCCTAGTAGGAGGGTCCAGCGAAACTCGCTAGACCAGTCGTGGTGCGGGATTGCGGCACGGCAGCGCGCGCGTACACCTTAAGATCCCGACGGTTCTACCCCAAGCACGGTCTGGGCAGTCTGAGGCTCCGTCACGGGAAAGCCGAGCGCGTTCGTCCACGCGTGCAGCCGGTCGTCGTACGTGTGGAGCTCGGCCACGGCCATCTGCTGAGCCGTTGCCAGATGGATCGCGTCCATCGGCTTGAGCTTCCCCCATCCCTGCGAGATGCCTTGCCTCATGAGCGCCCTGGCCTTGTCTCCAATGAGGTCGTAGAACTGGACTGTCTTGATCGGTGCGCCCGGCGACCAGAGAGCATCGATCGCGTCTTCGGTCTCCTGATCGAGGGTGCCAGCGTCACGCTCGCTCTGGATGAACGCGATCTCGACACGGCTGATCGCTGATGTGACCAACTCAATCTCCCCGGCGCGTGCCTTCCTAAACAGCTCATCGAGGATCGGCACACGGTTAGGAACGCCATTGAGATACGAGAGCGGAACGTTGGCGTCCCAGTAGACGCGCCGGGGTTCATCCGGCATCGCGCAACCGCCTGGTCAGAACCTCGGGGAGCGGATCGCCCTCCTTAAGCGGGAGCGCGCCACGCGCCTTGATGTAGTCCTGCGGCTCGACCTCCGCGAGTGCCGTCACGCTCGACACTTTGCGCACGGTCAGCGGCCGTCCAGTCCCGGGATCACGACTGACCCAGCCCTCGACGGTTGCGACGCGGTCCCACATCTGGCGCATCATGGACTCACGCCCCTCGACCAAGTAACAAGACACGGCTCGGTCGTGGATGTGGTCGTACAGGATGAAGCGCAGGGCGTTGCGGCTGGTCAGCGTCTGTACGCGCCCGGTGACCGCACCGTAGGCTTCCTCTCGCTCTGGAGGGACGGTCGCAGCAGCGGTCGGCATCGCTTGCTTGCGAATGGTCGCGTCCGACTCGGCGGTCTCGAATCGGACTGCCTCAATCGCGGACTCCCGGAGAACGGCCGTGATGCCGTTGGCCTCTTTGCGGACCGTCGGCGAGTAGGGGATGGTGTTCCCCTGTTCGAGAGCCTGCCCGACCTCAAGGTAGGCTCGCACCACACGGTCGATCTCCTCTGGCTTCGTGCCGTTCTCCGGTACTCCGCGCACCGTCGTAATGGCGCTGCTGTACTCAAGATCGTCGATCTGCCAGACGACGCCCTCGACCTTTTCGTCGGCGGCGAGGGCGGCCACCAGGCGGCTGAGATGGGAGACGGCTGTCGAGAAGTCAGACAGCGCAACATCGCCGTGCAATGCTAGCGTAATCGTGTCGCTCATCGTCCCGTTTTTCCCATTCCCATGCGGTTTTCCGTCCGATCGCGTCCGTACAGTTGTATCTTGACAGTCTCAACAGATGGCCCCCGCGACGCGCTAGCGTCCGTGGGCCTGACCAGCGGAGAGCATGAGCCGCCCTCATGCGAGCACAACGAGTGGCGGTTCGCCGGAGCAGACTACACGCGCAAGGCGACCAAGTGGCACTGCTCGGCCGGCGAGTGCAAGCCCGCGTCGGTCTGGACCTTCGCTCAGGCGCCAGCGGCTACGCAGCGGCGGTGGAGCGGCGGGTGCGGCGGCGCAGCGGGTGGGCGCCGTGCTTGGTGTCGGTCTCGATCTCGGCGCCCCCCGGGATCGATGTGAGCGGGCGGGAGATGCGCTGGCGCATCCACCGCTCGCAGTCGTGCGCGGGCAGCGGCTGGCTGTGCAGGAAGCCCTGCAGCAGGTCGCAGTTGTGCGACACCAGCAGGCGCTCCTGCGCCTCGGTTTCGACGCCCTCCGCGACCGCCTGCAACTCCAGCTCGTGAGCCATCGCGATCACGAAGCCCACGACGGTGGCGGCGTGCCTGTCGCGCACGGCCTGCTCCACGAATGAGCGGTCGATCTTGATCGTGTCGAGGGCGAACGCCGTGAGGTAGCTGAGCGAGGAGAAGCCGGTGCCGAAGTCGTCGATCGCCACGCGCACGCCCAGCCCGCGCAGGCTTCCGAGGATCGCCGCGCTGGTGTCGAGGTCGGCGAACATGCTCTCCGTGAGCTCCAGCTCGAGCATCTCCGGCGGCGTGTTCGTGTCGCGCAGGGTGCGCGCCACGCACCCCACCAGATCGGGTGCGCTGAACTGCCGCGCAGACAAATTGACCGCCATGCGCACCGCCAGCCCCGCCTCGCGCCATGTGCGCGCCTGCCGGCATGCCTGTTGCAGCGCCCACTCGCCGACCTCGACGATCTGGCCGGTGCTCTCCGCCGTCGGGATGAAGTCCAGCGGCGGCAGCAGTCCGTGCTGGGGGTGTTGCCAGCGGATCAGCGCCTCCACCGCCGCGACGTCCCCGCTGCGCAGGTCCAGCACCGGCTGGTAGTGCAGCAGCAGCTCCTCGCGCTCAAGAGCCGCCACCAGACCCTGGCAGAGTTTCAGGTGGCGCCCCGTTGTCGGTGTCACTTGCGCTCCTTCATTGCTAACTGGAATCCAGAGGGCCGGCTCGCCGGCCTATCGCGGATATGTCCATTGGCCGGGATGGCCAACCGCACCCCCCTGCAATCGACGAAGTTTCATAAAACTGAAGCTTTTCCACTTTTGCTGGCCATCCTGAGGGGAGTGCGGACGGCTCGTCCGGTCGCTGCGCCACGGGCGGCCCGTCGGGTCGGTGCGCCAGTATGGACGTCGATGCCGATTACGCTCATCGCTGGACCCGCGAACGCCGGCAAGGCCCGCGCGGTGCTCGACGCCGTGCGCGCCCGCGCCGCGCGCGGGGAGGACCCCCTGCTGGTGGTTCCCACCCACGCCGACGTGGAGCGCTACCGCCGCGAGCTGGCCGAGGCCGGTCTGGTGCTGGGCGTGCGCGTGGAGCGCTTCGGTGGCCTGCTGGCCGAGGTGGTGCGCCGCGCGGGCGTGGGCGGGCGCCCGCTCTCCCCGCTCCTGCGCGAACGGGCGCTCGCGAGCGTGGCGGCGCGCACGTGCTCGCCTCCCGAGCTCGCAACGCGCCCCGGCTTCGTGCGGGCGCTGGGGGCGCTGGTGGGGGAACTGGAGGTGCAGCGCGTCACGCCGCCGCGCCTGCGCGGGGCGCTCCAGGCATGGGCCACCGCGGGTGGGCCGCGCCTGCGCGCGGTCGAACTGAGCGCCCTGTTCGAGGATTACCACCGGCTGCTGGAGGAACTGGGACGCGCCGACCCCGAGCAGCGCGCCGCGCGCGCCCTGGACGCGCTGCGGCGCTCGCCCGCGCTGTGGGAGGGCACGCCGGTGGCGCTATATGGATTCGACGACCTAACCCGCCTGCAGCTCGACGCGATCGAGACCCTGGGCCGTGTGGTGGACGCGCCGGTGACGGTCTCGCTCGCCTACGAGCCGGGTCGGGTCGCGTTCGCCGGGCGCGGCGGCGCCTTTCAGACGCTGCTCCCGTGGGCCTCCGAGCACCGCACGCTCGACGCGCGCGCAGAGCACTACGCCCCGCACGCGCGCGGGGCGCTGCATCGCCTGGAGCGGGGGCTGTTCGAGTCTCCCGCCGCACCTGGCGCGGGAGGGGGCCCGATGGCTGCTGCGGACCGCTCTGGGGTGGTGGCAGTGGCCGCCCCCCCCGTGGACCCATCCGAGGTCGTGCGCATGCTGGAGGGCGGCTCTCCGCGCGCGGAGCTGGAGTTGGTGGCCGGTGAGATCCGGGCGCTGCTCGATGCCGGAATGGCGCCCGGCGAAGTGGCCCTCGCGCACCGCTCGCCCGGCGCCGTCGCCGAGCTCATGGAGGAGGTTCTGGGCGCGTTCGAGATCCCCTTCGCGCTGCCGGTGCGCCTGCGCTTCGCGCACACCGCGCTGGGCCGGGCGCTGTGCGGGCTGCTCGCCGCCGCCTGCGGTGGGGAGGGGGCTCGCCTGGAGGACCTGCTCGCCTGGCTGCGCGCCCCCGGGCTGCTCGAGCGCCCCGAGTTGGCCGATCGTCTGGAGGCCGCCGCGCGCAGACCCGGTGTGCGGAGCGCCGCCGGCGCGCGCGCCCTGTGGGAGGCCGAGCACTGGCCGCTGGAGACGCTCGACCACGTCCACGCCGCCGCCCAGCGGGGTTCGCCCGCGCTGATCGAGCGTGCCGCGCGGGAGCTCGAGTGGCTGTTCCGCGCGCCGCGCCGCCGCGCCGCCGCGGTGCTCGCCGGTGAGGCTCTGGGTGAGGCGCGAGCGCTCACGGGGGCCACCAGGGTGCTCGCGGAGCTGGCGGAGCTTGCCCGCTCCTCCCCGTCGCTCGCCCCCACGCCCGGGGAGCTCGTGGCGCTGCTGGCGAGCCTCGAGCTTCCCCCGAGCGATGACCTGGAGGAGTCCTCGGCGCGGGACGCCGTCGCGGTGCTCGATCCCCTCGCGCTGCGCGCGCGGCGCGTGCGCGCGCTGTTCCTCTGCGGTCTGCAGGAGGGCCTCTTCCCGGCCCCCGCGCGCCCCCTTCCTGTCTTCTCCGAGGAGGAGCGCTGGGCGTTGGCGGGCGCCTCGGGCCTGCGTCTGGGCGCTCCCGAGGATGCGCTTGCGGCGGAGCGCTACCTGTTCTACGCCGCCGTCTCGCGCCCCGAGGAGCTGCTCGTGCTCAGCTGGCACACCGCCACCGAGGAGGGCGACTCCACCGTGCCCTCGCTGTTCCTCGACGACGTCTGCGACCTCTTCCCCGAGGGCCTGCGCGAGCAGCGTGCCCGCCGCCCCGCCGGCGCCGCGCACTGGCCCGGGCCCGGCTCGCCTCCGCACAGTTGGGCGGAGCGGGAGCTCGCGCTGGCGGGGCCCCGCCGGGCGTGGCCCCAGCTGCGCCCCCTCGCCGACGCCGAGCTGCTGGCCGAGTTGCGCCAGGACCGGCTGTGGTCGGCCTCCTCGCTGAAGCTGTGGGCGGACTGTCCAGCGCGCTGGTTCGTCGAGCGCCTGCTGCGCGCGCGCGACCTCGACCCCGACCCCGAGCCCCTCGCCCGCGGCGGGCTCGCGCACGCAGCCCTGCGGGACACCCTGGAGGGGTTGCGCCTGCAGACGGGCTCGGCCCGCCTCACGCCGGAGCGACTGCCCGCGGCGCGGGCGCTCCTGCACGAGGCGCTCGCTCGGCACGCCCACGACTTCCCGCTGTCGGTCGCGCCCGAGCGCGTCCCGGGTGTGCGCCGCCGCCTGGAGGCCGATCTGGAGCGCTACCTGGAGCACGCCGCGGGCGCGTCCAACGGGCAAGGTCACGATTCTCCGCTCGAGCCCCTGCATCTGGAGCTCGGCTTCGGCTTCCCTGAGGACTCCCCCGGCCTGCCGCCGCTGGATCTGGGCGGTGGGCTACGCCTGCGCGGGCGCATCGACCGCGTCGACGTCGCCGTGGGCGGGGATGGGGTCGGCAGGGCAGTCGTCTACGACTACAAGGGCTCCTTCGCGCCGCCCGCCGACAGCTGGGTGGACGAGCGCACGATGCAGGTCGCGCTCTACATGCGCGCCGTGGAGCAGCTGCTCCACCAGCCGGTGGTGGGCGGCTTCTACCAGCCTCTCTCCGGGCGCGACCTGCGCGCGCGGGGGGTCCTCGAGGAGGGGAGCGGGGTTGAGCTCGAGTGCGTCCGCGGCGACGCTCGCGACCCCGAGGAGGTGCAGGCGATCCTCGAGGAGTTGCTCGCTCTCGCCCGCGAGGCCGCCCGCCAGGCCGACGCGGGCGCGCTGGAGCCCCGTCCCGGCACCTGTGCGTTCGGCGACGGGACGTGCATGTATCCGAGCATCTGCCGGTGCGATCCGTGAACGCCTCCGGCTCCACCAGTTCGCCCGCGGCGGTCCCTGCGCGCGGGACGGGCGCCTCCGAGTCGCCCGTAACGTCCGGCTCCCAGCTGGCGCTGACCTTCGCCACGGAAGCGCCCAGCGCGCCTCAGGTTGGGCCCACCGCCCTGCGGGGATTGACCGAGGAGCAGGAGCTGGCCATCGCGCGGCGCCACGGCTCGCTGCTGCTGGCCGCCGGTGCCGGCTCGGGCAAAACCTCGGTGCTCGTCGAGCGCTTCGTGAGCGCCGTGTTGGAGGACGGTGTGGCGCCCAGCCGCATCCTCGCGATCACCTTCACCGAGCGCGCCGCAGGCGAGCTCGAGGAGCGCGTCCGCGCACGCTTCATGGCGTTGGAGGCCCGCGAGGCCGCGCGTGACACCGAGGCCGCCTTGATCGGCACCTTCCACGGCTTCTGCGCGCGGCTCTTGCGCACCCACCCGCTGCTCGCCGAGCTGGACCCCGAGTTCACGATCCTCGACGAGCCCCTCGCGGGGCGTCTGCGTACGCAGGCCTTCAGCAGCGCGCTCGGAGTCTTCGTCGCGCAGCCGGGCTCCCCCGCCGTGGATCTGGTGGCCGCCCATGGCGCCGATCGCCTCCGCGCGATGGTGCTCGGGGTCTACGCCCAGTTGCGCAGCCAGGGTCAGGCGCAGCCGGGGCTCCCTCCCCTCGCGGAGGACTGGCCCGAGGCGCTCGACGCCGAAGGCGCCCGCGCGTGCGCGCTGCTCGACTCCCTCCTGCGGGACTTCGCCGTGCGCTATGCCAACCTCAAGCGCGAGCGTTCCGGGCTCGACTTCGACGACCTGGAGCTGCGCGCCGGGGCCCTCCTGGAGGAGCACGAGGCCGTGCGCCGCAACTGGTCTGAGCGCCTGGAGCTGCTGATGGTGGACGAGTTCCAGGACACCAACCCCCGCCAGCTCGCGATCCTAACGGCGCTGGAGCGCGAGAACCTGTTCACAGTCGGCGACGAGCTGCAGTCGATCTACGGCTTCCGCCACGCCGATGTCGGCCTCTTCCGCGCGCGCCGCGCGCGGCTCGCCTTGCGCGGCGCGAGCCTCGCGCTGACGTCGAACTTCCGCAGTCGCCCGCCACTGCTGGCGGCCATCAACGTCGTGTTCGCCACGCGCTTCGGCGACGCCTTCACGCCGCTCATCGCGGGCCGCGAGGTGGAGGAGGCCGAGCCGGAGAGCCGTGCGCGGTTGGAGGGGAATGGCGGCGCCGTGCCGGAGGAGGCTGGTGCGGGATCGTCCGGCGAAACCATCCCGATCGAGCTGCTGCTAACCGACCGGCGCTCCTGGAACGGCGGCCCGCCGCCGTCCGGCGGGCAGGGCGAGCTGGCCGGAGTCCCGCGCTGGCGCCACGCCGAAGCGCGTCTGCTCGCCCACCGCATCGCCGAGCTCGTCCGCTCGGGCCGCGCGCGTCCGGGAGACATCGCTGTGCTGCTGCGCTCGGTCGGCGACCTCCCCCTCTACCAGCGCGCGCTGGAGGAGCGCGGCCTGCGCACGCTCGCCGCCGTGGGCTCCTTCTGGGGCCACCAGCAGGTGGGCGACCTGCTCGCCTATCTGCGCGTCCTCGCCAATCCCCTGGACGAGCTGGCGCTCCACTTCACCCTCGCCTCGCCGCTGGTCGGCCTCTCGAGCGACGCGCTCGCGCTGCTCGCCCGCGCCGCTCAGGCCGCCGGGGTGGGGGTATGGGAGCTGATCCAGCGCTCCCCCGCCGCGTCGTCATCGAAGGTGGACCCTCTGCAGGGGCGCCTCGCCCCAGCCGACCGCGAGCGCCTGCGGTCGTTCGCCGCGCGCCTCGCCGCCGAGCGCGACTGCGCGAGCGCCCGTCCCCTCGCCGAGCTCGTGCGCCGCGCCCTGCGTGCCACCGGGTACGAGTCCCATGTGCTCTCCCTTCCCGGGGGGGAGCGCCGCCTGGCCAACCTCCACAAGCTCCAGCGCCTGGCCGTGCGCTTCGAAGCCCAGGAGGGCCGCGACCTGCGCGCCTTCCTCGACCACGTCGCCCACCAGCAGGACACGATGGAGGGCTTCGAGCCGGAGGCCCCCGCCGGGGAGCTCGAACCGCAGGCCGTGCGCCTTTTGAGCATTCACGCCGCCAAGGGCCTCGAGTTCCCCATCGTCTGCCTCGCCGACCTGGGGCGCGTGCCTCCCACGACATCCCCCGCGCTGCTGGTGGACGGCGAGCGCGTCGGGCTGCGCCTCGCGCGGCTCGACGGCTCTGAGGCGACCCCCACCATGCACTACTCGGACCTGCTCGACGCTCGCCGCCGGGCCGAGGCCGAGGAGGAGGAGCGCATCCTCTACGTCGCCATGACCCGCGCCCGCGATCTGCTCCTGCTGAGTGGAGCCGTGGACTTCGAGCGCTGGCCCGCCCCGCGCTCCGGCTCGCGCCTGCCC
>JBIOES010000050.1:0-13539 GCA_044446265.1 Solirubrobacterales bacterium
GTTCATCGACAACATCTTCCGCTTCGTGCAGGCCGGCTCAGAGGTCTCGGCGCTGCTCGGGCGCATGCCCACCCAGGTCGGCTTCCAGCCGACCCACGAGACCGAGATGGGCCAGCTGCAGGAGCGCATCACCTCCACGCGCACCGGCTCGGTGACCTCGGTGCAGGCGATCTACGTGCCCGCGGACGATTTGACGGACCCCGCGCCGGCGTCGGTGTTCGCGCACCTCAACGCCACCACCGTGCTCTCCAGGGCCATCTCGGAGAAGGGCATCTACCCGGCCGTCGATCCGCTCGACTCGACCTCGACGATCCTCAAGGCCGACGTGCTCGGCGACGATCACTTCCGCGTCGCCAACCGCGTGAAGGAGATCCTGCAGCGCTACAAGGAGCTCCAGGACATCATCGCGATCCTCGGCATCGACGAGCTCTCCGACGAGGACAAGGTGACGGTGCAGCGCGCGCGCAAGGTCGAGCGCTTCCTCTCCCAGCCGTTCTTCGTGGCCGAACAGTTCACCGGCACCCCCGGCGCGTACGTGCCGATCGCCGAGACGATCCGCGGCTTCCAGGAGATCATCGAGGGCAAGCACGACGAGGTCCCCGAGCGCGCGTTCTTCCTGAAGGGCACGATCGAGCAGGTCTTGGAGGACGCCCGATGACCTGCGCATATCTGCGTCCTCGGTCGCTTGTGTGCAAAGCACACGGCGCTCCCTGCGTCCTTGATCTGCTTGGTCCTCGGACGTCCTCGGGCGAGGCACGGTGATGGCGCGCACCAAGTTTCCAGTCGAAGTGCTGACCCCCGAGGGGGAGGTGTTCAACGAGGAGGTGGAGATGATCTCCACGCGCACCGCCGTGGGGTCGATCGGCATCCTCGCGGGCCACGAGCCCGTGCTCGCGCTGCTGGAGCCCACCGAGCTGCGCCTGTATCGCTCGGAGACCGACGTCGTGCGCTATGCCCAGGATGAGGGGTACCTGCAGTTCGCCGAGAACTGCGCGCTTTTGCTGCTCAAGGAAGCATCTCCCGTAAATGGCTGAGCGCCAGCCGATTGGGGTCATCGGCACCGGCTACGTTGGGCTCGTCACCGCGGCCGGCTTCGCGGAGCTGGGCAGCGAGGTGTGGTGCATCGACATCGACGCCGCCAAGATCGAGCGACTGCGGCGCGGCGAGGTGCCTATCTGGGAGCCGGGGCTGGAGGAGCTGCTGGCAAAGCACTCCGGGCGCCTTCATTTCTCGACAGATCTGAGCGAGGCGCTGGAGCACTGCCGCCTCCTGTTCGTCGCCGTTGGCACCCCGCCCACCTACTCCGGCGACGCCGACCTATCGGCGGTGCACGCCGTGGTCGATGCGATCCCCGCCTCCGACCGAAGCCGGGAGACACGCGCCTCCGGCGCTGGCCGATTCGGGGATGCGAGCGAAGCGAGTGTCTCCCTAATCGGTCCCCGTTTCGGCCAACACGCGCTCGTGATGAAGTCAACCGTGCCCAGCGGCACCGGCGCGGCGATCCAGCGCGTGCTGGGCGAGCAGGGCAAGGCGGGTCTGCGCTACGTCTCCTGCCCCGAGTTCCTGAAGGAGGGCTCCGCGGTCCACGACTTCCTGCACCCCGATCGCGTCGTGGTGGGCGACAACGGCGATTGGGCGGGCGACGCCGTGGTCGAGCTCTACGCGCCCCTGGACGCTCCGCTGGTGCGCACCGACATCGCCAGCGCGGAGATGGTCAAGCTCGCCTCCAACGCCTTCCTCGCCACCAAGATCTCGTTCATCAACGAGATCGCCAACGTCTGCGAGGGCACCGGCGCGGACGTCGTGGAGGTCGCCCGCGGCATGGGCCTCGACGAGCGCATCGGGCCGAAGTTCCTGCAGGCGGGGATCGGCTTCGGCGGATCGTGCTTCCCCAAGGACGTCGACGCGCTGAAGCAGCTCGCGGGCAACTCCGGCTACCACTTCCAGCTGCTCACGGCGGTGATCGAGGTCAACGAGCTGCAGAAGCGCCGCGTCATCTCCAAGCTCCACAAGCACCTCGGCGGCCTCGTGGGCAAGCGTGTGACGCTGCTCGGGCTGGCCTTCAAGCCCAACACCGACGACATGCGCGAGGCATCCTCGCTGGTGCTCTCCGCGCGGCTGAATGCCGACGGCGCCTCGGTCTCCGCGTACGATCCCGTCGCCGAGGGGGAGGCGCGCAAGCTGGTCTCGGGGTTACGCTTCGCCGATTCCGCGATGGAAGCCCTGCAAGACGCCGACGCCGCCGTCCTCGTCACCGAGTGGCCCGAGTTCCTGGAGCTCGACTGGAGCGAGGTCGCTACAGCGATGAGCGGGCGCCTGGTGGTGGACGGGCGCAATGCCCTCGATCCTGACGCCGTGCGCGCGGCGGGGCTCGTCTACGAGGGTGTGGGGCGGGGCTGATGCAGGCCGTGATCCTCGTGGGCGGTGAGGGCACTCGCCTGCGCCCCCTCACCTCGACGGTGCCCAAGCCCGTGGTGCCGCTCGTGGACCGGCCGTTCATCGCCTTCATGCTCGAATGGCTGCGCGAGCACGGAATCGACGACGTGATCATGTCCTGCGGCTTCCTGGCGACGAGCGTGCGCAACGTGCTCGGCGACGGCTCCGGCGTGGGGGTGCGCCTGCGCTTTGTCGAGGAGCCCGACCCGCGCGGCACCGCCGGGGCGCTGAAGTTCGCCGAGTCGATGCTCGACGAGCGCTTCCTGATGCTCAACGGAGATGTGCTCACCGACATCTCCCTCACAGAGCAGATAGCGCAGCACGAGCGCACCGGCGCCAAGGCCACGCTCGCACTCGTCCCGGTCGCCGACCCCACCGCCTACGGGCTCGTGCACCTGGCATCCGACAACTCGGTGACCGACTTCGTCGAGAAGCCCGGGTCCGATCAGATAGAGGGTGGCGCAGCCGGCCGAAGGCCGGCGAGCCGGGCCCCTCTTCTTCAGTCCTATACCAATCTGATCAGCGCCGGCGCCTATGTGCTCGAGCGCGAGGTGCTGGAGCTCGTCGCGCCCGACCGCAACGTCTCGATCGAGCGGGAGGTTTGGCCGCTGTTGATCGGAAACGGTCTCTACGGCTACCCCTCGCAGAGCTACTGGCTGGACATCGGCACGCCCGCGCGCTACCTGCAGGGCACCTTCGACATCATCGAGGGAAACGTCCGCACCGCCGTGCGGGAGCGCCTGGGCAGCGACTACCTGGCGGTCTCCGACGCCGCCGAGGTGCAGGGGCGGGTGATTCCCCCTGCCGTGCTGGAGAGCGGCGTGCGCGTCGCGCCCGACGCCCACGTGGGCAGTCTCGTGGTGCTCGGCGAAGGGGTCTCGATCGGCTCCGGTACGACCGTCGAGCGCGCGGTGATCTGGCGTGGCAGCGAGATCGGCGAGGGCTGCACGCTGCGCGACTGCATCGTCGCGGCCGGCTGCCGCGTCGGCGATGGCACCCAGATCCTCGGCGGCGCCGTGCTCGGCGAGGGGGTCACGGTGGGAGCGGAGAACACGATCGCCCACGGTGCGCGTATCTTCCCCGGTGTGACCCTCCCCGACGGAGCGCTTAGATTCTGATGCCAAAAGCCATGCGAGCCATCCCCTGGACCGCTGCCACGATGCTCCAGAACGGGAGAGCCCGATGACCGAGGACGTGCTGACCCTCTCGCGCGAGGCGATCGCGCAGATCGACGTCTCCGGCCAGATGAGCGACGTGCTCGCGCTGCCCGATCACCTGCGCGACGCGCTGTGGCGCGTGGAGTCGGCGATCATGAACGAGTGGGACTCGCCCGCGGGCCTCGTCGTGGCCGGCATGGGCGGCTCGGCGATCGGCGGCGCGCTGGCGCGCGCGGCGCTCGGCGATCACGCCTCGCGGCCGATCTTCGTGACGCGCGCCTACGGACTGCCGCCCTGGACGACCCCCGACACGACGGTGCTGTGCGCCAGCTACTCCGGCAACACCGAGGAGACCCTTGCCTGCTACGAGTCCGCCGGGGCGCTGGGAGCGCAGCGGGTGGTCGCGACCACCGGCGGGCGCCTCGCGGAGATGGCGCGCGCGGACGGCGTGCCCGTGATCCCGCTGCCCGGGGGCTTTCAACCGCGCGCCGCCGTCGCCTACATGACGGTCGTCGCGCTGGAGGTGGCCGCGCTGTGCGGCGCCGGTCCCCATCTCACATCGGAGATCGACGTGGCGGCCTCCCATTCGGAGCTGCTCGTCGCCGAGTGGGGCCCGGACGCCCCCGAGGACTCGCTCGCCAAGGAGATCGCGCGCGGCCTGCTGGGCACCGCCCCGGTCGTCGCGGGCGCGGGCCTGACGACCCCGATCGCCTACCGCTGGAAGACGCAGATCAACGAGAACGCCAAGCAGCCCTGCTTCGCGCACGAGCTCCCCGAGCTCGACCACAATGAACTCGTGGGCTGGGAGGGCGCCCCGGACGTGGGCCGCTTCTCGGCGGTGTTCCTCGACGACTCCGACACCCCCCCGCGCGTGAAGGCGCGCATGGAGCTCACCGAGCGGCTGATCGCCGACTCCGCCGCCGCCACCTTCCGGTTGGAGACACGCGGGGAGAGCGCCTGCGAGCGCGTCGTCTCGCTCGTGCTGCTCGGCGATCTCGTCTCGCTCTACCTCGCGGCGCTGCGCGGCGTGGACCCAGGGCCGGTGCGAGTGCTCGAGCAGCTCAAGACGGAACTGGCCGAGCGGTAGACTGGCGGTCCCCGACCTCCCACGGAGACCACCTTATGACCCCAACCGCCACCATCACCAAGGACGACTTCAAGGTCGCCGACCTCTCGCTCGCGGAGTTCGGGCGCAAGGAGATCACGCTCGCCGAGCACGAGATGCCCGGGCTGATGGCGATTCGCGCCGAGTACGCTGCCCAGCAGCCGCTGCGTGGCGCGCGTATCACCGGCTCGCTGCACATGACGATCCAGACGGCCGTGCTGATCGAGACGCTCACGGCGCTCGGGGCACGCGTGCGTTGGTGCAGCTGCAACATCTTCTCCACCCAGGACCACGCCGCCGCGGCGATCGCGGTGGGGCCCGAGGGAACGCCGGAGAACCCGCAGGGCGTCCCTGTGTATGCCTGGAAGGGGGAGAGCCTGGAGGAGTATTGGTGGTGCACCGAGCAGGC
The DNA here is from genome assembly GCA_044446265.1 of Solirubrobacterales bacterium. Lineage (GTDB taxonomy): Bacteria > Actinomycetota > Thermoleophilia > Solirubrobacterales > Solirubrobacteraceae > Palsa-744. The sequence goes on from JBIOES010000050.1 coordinate 5,108, forward strand.
GCTGCGCTGGCCGGGCGAGGATGGGACTCCTGGCGCGAGCGGACCCAACATGATCTTGGACGACGGCGGCGACGCGACGCTGCTGGTGCACAAGGGCACCGAGTACGAGGCCGCCGGCGCCGTGCCCCTGGTGGACGAAGACGGCATGGACGAGGACGGGTTGATCCACTCCGAGGAGTTCCAGGTGGTGCTCGCGCTGCTGCGCCGCTCGCTAGGCGAGGACCCCCAGCGCTGGACGCGCATCGGCCAGGGCATCAGGGGCGTCACCGAGGAGACCACCACGGGCGTGCACCGGCTGTATGAGATGACCGAGGCGGGCACCCTGCTGTTCGGAGCGATCAACGACAACGACTCGGTGACGAAGTCGAAGTTCGACAACCTCTACGGCTGCCGCCACTCGCTCGTGGATGGCATCAACCGCGCCACCGACGTGATGATCGCCGGCAAGATGGCCGTCATCTGCGGCTTCGGCGACGTCGGCAAGGGCTGCGCGGAATCGCTGCGCGGCCAGGGCGCGCGCGTGGTGGTCACCGAGATCGACCCCATCTGCGCCCTGCAGGCGGCGATGCAGGGCTACTCCGTGCGCACGCTCGACGAAGTGGTCGGCGAGGGCGACATCTTCGTGACGTGCACCGGCAACAAGGACATCATCGGCGCCGAGCACATGGCGCGCATGAAGCACCAGGCGATCGTCGGCAACATCGGCCACTTCGACAACGAGATCGACATCGCCGGCCTCGCCAAGACCCCGGGCATCGAGCGCATCAACATCAAGCCCCAGGTCGACGAGTGGGTCTTCCCCGACGGCCACGCGATCATCATGCTCTCCGAGGGGCGCCTGCTGAACCTCGGCAACGCCACCGGGCATCCGTCGTTCGTGATGAGCAACTCGTTCACCAACCAGACGATCGCCCAGATCGAGCTGTTCACCAAGAACGACGAGTACGAGAAGCGCGTGTACGTGCTGCCCAAGCACCTCGACGAGAAGGTCGCGCGGCTGCACCTCGACGCGCTCGCGGTGCGCCTGACGACGCTCTCAGAGGAGCAGGCGGCGTACATCGGTGTGCCGGTAGACGGGCCCTACAAGCCCGACCACTACCGCTATTGACTGGGAAGGGCGAGGGGCCCGGCACAGGCGGCCTGCGGCCACCTGTGCCACCCTCTAAGCGCATGAAGGCGATGGTCCTCGCGGCCGGCCTCGGCACGCGCCTGCGCCCGCTCACGTACGAGATCACCAAACCGATGGTGCCGGTGCTCGATCGGCCGGTGATGGCGCACATCCTCGACCTGCTCGACCGCCACGGCTTCGAGCAGGTGATCGCCAACCTGCACTACTTCCCGGACTCGATCCGCGAGCACTTCGGCGAGCGCCTCGCCTACCGCTACGAGGAGGAGCTGCTGGGGACCGCCGGGGGGGTGCGCGCGTGCCGCGAGTTCTTCGGCGACGAGGCATTCCTGATCATCTCCGGCGATGCCCTCACCGACATCGATCTGAGCACCTTCGTGGCGAGGCATCGCCAGGCGGGCGGGATCGCGACGCTGGCGGTCAAACAGGTCGCCGACACGCGCGAGTACGGCGTGGTGCTGCACGACGCCGAGGGGCGCATCACGGGTTTCCAGGAGAAGCCCGAGCCCGAGGAGGCGCTCTCGAACCTCGGCAACTGCGGCATCTACATCTTCGAGCCCGCGATCTTCGACCACTTTCCCGAGCGGCCCTTCGCCGATTGGGCGCAGGACGTCTTCCCGGCGCTGCTCGCGGGCGACGTGCCCTTCCACATCCACGAGATCCGCGACTACTGGAACGACGTCGGCTCGCTCGCCGAGCTGCGCCAGGGCACCTTCGACGCGCTGGGTGGCGAGCTGCGCCTGGAGGTGCAGGGCCATGAGGTGCGCCCCGGCGTGACGCTCGCCGGCGAGCAGCCACTGCCGGATGATCTCGAGATCGGCGGCCAGGCGTGGATTGGCCACGACGTCCAGATCGGCGCGGGCGTGCGCCTGATGGGCCCCATCGTGCTCGGCGACGGCGCACGCGTGGGCGACGGCGCGCAGCTGCGCGAATCGATCGTCTTTCCCGGAACCGAGGTTGCCCAGGGCGCCATCCTGATCGGCGCCATCGTCGGGCACGCGGGGATCCTGGAGAGCCTGCGGGCGCGCTAAAAAAGGAGAGCCCGCCGAAGCGGACTCTCCAGGGGTTGCGTATCCAAGCAACAGGTCCAGCTCAGATAGCGACACTCCGACTGACAACATCGTAGCTGGTTTGTCGGATGGTTCAATGCCCCCGCCGGGATTCGAACCCGGGACCTGTCACTTAGTCGGAGTGACGCTCTATCCACTGAGCTACGGGGGCGCCGCCTGCCTTGGCAAGCGGTCTGACCCTAGTCACGGACGGGGATGAAACTCTCGGCGTAGCGTTCGCGCCGCTGCTGCTCGCGCTCTGACTCCGAGAGCATCCGCACGAACAGCACCACCAGCGCCACGCCCATCACGATCGACTGCTCGACGGCCATGATGAGGCCGGCGAGCGCCTGGTCGTCGTGCGCGGAGAGCGACCACACGCGGGCGTGATCGACGTAGTAGGGGTAGAGCGCGGTGGGGGCGAACGCGAGGCCCATCCCCAGCGCCCCCACGAACAGCTTGGTGGAGAGCATGTACACGACCGGCCCCATGCCGCCAAGGCGCATGCGCGCGCGGATCGGAGACAGCAGATGCCACCAGTACAGCGTCCCCACCGCCACGAAGCTCACGTGCTCGAAGATGTGCACCACCGGGTGGCGCAGCGCAAGGTCATACGCGGCGGGCACGTGCCACGTCCAGATGCACCCCACGTAAAGCACAACCGCGAACGCGGGGTGCGCCAGCGGTCCCGCACGGCGCTCCAGGTCGGACAGCGAGCGCGTCACGGGCCGCAGGATGACCTTCGTGAGGCCGAGGATCGCGAGGATCGGCACGAGGTCGAGCAGCAGCATGTGCTGGACCATGTGCATGAAGAACAGCTGGTCGGCGAGCCCATCCACGGGCGAGACGAGCGCCGCCAGCGCGATCAGCAGCGAGCCCATGAACGAGCACAGACGCCAGATCGGGGCGTCCACGGAGGGCCGGTCGGAGACACTGCGCACCCGCTGCCAGCGCCGCACGTAGACGCCGCCCGCGAGCGCCACGCCGATCAGCACGCCAGGCTCCAGCGTCCACACGATGTGCGGGGACATCGGTCAAAGGCTAGACAACCGCCGATGCGGGGCGTAGCATCGAGGTGCGTTTCCTACTACGCCGACCAACGAAGGGAGTCCTGGTGCAGATCGACATCAAGGGCCGTAACGTTCCGGTCACCGACGAGCTGAGGCGGCACCTCGAGAGCCGCCTGGGCAAGGTCTCGCGCCAGGTTTCGCCCCTGGCCCGCCTGGAGGTGGAGATCTTCGCCGAGCGCAACCCACGCGTGGCGAACAGCCAGGTGGCGGAGGCCACTCTGTATCTGAAGGGCGTAACGCTGCGCGCCCGCGACGCCTCCCCGAAGATGATGCGCTCGCTGAACCTGATGGTGGAGGAGCTCTCCCGCCAGGTGAAGCGTCATCGCGACAAGCGCCGCCACCGGCGCGAGGCGCGCGCCAGCGCGCCCAGCAAGACCCTTCCGCAGTCCTCCCCGGGGCTTTCGGCGATGGGTTGAGCCTGCTCCGGGGGACGCGTGCAGAGGGTGGCGCAGCCGGCCGCAGGCCGGCAAGCCGGGCCCCTCTTTCTCGATCGGCGCTACTCTGGGGACGTGTCCATCCTGGATCGCGCACTCAACGTCGGCGAGGCGAAGAAGTTCAAGTCCTACGAGAAGCGCGTCGCGCTGATCGGTGCGTTCGAGCCCGAGCTCGAACACGACACCGACGCGGAGCTGCTGGAGCGAATGGATGCGCTGCGCGAGCGTGCGCGTGCGGGCGAGCCGCTCGATGACCTGCTGCCCGAGTGCTTCGCGATCGTGCGCGAGACGGGCAAGCGCACCATGGGGATGCGCCACTTCGACGTGCAGATGATCGGCGGCATGGCGCTCAACGAGGGCTGCATCGCCGAGATGAAGACGGGCGAGGGCAAGACCCTGACGGCCACCCTCGCGGTCGTCTTGAACTCGCTGGCGGTGTGGGGTGAGGACTCTTCTTACGCCGGCGCCCGCAAGGGCGTGCACCTTGTCACCGTCAACGACTACCTCGCGCGCCGCGACGCGGAATGGATGAGCCCGATCTACAAAGCGCTCGGCGTCACCGTGGGAGTGCTGCAGAACCAGCAGGCCTACGACGAGAAGCAGCGCGCCTACGCCTGCGACGTGGTGTACGGGACCAACTCGGAGTTCGGCTTCGACTACCTACGCGACAACATGGCGAAGGACATCTCCGAGAAAGTCCAGCGCGGACACCCCTTCGCGGTGGTGGACGAGGTCGACAACATCCTGATCGACGAGGCGCGTACGCCGCTGATCATCTCTGGCGCCCCCGAACAGGCCGCCGATCTGTACGCCCAGTTCGCGCGCTTGGCCCCGCGGATGGTCGCGGGCAAGACCCCCGAAGGCATGGACCCCCGCTCCAAGAAGGAGTTCGTCGCGGACTTCGACTACGAGTTCGACGAGAAGCAGAAGACGGTGTCGGTCTCCGAGCAGGGTGTCGCCAAAGCGGAGCGCTTCCTCAGCGTCGACCACCTCTACCGCGCGGAGAACGGCCACCTCGTCAACCACCTCAACCAGGCTCTGCGTGCGGAGGCGCTGTACAAGCGCGACGTCGACTACGCGGTGATCGAAGGCGAGGTGAAGATCATCGACGAGTTCACCGGACGCATCCTCGACGGCCGGCGCTGGTCGGAGGGGCTGCACCAGGCCGTGGAGGCCAAGGAGGGGGTGCGCGTGCAGGAGGAGAACCAGACGCTCGCCACGATCACCTACCAGAACTTCTTCCGCCTCTACGACAAGCTCTCGGGGATGACCGGCACGGCGCTCACCGAGGCGACCGAGTTCATGAAGATCTACAAGCTCCCGGTTGTGCAGATCCCCACCAACATGCCGATGGTGCGCGATGATCGCAACGATCAGGTCTACAAGACCAAAGAGGGCAAGTGGAGCGCGGTCGTCAGGGAAATCGCTGCGCGCCACGCCAATGGCCAGCCGGTGCTCGTGGGGACGATCTCCGTCGAGGTCTCAGAGCTCCTGGGCGAGCGGCTGAAGAAGCGCGGCATCGCCCACACCGTGCTCAACGCCAAGCCCGAGCACGCCGCGCGCGAGGCGGAGATCGTCGCCGAGGCCGGTCAGCCGGGCGCGGTCACGATCGCCACCAACATGGCCGGCCGTGGCGTGGACATCAAGCTTGGCGGCAACGCCGAGCACCTCGCGCACCTAGAGCTCGCCCGGCAGGGGCTCACGCCCAAGGATGATGGCTATCAGGAGCGCATGGCCGCTCTGGAGGCAGAGCTCGATGCGCGCGTGCTGGCCCAGCGCGAACAGGTGGTCGCCGCGGGCGGGCTGTTCATCTGCGGCACCGAGCGCCACGAGTCCCGCCGCATCGACAACCAGCTGCGCGGACGCTCCGGGCGCCAGGGGGACCCGGGCGAGTCGCGCTTCTTCCTCTCCGCTGAGGACGACCTCGTGCGCCTGTTCGCGGGCGATCGCATCTACAAGATCCTCGACCGCCTCGGCGGCACCGACGAGGAGGGTAACGAGGAACCGATCGAGGCGGGGATGCTCTCCAAGCAGATCGAGAAGGCGCAGAAGAAGGTCGAGGAACAGAACTTCCTGATCCGCAAGCGCGTGCTCGAGTACGACGACGTGATGAACGAGCAGCGGCGCATCGTCTACGCCTACCGCGACAGCGTGCTCGACGGCAAGGCGATGGGCGCCGAGGCGCGCGAGGAGCTCGGCAACGTGATCGAGCGCACCGTCGCGCAGTACACGCCCGGGGACTTCATGGAGGACTGGGACGTGAACGGGTTGTTCACCGCGCTCGGGCAGTACTTCCCGCTGGACCTCGGCCCCGAGGATCTCGACCCTGAGACGATCGATCGCATCGTGCTCACCGAGCGCATCGCCGAGCAGGCGCTGGAGCGCTACGAGCAGCGCGAACGCGAGCTGGGCGAGGAGCTGATGGGCCAGCTCGAGCGCTTCCTGCTGCTGCAGATCATCGACGAACGCTGGCGTGAGCACCTGTACGACATGGACTACCTGCGCGAGGGCATCCACCTGCGCGGCTTCGCCCAGGTCGATCCGCTGGTGGCCTACAAGAACGAGGCGTACACCCTCTTCGGCGATCTCATGAACAGCATCTGGACCGACTTCGCGCGCATGATCTTCAACGCCCAGGTGACGGTCGAAGGGGCCAACGGCGGCGGTGGAGCCCAGCCGATGGTGCCCTCCTTCGCCGCGGCCGGCAATTCGACGCGTGCGGGCCGCGTCTCCTACTCGGGCGGCACCTCGGTGACGGGCGTCGGCGCGCTCGCGGCCGCCGCCGCCGCGGCCGGCCCAGGTGGAGGTATGCCGGGCTACGAAGCGGGTAACGGGCAGGCGGGCGAGCTGGCGATGCCGGTCGTCGAGCAGCGCGTCGTCGACGGCGAGCACCAGGTGGGGCGCAACGATCCCTGCTGGTGCGGCAGTGGGAAGAAGTTCAAGAAGTGCCACGGGGCCTAGGAAGCCGTGGACGCTGCGCGGATGCTGCGTCCTCGGTCGCTCGCGTACCGAAGCCGGGAGACACTCGCCTTTGGCTCGCATCCCCGTTTCGGCCAGCACGCCACGCGGGTGGGCGGGACCTAATCCTTGCCCCGCTTGGTCCACGACTTCCTAGGCCGGCGTAGGTCACAATCCCCTGACCTCAGATGACCAGCGCATCCACTGAAACAACGTCGCAGCGCCTGGCTGCGATCCGCGACCAGTTGAAACTGCTCGCGGACTATCTTTGACCCCGCTTCGCTGGCCGAGCGCGTAGCGACGCTCGAAGGGGAGATGGGAGCAGCGGGCTTCTGGGATGACTCGGAGCGCGCGGCGAAGGTCTCCGCCGAGCACTCCCGCGCCGCCAAGCGCCTCGAGACCTTCACGGCCCTGCAAGGCGACGTCGAGGACCTCGATGGGCTGATCGAGATGGCCGAGGAGGAGGAGTCGCTGCAGGAGGAGGTGGATGAGCACTTCGCCTCCGTCGAGGCGCGCCTGGCCGAGCTCGAGGAGCAGCGGCTGTTCTCCGGGCGCTATGACTCCGGCGACGCGCTCGTGAGCGTCAACGCGGGGGCGGGGGGAACCGACGCGCAGGACTGGGCGGAGATGGTGCTGCGGATGCTGATGCGCTGGGCCGAGCGGCGCGGCTTCCAAACCGAGCTGCTGGAGGTCGGCGCGGGGGAGGAAGCGGGCATCAAGTCCGCCACCTTCCGCGTCTCCGGTGAGAACGCGTACGGGCTGTTCGGGGCCGAGCGCGGCGTGCACCGGCTGGTGCGCCTCTCGCCGTTCGACTCCGCCCACCGCCGCCAGACGAGCTTCGCCGGCGTGGAGGTCGCACCGGTCGTCGCCGACACAGGAGACGTCGAGATCAACGAAGACGACCTCCAGGTCGACACCTACCGCGCCTCCGGCGCGGGCGGTCAGCACGTCAACAAGACCGACTCCGCGGTGCGCATCACCCACCGCCCCACGGGGATCGTGGTGCAGTGCCAGAACGAGCGCTCGCAGTCCTCCAACCGCGCCACCGCGATGGCGATGCTGCGCGCCAAGCTCCTGGAGAAGCAGGAGCGCGAACGCGCCGAGGAGATCGCACGCGAGAAGGGCGAGGCGCAGGACGTCAACTTCGGCTCGCAGATCCGCTCCTACGTGCTGCACCCCTACACGATGGTCAAGGACCACCGCACGGGCCACGAGATGGGCGACGTGCAGCGAGTGCTCGACGGAGACCTCGACGGGTTCGTGCGCGCGTTCCTGCTGCACGCGGCGGCGGCTCCCAGCCGGTGAGCGCGGACGAGCTGACGGCGCTCGTGCGCCGAGCGCTGGATGAGGACATCGGCTCCGGGGACGTTACGACCGAGGCCACCGTGGACGCCGATGCGCGCGCCCGCGTACTGATCACCCAGAAGGCTCCCGGCGCGATCTACGGGCTGGACGCGGCCGAGGTGGCGTTTGCGCTGCTTGACCCGGGCTCCCGCTTCGAGCGCTTGACGGAGGAGGGGATGTGGAATGACGCAGGCGCACCCGTACTGAGCGTGGAGGGCTCCGCACGAGCGCTGCTCACGGGGGAGCGCACGGCGCTGAACTTCCTCGCCCACCTCTCGGGCGTGGCCACCGCGGCCGCGCTCGCGGCGCGCGCTGTGGGGGGTACCGGCGCGAGGGTGCTGGACACGCGCAAGACCACCCCGGGGCTGCGCGCGCTCGAGAAGGCGGCAGTGGCTGCCGGCGGCGCGAGCAACCACCGTGCGGGGCTGTATGACGCGATCCTGATCAAGGA
>JBIOES010000051.1:0-13344 GCA_044446265.1 Solirubrobacterales bacterium
CTCGCGCACCGCGTGCTGAGCCTGCGCGACGGCCATGCCGTAGCCGGGGACCACGACCACGCGGCTGGCGTAGGCGAGCTGGATCGCGGCGTCGGCGGCGCCGGTGGAGCGCACGGTGCCCGCGTGCTCGCCGGCGCCCTCGGCGCCCGCGACGGCGCCGCCGCCCCCGAACCCGCCGGCGACGATCGAGGGGATCGAGCGGTTCATCGCGGTGGCCATGAGGTTCGTGAGGATCGTGCCCGAGGCGCCCACGATCATCCCCGCGACGATCAGCGCGGGGTTGTTGAGCGCCATCCCCGTCGCCGCCGCGGAGAGCCCCGTGAAGGCATTCAGCAGCGAGATCACGACCGGCATGTCGGCACCCCCGATCGGCAGCACCACCGCGTTGCCCAGCAGCGCAGCCACCACGAGCATGCCGATGAAGAGCGCTTCGGAGTGCGCCCCCGCAACCAGGTCGATGCCCGCGGCGAGCGCGAGGATCAGCAGCACGAGGTTGACGATCTGCTGCGCGGAGCCGAAGGAGATGGGGCGCCCGGGGATCACTTCCTGGAGCTTGCCGAAGGCGATGTTGGAGCCCCAGAAGGAGATCGAGCCGACGATCGCGGCGAACACCGAGAAGATCGCCACGTACGTGGCCACCCCGCCGGCCTTGACGATCACGCCACCTTCGGTGACGAAGACGGTATGCCCGCCGTAGGTCGAGCCGAGGTGGCGGAACTCGACCCACGAGATCAGCGCGACCGCGCCGCCGCCGACGCCGTTGAAGAGCGCGACCATCTGCGGCATCGCGGTCATCTTCACGTTGCGCGCCGCAGGCACCCCCACGGCGACGCCGAGCGCGAGCCCGAGCGCGATCAGCCCCCAGTTGCCCTCGCCGGGGTTCAGGAGGGTCGCAACGACCGCGATCACCATGCCCACGGCCGCGATGCGGTTGCCGCGCACGGCGGTGGTGGGCCCCGCGAGGCCGCGCAGCCCCTGGATGAAGAGCGCGAAGGCGATGATGTAGAGGACGTAGATGAAGCTTTCGTCCTGCAGGAAGCTGGTGGCGAGCGGCAGCTGGATCATGCGCCCTCCCCCTTCTCCTCGTCCTCATCGCTTGCCTTCGGCTTGGGCTTCGACTTGAACATCTCGAGCATCCTGTCCGTCACGAGGAAGCCGCCGATGATGTTGATCGTGCCGAAGGCGACCGCGATCACCAGGAGCGCCTTGCTGAACCCGTCGAGGCCCGGGAGCCCGAGCAGCAGCAGCCCCCCCAGCAGCACGATCCCATGGATCGCGTTGGTACCGGACATCAGCGGCGTGTGCAGCGTGTTGGGCACCTTGGAGATCACCACGAAGCCGATGAACCCCGCCAGGACGAGAATCGCGAGGTTGGTTGTGAGGACGCTTGCGAGCATCGGGGCTCCTTGCTAGGCCGCGGCCTCGACCGCGCTGTTGGCGCCAGGATGGACGATCTCCCCATCGCGCACGACGCACGCGCCGGCGATGATCTCATCCTCGAAGTCGAGCTTCAGCGCGCCATCCTCGCCGACGAACAGCTCGAGCAGCGCGAGCACGTTGCGCGCGAACAGCTGCGAGGAGTGCTCTGCCATCGTGGAAGGGAGGTTGAGCGGCGAGACGATCTTCACGTCGTGGCGCACAACCGTCTCGCCGGGCTCGGTGAGCTCGCAGTTGCCGCCCGCCTCGCCCGCCATGTCCACGATCACCGAGCCGGGCTTCATGCCCTCCACAGCCTCCTTGGTGACGAGCTTGGGGGCCGGGCGTCCGGGGACCAGCGCGGTGGTTATGACTACATCAAAGCTCTTGATGGCATTTGTCAAAGCCTGCTGCTGGCGGGCGCGCTCCTCCTCGGTGAGCTCGCGCGCATAACCCCCCACGCCACTCGCCTCCAGGCCCAGATCGAGCCACTGGGCGCCGAGCGAGTGCACCTGTTCTGCCACCTCGGGGCGCACGTCGTAGCCGGTCGTGCGCGCGCCCAGGCGCTTGGCGGTGGCGAGCGCCTGCAGCCCCGCGACGCCGGCGCCCAGCACGAGCACCTTGGCCGGCGGGATCGTGCCCGCGGCGGTCATCAGCATCGGATAGAAGCGGCCCATGCTCTCGGCTCCCAGCAGGGCGGCCTTGTAGCCGGCGACGTTGCTCTGCGAGGAGAGCGCGTCCATCGACTGCGCGCGCGAGATGCGCGGGATCGCCTCCATCGCGAACGCCGTGGCCTTCGCGGCGGCGAGCGCGCGGGTCGTCTGCGGGCTGGAGAGCGGCGCGAGGAACCCGATCAGGATCGAGCCGGCCCCCAGCTGGCCGATCTCCTGCTCGGAGGGCGGAGCGATCTTCACGACCACATCCGAGCTCCACACCTCCGCGGCGTCGTCGCTCAGCTCTGCGCCGGCCTGCGCGAAGGCGTCGTCGGGCAGCAGCGCCTCGGCGCCCGCGCCGCGCTGCACGAGCACCTCCAGGCCCCTGGCCTTCAGCTTGCCGATCACCTCCGGCACGAGCGCCACGCGGTGCTCGCCCGCGGCGGTTTCCTTGGGAACGCCTACCCGCATGTGAAGGGCGGGAACGTATCCGATCGAGCCGACGGGTGCCAGCCCGGGGTTGGCACGCGAGCCTCGCGGGACTGGAGGGACGGGGGCCATTAACATGGAGAGGGCCGGCAGAAGCCGGCCCGCGGGGCCGCGCAGCCGGTGCCCGCCTGCCCGCGCTCCAGCCAGAGCTATGACCGTAAACCTCACTCGCATCTACACGAAGCTCGGCGACGGCGGCGAGACCCACCTCGGGGACATGAGCCGTGTCTCCAAGCTGCACCCGCGCGTGGAGGCGTATGGGACCGTGGATGAGCTGGGCGCGACACTCGGCGTGGCCCTCTGCCAGCCGGAGCTGCCGCCGCGCATCGCGGGCTGGCTGCGGCGCGTGCAGAACGATCTGCTCGATGTGGGCGCGGATCTGAGCGTGCCCGAGCCGACGGTGCAGACCAAGCGCAGGGCCCCCGCGCGGCTGCGCATCTCCCCCGCCTACACCGAGTGGCTGGAGCAGGCATGCGACGAGGTCAACGCGGGCCTGCAGCCGCTGCGCTCGTTCGTGATCCCCGGCGGCACCCCGGCGGCGGCGCAGCTGCACGTCTGCCGCACGGTCTGCCGCCGCGCGGAGCGCTGCGCGATCGCCGTGGGCGAGGAGGGCAACCCCGAGGTCGTGCGCTACCTCAACCGCCTCTCGGATCTGCTGTTCATCCTCAGCCGCGCGGTGAACGAGGCGGACGAGTCACTGTGGGAGCCCGGCGCGCACAGCGCCAACCCGGGGACCGGCGCGGCGTAGATCGCCGCGCCCGCGGGCGGAGGTTCGGCGGCGCTCGGCGGCGCGCAGCGCGGCGAGCGCGAGGGAGACCCACAGGCCGGCAAGCAGGTAGCCGCCGAAGACGTCGCTGGGCATGTGCCAGGCGAGGATCAGCAGCGAGAGGCCCACGCCGAACACGAACCCCGCACCCAGGATGGTGACGAGCGGGCGCACGGCGTACGGAGTGACGAGCACAGCGCACAGCGCGAGCGTCATCGCCGCGGTCGCGTGTCCGCTCGGCCACGAGGCGGCGGTGATGTCCCTCAATCCAGCGTACGCGTGCGGGTGTGCGAGCAGCGGCTTGAGCACCTCCGCGGAGAGGGGCGCCAGCGGCAGCACCACCGCGATCGCGAGCGCCAGGCGCGGGCGTCTGCGCACGAGCGCCGTGGCGACCAACACGAGCGCCCAGACGGTGTAGAGGCCCGGTTCGAGCAGGTGCAGCAGATGGTTGGCGAGCAGATCCACGCGCGGGCGCCCAAGGCGGGTGAAGTCGTAGAGGGTCATCGCGTCACGGGCGTGGGTGATCGGGACGAGCGCCGCCACGACCCACGTCGCGGCGAGGCCAGCGAGGCACAGCCCGGCGAGCGCCAGCGCCGCGGCCGGGCTGTGCGGGGCGGCGGATTGGTGGAGATCCGCTCGATAGCGGACGGACTGCGACATCCATCAAGGGTAGAGCGGCCGGTAAAGCGGGCCTGAAGAGGGCCTGAAAGGCCTCGCATAGGGCTGAGAGGGTTCATCGGTACCCCTCCCCGGAGGCACATTGCCGGAGTGACGAGTGAGCGAGGGGCTACGCGGCGACGGCGGCGCCCGCCGGGACGAAGTGCTCGAAAGTCAGATCGGTGGGCGCGGGGAGACCCTGCTCCTCAGCTGCGCAGGCCAGCGCGAAACGGGCAGCCCCCTCGGCATGCGCGGCGTCGTAGGCGTCGGTGCCGCCGGTCAGGCCCGGGACGTCCGGGGACTCGAAACTCCAGCCAAAGCCAGGGGCGTGGTGGTGCAGGATGCGGATGGTGTCCATGATCCTTCCTCCTCAGAGTAGCCGTCGAGCCTCGTCTTCCGCAAGGCCCACGTGATTGACGAGGACGCGCCGCACCTCGCCCGGCGCAAGCGTTCGTCCGTCATGGAACGCCCACGTCAAGGCAGGGCGCCCATCGGCTTGGAGACGGCGGTGCGATCCGGACTGGCGAGTGACCCTGTAGTTCAGCGGGTCGGAGGTCAAGATGCGCAACAGCCGCTTCGCCTTCACGGAGGGGAATTGGGCCACACACGGAGCCTACGCATCGCCTGAGACGCAACTCTCTGGCGCGAGGCCCAGTTTGACCACGGCCTTTGGCCCCCTCGAAAGCGCGCACGGCGCAATTCGAACGCGCGACCTCTCGCTCCGGAGGCTGAGGGTCCTTGGCTCAGAAGCGCATGCCGGCGAGCGCGGTGAGCGCCTGCGCGGTGACCCACACCGGCGTTTGGGCGCTCGTCGCCGAGTAGCGCACGCTGCCATCGGGCGCGATCAGGCCTTCGAGGTAGCCGAGCGGCGAGCGGCTGCCGTGGCGGCGCACCGCGTTCACGTTGATGCCGGCGGCGAGCAGTCCCTGGATCGCCCAGGCGGTCGACTGGGCATTGGACTGCGCGCCGGGCAGCTGCGGGTAGCCGCCATCGGCGTTCTGCGCGCGGAGCAGGAACGAGACTGCGCGGGAGATCGTGGGGCCGCGCACACCGGCGTCGATCAGGCCCTGCAGCGCGGCGGCGGTGTCGTCGACGTCGCTCGCGCCGCCACGCTCGCCGAAGCCGAAGCCGCCGTTGGCGTTCTGCTGGCGGGCGATCCAGAGACCGGCGCCGCGCACGAGCGAGCCGGCGGTGGAGCCCTCCGCGTCGCGCAGGGCGAAGATCGCGAAGGTCGTGATGTTGACGAGGTGCTCGAAGGAGCCGTCGCGCGCGCGAGCGCGCAGCAGTTCCCCGAGCAGATTGCGGGGACCGAGCGATCCGGGGGCCACGCCGCAGGCGTGCAGCGCCATGATCGTGCGCTCCAGATCGCCCGGGCCTTCGAGCGTCGAGGATCCGCTGTAGAGCGCGTTCAGCACCGAGCGCCGGTTGCGTACGAGGCTGCGAGGGTTGCGCCCCGCGGCGGCCAGCCCGAGCGTGGCCCAGGCGGTGTAGAGCTCGCTCGTGCGCTGCCCGCGGGCCGCGCCGAAGCCCCCATCGGCGTTCTGGGCGCTCGCCAGGAAGGCCACCTCGGGCGCGATCCGCGCCCGCGCGGCGGAGGCGGCGGGCGCCGCTTTCGCGCTGCCTGCAAGGCCCACCGCGAGCAGGAGCGCGACTGCGCTGGCACCGACCGCCTCCCCGACGCCCTCCCAGCGGATGTCCATGCGCTCGCGCATCCGCCCCAGCAGCCGGGCCAGCTCGGGCGCGAAGGCGAGGCCGAAGAGCAGGCTGGCAACGATGTCCACCACGTCGAATGGCAGGGCGGCTCCCGCGACCGCGAGCAGCGCGGCGGGGGTGTGGCTGGCGCCGAGCGTCCATGTGTATAGGTTCATGATCTCCTTGGCCCCCAGCGCGGCCAGCGCGCAGGCGAGCGCCAGCGCGACGCGACCCAGATGCCGGTGGCTGAGGCTTCCCAGCGCCGCGCCGAAGAGACCCACGAGCCCCCAGGCCGCCATCTGCCACGGCGTGTAGGGACCCTGGCCGAGGACGATGTTCGAGGCCAGCATCCCCACTGCGCCGACGGTGAACCCGGGTAGCGGACCGAGCGCATAGCCCACCACGAGCGCCATTGCGGTGATCGGCTTGACATCGGGCAGCGCCACGAACGCGTCCCGCCCGAGCGCGGCAGCAGCGGCCAGCGTGGCCACAACGGCGATCATCCGCGCCGAGGGACGCGAGCGCTCGTAGGCGAGCCAGCCGGCCACGAGCACCGTGCCGACGATCAGGAAGGAGGCGAGCGGCCAGCTCACGGCGCCAGCCCTCGTAGAGCGCGCGCGGACGAGGTGACTTTCGGCGACTCGCTCCGAGCCGGCGCGGGCGCGTTCTCGCCCAGCGTCGCCGCAGAAGCGCCAGTCAGCCTGGCGTGCCGCTCGAAGGCATCGGTCGGGACAAAGGATGCACTCAGCAGCGCCGCGCCCTGCTCGGGCCGCAGCGCGCCGCCCGCGCCGCCGAGGATGCGAGCGGTCTCGGTCGCGAAGTACCACCCGCCCGCGAGCAGTTCCTCTGCTGGGCCGTCGGCGATCACACGCCCGTCGGCGAGCAGCACGACGCGCTCGGCGCAGGCGCATGCGAACTCGGGATCGTGCGTTGCGACGATGACGGCCTGGCCAGCGGCGGCGCGCTCGCGCAGCTCGTCCGCGAGGGTGGCCTTCGCCTCGCGGTCCATGCCGCGCGTGGGCTCATCCAGCGCAACCACGGCCGGAGGCTCCCCGTCGCCGGTGACGATCGCCAGAGCGAGACGCTGGCGCTCCCCCCCTGAGAGGTCGTGCGGGTTGCGCTCGGCAAGATCCTGGAGTCCCCCCGCCGCGAGGGCGTGCGCAGAGAGCTCTTCGCGCACGCGCTCGTGCAGCAGATAGTCGCTGGGGTTCTGCAGCAGCAATGCGATGCGCCCGCCGCACTCGATGCGCCCGCGCGTGGGCTCCAGCAGGCCTGCCGCGTGGCGCAGCAGCGTGGACTTGCCGGCGCCGTTGCGGCCCATCAGCGCGACGCTTTCGCCCGCCTCGAGTGTGAGCGTCACGCCACGCAGGATCGCGGGGCCGTTGCGCAGCTCGTGCCACACGCCCCGCATCCGCAGCGCCGGCGAGCGCTTCTTGCCTCTTCGGCCCGGGCGAGGCGAACTGGCCGCCTGCTCCGCCTCTCGCGGCCGGCCGCTCGGCCCGGGCGTCGGCTCCTCCGGGAGCAGCCCGTGGCGGCGCAGGGTGGCGCGCGCCTGCTTGACCCCCACCGGCGATGGAGTTAGGCCGGCCAGCGAAAACAGCTTCGCGCCGGGGGTCTGCAGCGCCGGCGCGCTGCCCGCCGCCCACTCCAGGAACGAGTCCGACGCGCCATCGTGGGCGACGCTTCCCTCGTGCAGAGCCACCACGCGGTCGGCGACGGCCAGGCAGCGCTCCAGGCGGTGCTCGGAGAGCACGATGGTCGTCTCCCACTCCTGATTCAGGCGCCACAGCAAACCGATCAGCTCATCCGCGGCGACGGGATCGAGCTGGGAGGTGGGCTCGTCGAGCAGCACCACCCGCGGGCGGCCCACGAGCGCCGCGCCGAGCGCCACGCGCTGCTGCTCCCCGCCGGAGAGGGAGTGGATCGAGCGTTCCAGGAGATGGTCGATGCCGAGCGCCAGCGCGACCTCCTCGACGCCGCGCGCGACAGCCGCGGCGCCATGCCCGCGGCTTTCCAGCGCGAGCGCGAGCTCACCGCGCACGGAGTTCATCACGAGCTGCGTCTCCGGGTCCTGGAAGAGAACTCCCACCAGCGCCCCCAACCGCGCGGGGGGGTGCTCGCGCGTGTCCAGTCCGCAGAGCCGCACGCGCCCGGCGAAGCGCCCGCCGTGGAAGTGCGGCGCCAGCCCGCAGGCAGCGCGCAGCAGCGTCGACTTTCCGTGCCCGGAGAGGCCTGCCAGCAGACAGAACTCCCCGGGCGCGACGGCGAGGCTCACGTCGCTGAGCGCCGGGGTACCGTGGCCCTCGCGCTCCTCCGCTCCCTGTTCGGGGTAGGTGTAGGTGACACGCTCGAACTCGAGCACAGCCGGGTTGGCCCCCGCAGCCGGGTCGCAACCGAGTCCACGCCGCTCGCCGATGTTCACAGCTCGACTCCCCGGCGATCGCAGAGGGGCAGCAGCACAGCCACAACGAGGGCAAGGCATAGCGCGAGCGTGCCGGCGTCGAGGCGCATCCGCAGGAGCGGATAGGCGTCGAACGAGGCGAGATCTGTGAGACGCGCGGCGAGCGCCAGCACAAGGACGGCCAGCGCCGAGGTGGCAAACGCGAGGTCGTGGCGCGACCACGGCCGGCGCAGGCGAACCGCGCCGTGCCCAAACCCGCGCCCGCGCCAACGTCCACGTCCACGTCCACGCCCACGCCCACGCCCACGCCCACGAGGCGTACTCGTTCGCACCCGCCCCGAGGCAGCGGCGAATCCACGCAGCTCCAGCGTCGCGGCGACGTCCATCGCGCGATCGAGCGAACCGCCGACGACGGCTCCCAGGAGCAGCACCCGGCCGCGCGTCCCGCGAGGAGCGCCGCCGGGACGCGTGCGCTGCGCCTCGGCCAGCCGCTGCGCGTCGGCCGCGAGCAGCGGCACCATGCGCGTCGCCAGCGACGCCGTTAGGGCCGAGCGAAAGGAGAACCGGCGCAGCGCCCGCAGCAGCTCGTCGGGGTCGATCGTGAGGCTGGCGAGCGTCATGATCAGGATCAGGAGAGTCACCTTCAGCGCGATCACCGCCCCATACACCAGCGCCTCCACCGTGAGATCGCCCTGTCCGAACGGCCCGAGGTCGCCCAGGCGCGCGAACACCGTGAGACCCTGGCGCGAGACGAGCACGTTGACGGTCACGATCGGCAGCGCCACGATCAGGGCGGTGCGCAGCGCGCGCGCCACCTCGCGCCCCACCCCGGCGCCGGCCGCCGCGCCGAGCACCGCCAGCGTGAGGGCTGCAAGCGCGAGCGGATGGAAGAGCAGCAGAGCGGCCGCACAGAGGGCCGCCGCCCACATCGCTCCCACGCCGGCGCGCGCAGCGTGCAGCGGGGTGGGCAGGCGCCGGTAGAAGAGCGCTCCGTTCATGGGCTCGGCTGGGGTATGGAGAGGGCTGTACCCGAAGCGGTGAGGGCCACCGCGAAGCGGTTGTGCAGGGTGCTCTGGTTGAAGGCCTTCGCCGCGAGCTCGACACCCGCGGCGTCGGTGCCGGTGATGACCCACACCGGCGCGCTCTGCGAGTAGCGCGTGGCCGCCAGCAGACCGGCGCCCGCGCCCAAAGTACTCGTGGGGTGTCCGTTGGCGTCGAGCAGCGTGAGCTTCTCCCCATTGGCGGAAGGACGCGCGTAGACCCCGCTCGTGGCGGGGCCCCGCTGGATGCCCAGAGCAGCCGGATCGAGAGCAAGCGCTGGCCACGCCCCGACGAGCACGCGCAGCGTGTCGGGCTCTTCGCCCGGCACGACCGTCGAAACCGCGTCGGGGACCGCGAGCGCGTGCAGGCGGGAGCGCACGGTGCGGCACGGTTCGCTCTGCACCTCCGCGCACTCCACGCGCACCGGCAGCCGCTTGCCTTCGATCCCATCGACGAAAGGCGCGGGGAAGGAGCCGACGACCGCGGGCACCTCCTGAGTCTGGCTCCAGTTGTGCAAATCCCACCACACCCGATCCCCCGGGTGCACGACGGTCTCGGCGGCGCCCTTGGGAGCCTGCACGCCGTTGACGTAGTAGAACCAGTCGCTCGGCTGACCGCTGCGCTGACCGCCGGAGTGCCCATCGATCGACTCCACGAAACCCCCGCTGAAGCGAGTGGCGACAGCGTTGTTGCGCATCAGGAGGCTCATCACGGTCTCGCTGCCCTGCACGTGCGGCGCGCTCGACTGGCGCAGCGCCGCCGCGCCGAATTCGCGCGTGACGGTCAGCTGAACGCCGGTGGGCGCGGGTCCTGCGCCCAGCCCGCAGCCGGCCAGGAGGCCGGCTGCGGCGAGGGCAGCCACCAGCGCGCCCAGCAGCGCGCGCCGCGCCGGAGCTCTCTTCTCAATGGGCATCGAGCGGGGGCCTACTGGACATGGAAGACGATCCTCGAGCTGCCCCGGGCCAGCGCGACGTGGTTGCCCGCGGCGTCCACGGCCTGGATGTCGAAGACGTAGCGTCCGGGCGAGAGCTGGGCCGGCAGCAGGTAGGAGAAGCTCGTCGCCCCACTCGCCACCTTGAAGAAGCTATCCGTGCCGCAACGGGCGCGCAGGAAACGCTCGCGGGCGGCGTTGTATGTCGAGCAGCGACCCCGGTAGCTGCGACGCAGTCCGATGCTCACCGAATCCACGGCGGTATGAGCAACGACCTCGCCGGTCAATGTCCTGGGCGCGTGTCCACGTCGATAGACGCGCCCTTCGCTCAACGCGGTGGCTCGGGCCACCAGCGCGAACGGTCCCCTGTAGGGAGCGGCGCCAAGGGGGGCGCTGGATGTCTGCGTCGCGGCGGTCGAGCCCGCCGGCGCCGTGGTGCCGCAGGTTCCGTCGTTGCCTTCGTGCGCGCAGATGAACGCTTCCGCGGGGATTGCGGCTGCTTCGGCGGGTCCCCTTGCATACAGGCTGAAACGCTCGTCGCCCGTGAACGTCATCGTCGTCTGCCCCTGGGCGTCGGTGGGCTGCGAGCTCTCGCCCCCACCTGTGACGGTGGCTTCGGGCTGGGGCACCGGAGCTCCGGCGGGATTGGGGTAGGAGAGCACCTGGATGCTCACCGGCTTGCCGACTTCGGCCGTCGCGGGAGCCTGGATGCTCAGCACGCTGGGCGGTGGGCCCGAGCACTTTTCATAGCATTCCGGGAAGAACAGGAGGCTGTCGCCGGCGCTCGGTTCCACTCCGCAGATCCCAAGCGTCGATTCTGCGTTGTTGTGCCAGAAGTTCCAGTAGGAGCCGGAGAGGGCGGTTCCCGCGATCGTTTCCACGAAGTAAGCAGATAATTCTGCTGACCACGTGCCCTTCCAGTTGCCCGCGGTGGCGAGCTGCAGAGCCCCCGCAGCGCTCGTGCCGGAGCAGCTGTCCGCGCTGTTGCCGTCGTTGACGACCGGCGTCGCATTCGTCGTGACCGTCGTGAGCGGCACGAGCGTCTGATAGCTGGGACCGGGCCCGACGGCCCTGACGGTGACGGTCGCCGGGCCGGCGCCAAGCGCGATCGGCGCAGAGGCCAGCAGCGAAAGCAGCACGAGCACGGCGAGCGCCGAAGAAGCGCCCGTAACTGAACGCGAGGACCGCACGGCGCGCACCTGACGCGAACCAGATCGCTCAGCGCGCGCTGAGCGTGAAGCGATGAGGCGTATGAACATGAGCCACCCCTTTCCACGAGGGCTTGCGGGCTTGAGGTCGGAGGCAGGTCTCCTGGCTGCCGGGCCCACCCCTCCGCGCCTTCCCGTCCGCCGGCGGCGGTCGGTGGCTGCACGCGTTACGCGCGCCGCGGTGGGCATCCCCGGTCACAGTGGCGGGTCCGCGCCGGATTCTCACCGGCTTCCCTTCACCACCGACCTTTTCGGATTCCCGCATCCTACCGCGACAGGCGACAGGCGGCAGGAGCGACGCGCCGTCGACGGCTGCGCCCTCAGCGGCCGATCCCCTCCAGCTCGACCTCGAGGTCGCCGAGCCCCCCGCGCTCCTCCCCCAGCGGACGGCCCGCGACGATCAGCCGCCGCGCGTGGTCGAGATCGTCTGAGCGTCCAACCGACAGCGCCCCCACCACGCGCCCATCCTTCAGGTACCACACCAAGAAGCTGCCCTCCTCAAGCGACCCGCGCACTATCTCCTCGTCCCACTCGCGAGCCGGGCCGACGTACTCCAGCGACGCCCAATCGGCGAGGTCGGAGAAGAAGTAGGGCACCTCCGTGTGGGGCCGCTCGGCGCCCAGCATGTTCAGCGCGGCCGTCTTGCCGTGGTTGAAGGCGACGTCCCAGTGCTCCACACGAATGCGCCGCCCGTGCACGACGCTGTCGTAGGCGGCGACGTCCCCAGCCGCCCACACTCCAGGCGCGGAGGTGCGCAGCGCGCTGTCGCAGGCGATTCCGCCGTGCTCCTCGTCGAGCCTCAGCCCGGCGGCGCGCGCGAGCGAGACGTCGGGGGCAACGCCCGCGCCGATCACCACCGCGTCGGCCTCCAGCCGCAGCCCGTTCTTGGTGACGACCGCGCCCACCCGTCCGCCGGCCCCCTCGAAGCGCTCCAGCTCGTCCCCGCCGTGAATGGCCACCCCGTGCTCTCGCAGGCACTCCTGGAAGAAACGGCCGGCCTGTGCGCCGAAACCGCGCTCCAGCGTCACCGACTCCTGCATCACGATCGCGCAGGTACTGCCCTGCAGCGTGAGCGAGGCGGCGACCTCGCAGCCGATGTAGGAGCCCCCGATCAGCACCACGCGCTTGCCGGCGGCGTCGGCGCGGATCGCGTCGGCGTTGCCCAGCGTGCGCAGGTAGTGGATGCCCTCCAGCTCGCACCCCTCCACGTTCAGCCGCCGCACGTTGGCGCCGCTCGCGAGCAGCGCGGTGTCGTAGGCGACGACCTCCTTGCTGGAGAGCGTCGCCTGCTTGGCCGCCGTGTCGAGCTTCGTGACGCTCGTGCGCGTGCGCAGCTCGATCCGCTGCTGCACCCACCACTCCCGCGGACGGAAGTAGGCGTCCTCGCGCGATTCGGAGCCCTGCAGGTAGCCCTTGGAGCAGGGCGGGCGGTTGTAGGGCGGGTCGGGCTCGCGGCCCACCAGCAGGATCTCCCCCTCCGCGCCGGACTCGCGCAGCCAGCGCGCGCAGTTCGCGCTCGCCAGGCCGCCGCCGATCAGCAGGTGCTCGACCTTGCGCGTGGACACTGATCGCCACTTTATAACCCGGGTGGGTGGCGCACCGACCAGTGCGCCCAATCGGGGGTGTGATCCAGGATGCGCCAGCGCGGGCCATCCTGATCGCGGTTGGGGCCCACGTCGGTGCCGGTGTGACTCGTATCCAACCGTAATCCCGCGATCACGATGAAGACGTGGTCGGTGGGCGCGGTCGTCGCGTAGATGCTCACCCACCGTCCCAGCCCGGGCGCACCCCAATTGACGTAGTCCTGCGCCAGCGGGTTCTGCTGGAGGATTTCCGCGATCGAGCGCACCCCCGAGCGGAAGAGGATGTAGTTGACGCTGCTCGAACAGTCCTCGCTCGAAGCGCCCCGCGGATCGGGATGACCAGTGGGCCCGTAGGGGAGTTCCTGTAGCTCGTTGCCCGCCACCACCATCGCCTGCACAACCGCGGGCGTCGCGGCCGGCACCAGTGCGACGTGGCCGTTTGCGGGCCACAGCAGCGCCCTTTCCCCGGGTGTGAACTGCACCGGTGTCGGGCTGCCCGCCCTCAGC
>JBIOES010000052.1:0-13332 GCA_044446265.1 Solirubrobacterales bacterium
CCGGTCCCCACGTGGGGACCGGACCTGAGCGGCCTGAACCTCGACGACCTGGTCCTGTACTCGCCTCCGACTGCGGGACGCTTCAACAGCTGGGACGACGTGCCGGCGGACATGAAGCAGACCTACGAGGACCTCGGGATCCCCCAGGCCGAGCGCGAGCACCTCGCGGGCGTGGTCGGCGTGTGGCGCCAGGAGCCCGTGTACGAGGGGCTCAAGGAGGAGTACGCCAAGCAGGGGATTCTGTTCTGCTCGATGGACACAGCGATCACCGAGTACCCGGAGCTCGTGCAGAGGTACTTCATGACCAAGTGCGTGCCGGCGCAGGACAACAAGTTCTCGGCGCTCCACGGCGCGGTCTGGTCGGGCGGGGCCTTCTGCTACATCCCCAAGGGCGTCAAGTGCGACCTGCCGCTGCAGTCCTACTTCCGCATGGAGGGAGCCGGCGAGGGCACCTTCGAGCACACGCTGATCATCGCCGACGAGGGCGCCGAGGTGAACTACATCGAGGGATGCACCGCGCAGACCTACAGCGTCAACTCGATGCACTCCGCCGTCGTTGAGATCTTCGTGCACGAGGGCGCCAAGGCCCGCTACACGACCGTGCAGAACTGGTCCAAGGACGTCTACAACCTCAACACCAAGCGCGCCGTCGTGGACGCAAACGGCACCGTTGAGTGGGTTGGCGGCTCGATGGGAGCGAAGTACGTGATGCTCTACCCCGGCTCGTTCCTGATGGGCGAGGGCGCGCGCGCCGACCATTTGAACGTGGGCGTCGCCGGAAAGGGCGTGCACAAGGACACCGGCGCGAAGGTCGTGCACCTGGCCCCCAACACCACCTCCAACATCCTCGCCAAGTCGATCTCCAAGGACGGCGGCATCATGGGCTACCGCGGCCTCGTGCGCATGGGCCACAACAGCGCCGGCTCCAAGGCGCGCGTGCAGTGCGACGGGCTGATGATGGACGGCGAATCTCGCTCGGACACCTGGCCGGACATCCAGATCCAGAACCCCCATGTGACCGTCGCCCACGAGGCCACCGTGGGCCGCATCTCCGACGATCAGCTCTTCTACATGGGCTCGCGCGGGTTCACCGAGGACGAGGCCGCCGCGATGATCGTCAACGGCTTCATCGAGCCCGTCACGAAGGAGTTGCCGATGGAGTACGCGGTCGAGCTCAATCGGTTGATTCAGCTGGAGATGGTCGGTTCCATCGGGTAGCCGAGTCGCGCGATCCCTTGCGTGCTCCCGTAGACACCATCGCCGCGCCGCCGTTCCTCACGCACCTGAAGTGGGTGAACGTGCCCACGGTGCGGATGGACAAGCTGCGCGGCCAGCCGGTGCTGATCGAGTTTTGGGACTGTTGTCGACCCAACTCCCTGCGCACCTTGCCCTACCTCGAGGCGTGGCACGAGCGCTACGAGTCCGATGGCCTGCGGGTCGTGGGCATCCACTCCCCCGGCTTCGATGCGGCGCGGGAGCGCGATGACGTGCGCGCGGCGGTGGCGCGGCTGGGCATCGAGTACCCCGTGCTGGTGGACCCGGAGCTCGAGATGTGGGAGGAGTACGGCAACCGGGGCTGGCCCGCGCGCTACCTGTTCGACGCACAGGGGATGCTCTTCGAGCACCACTACGGCGAGGGCGCCTACCGCGAAAGCGAGCTGGCGATCCAGGAGCTGCTGGGGATCGAGCGCGAGCCGCTCCCGCCGCTGCGCCCCGAGGACGCCGAGGGCGCGTCGCTGGCGCCTCAGAGCGAGGACCGCGAGGGCCCTTACTCGGGCCCGTATGAGGCCGGCGGCGTGTGGGCCGTCCTCGATGGTGCAGGCGTGGTGGCAGTCAACGGTGGCCCCGCGGACGGTGGAACCGAGGTGAGCGTCATCCACCCGGGTGCCTACCCCCTGATCGAGCACCACCACCACACCACGGGCGTGCTGGAGCTGGAGGTCGGCACGGGCGTGCGCTGCCTGGCGACGTGCTTCACGCCCGGCATCGCCCAGAGCGCATCTCGATAGGACTCCAAGCGCCGGTCGCGGGTCTCGATCCCGGCCGGCCCGGCCCCGGCTCCCCCTCTTCCCCGAGGGGCCAGTCGGAAACAAAGAACCATCGCGCGAGCGCTCCGGCTCGGCGGTTGCGGCTATCCAGATCGATGCGGCTTTTCAGAGACCTAATATCGCCCGACTGCCGATGGCTGAGATACTTCCCCACCCGCGCACCCTGCCGCAGGCCCCGGAGGCGACCGGCTTGCCCCGGATCGGCGTGCTCGTGGTCGCGTACAACGCGGTATCGACGCTGGCCCAGGTGCTCGATCGCATCCCGAAGGCCTTCCGATCGCGCATCACGGAGGTATTCGTGTGCGACGACGCCAGCCAGGACTCCACCTACCTGGTCGGTCTGGGCTACCGGCAGATCACCGACGACTTGCCGCTGACGATCGTCCGCCACGCGAGCAACCTCGGCTACGGTGGCAACCAGAAGGCGGGCTATCGCCTGGCCATCGAGCGCGATCTGGACATCGTGGTGCTGCTGCACGGCGACGGCCAGTACGCGCCGGAGTGCTTGGAGGAGATCGTCGCGCCGCTGGAGCGCGGGGAATGCGACGCGGTGTTCGGCTCGCGGATGATGGTCAAGGGCGCGGCGCGCAAGGGCGGTATGCCGCTCTACAAGTACGTCGGGAACAGGATCCTCACACGCTTTGAGAACCACATGCTGGGAACGGACCTATCAGAGTTCCACTCCGGCTACCGCGCCTACAGCGTCAAAGCGCTGTCCTCAATCCCCTTTGAGCGCAACTCCGACGGCTTTGACTTCGACACCCAGATCATCATCGAGTTGGTGGATGCCGGCAAGCGCATCGTGGAGGTGCCGATCGCGACCTACTACGGCGATGAGATCTGTTACGTGGACGGCCTGAAGTACGCCAAGGACGTATCCATGGCCGTTCTGCGCCATCGCCTGGCGACGCTCGGGTTCATCTCGGACGGCCTGAGCGCGGTGGGCGAGGAATACACCTTGAAAGAGAGCAGGGACAGCTCGCACGCGATCATCGTGCGCTGGCTCGAGCAGATGCCCCCGGCGCGCATCCTCGACCTGGGTTGCTCTGGAGGCCTGCTCGCCGAACGAGCGCGCGCCTGCGGCCACACGGTCACAGGCGTGGATCTGCTGGACCTGCCCGAGGTGCACGATCGTGTCGATCGCTTCATCCAGCGCGACCTCGATCACGGGCTGCCGCCCGAGATGGCGGAGGAAGAGCCGTTCGACGTCGTGCTCGCGGCGGATGTGCTCGAGCACGTGCGCGTCCCCGAGCTGATCCTTGCTCAGATCGGCGCGGTGTTGGCGCCGCGGGGGACGCTGATCGCGTCGGTCCCCAACTTCGGTCACTGGTACGCCCGCGCGCGCACGGCGCTCGGCCTGTTCGACTACGACCAGCGCGGCATCTTCGACCAGGGCCACGTCCGCTTCTTCACCCGCCGGGGTCTGCTGCGCAGGCTGGAGGACGCGGGCTTCAGGGTGGTGCGCAACAGGACGACGGGCGTGCCGCTGGAGGTGCTGGTGCGCGATGAGGGCATGGCCACCCGAGCGTTGCGCGCGGCCGATCGAATCGCGGTCGCGCTGCGCCCCACGCTCTTCGGCTATCAGTTCGTCTATCAGTGCGAGCCAAGGCCGGACACGTTCGCCACGCCCGTCTGGGCCGCCGCGGACCGGCTCCCACCAGACCCCGCCGTCGCTCAGTTGCAGAGAGGGTGAGCAGGCGCGATGCTGCGTCGCAACCTCGCACTGATCCTCATCTTCGCGCTTGCCCTGGGAGTGCGTTGCGCCTACCTCCCCGCCACGCCAGAACCGCACCACAACGTGGTCGTGCTGATAGGCGAATTCGCCCACAACATCAACCACGGTCACGGGGCCGTAATCGACGATGCCACGTTTAACCGCACCTGGAACCTGGAAGCTCAGAGGCGCCGTCTCATCGACCCAGCTGAAATCGACTACGCCGCTGCCGAAGCGCATCCGCACTGGCAGCAGTACTCCATCGTGCCGATCGGGGCGCCCCTGTTGCTCGCCGGTCTGTGGAAGCTGACCGGCGACGAACGCTACATCTATGGGGATGCGCTTCAGATCCTGATCGACTCGCTCGTCGCCCTGCTCGTCTACCGCATCGCATTGCTGCTCTTCGCGCGCCGCCGTGCGGCGCTCGTCGCGGCGACGCTGTATGCCGTCTTCCCGCCGATCGCCCAGCAGACGTCGTTCCTCAACAACGACATCTGGGCGATCGACTTCTCGATCGCGATCCTGGCGGCGCACCTGCAGATGATGCGCTCACCCAATCGTTGGCGTTGGCTCTTGCTCTATGGCGCGCTGGTCGGCGTGGCCGCCTACTTCCGTCCCAACCTCCTGTTCTTCCCCGCCGCGCTGGCACTCGCCAGCGTCCCCTGGGCCGGCTGGCGCAAGCCGGCGCGCAGCGCCGCCATCGTCACCGCCGTCGCCGTCGCCGTCGCCATGCCATGGATAGTCCGCAACTACCTCGTATTCCACGAATTCGTGTTGATGCGCACAGGGGTCGGCGTGACGATGATGGTGGGCCTGGGTGAACTCAACAACGACTTCGTCATCGGGGGCAAGAACCCCCTCCGCGCGGATGTGCACGGCGAACCACCGAGTCTGGAGGACTTCCTGCACGCGGAAGTGCACCGCGAGCGACCGGATCTGGTCTACTCGACGCCGGCGTACGACGCCTTCGTGCTCAAGTGGGCAGAGCGTCTGATCGAGCAGCACCCGCTCTATTACGCGAAGCTCGTCGCCCGCCGCACCATCGTCTCGACGGTCGGCGAGTACGAGTATTCCTGGATGTATAGGGGCGGCGAATCGCCGCTGAGCTACCGAGCGCGCACCGGTGGAGGCATCCTCTCCTACGCTGTAAACCGTCCCTTCTACTTCCTGCAGAGCTCACTGCAGCCCGCCATCTTCCTGCTCGCGATGCTCGTGCTCGCCCTGACGTGGCGAGGCCGCAAGCGCGAGCACACGCTGCTGATCGCCTTTGTGCTGGCAACGCTCATCCCCTACTGGATCATCCACGTCGAGGCGCGCTATGTCATGCCCACGTCGCTGGCCTACATCATCTGGATCGGCTTGGGCGCGGATCTGCTGGGCGAGCGTGTCCTGGCGCGAGCTCGGCGTGGGAGTGCTCGCACAGCAACCGCTTGAGCAGCGGCGGTCCCTCATCCTGCACGAGCACGGCGCCTCCCGGCCAGTAGGGATTCCCGCTCGTCTGCCCGTTCAGGAAGTAGTCGTCGAAGGTCCAACAGCCGCTGTTGAGGAGCTGCGCACCACCGGGCGTGCGCCACTCCCCCGGCTCGTCGCCCGACAGCGGCCCGCAGCGGTGGGTGTGACCGAAGACGATATGCAGGGGCGCCTCGCCGAGGCCGAGCGCAGCGGCGACCTCGCCCATCGCACGCAGCCCCGCGCGGCGCAACTCGGGAGGAGAGATGTCGGCGTGGAAGGTGCCGAGGCCGGCGCGGTTGAGCGCGGCGACCACGAGCGGGAAGGCGCCGGTGAGCACACGGTTGCGCAGCGCCGTGCTGCGCCGGCTGGGCCGGTGGTTGCTGTCGCCACCAAGCGTGCGCCAGGCGCGCACGGTGCTGTCGCCGTTGAGCGTAGCGCCACTTCGCGCCTGCTGAGCCATCGCGTCGATCCAGGCGAACACCGGGGCCGTCACCGCCTCGTAGTCCTCGGGGCGCTCGAACGAGAGCGGGGGACGGCGCTGCATGCGTCCGACGGCGGCGATGCCCAGCCGCTCCATCGTGGGCACGGTCAGATGGCAGTCCAGGTAGTGACCGTGGGTGGCATAGACGTCGGGGCGCACCCACAGGCCGGGGTAGGCCACGGAGAGCCGCGCGGGCGCGGCCCAGTCGGCCAGGGTCGCCACGGTCGGCGAGGCGTCCTGAGCCGCGAAGCGCTGCTCCAGCGCGAGCGGGCCGGGGTCGATCAGCTCGCGGCGGCGCTCCAGCCACGGCTCGATGAGCGCGTGGTCGTGGTTGCCGGCGAGCAGCACCACCTCGCGCCCAGCGAAGGCACGACCGAGATCCTCGAAGAACGCCCGCGCGCCCTCCAGCGCCTCGCGGCGCGGGCCGTGGCGCAGCTCCAGCACGTCGCCGAGCAGCACCAGGCGATCGACGTCCTCCAGAGCATCGAACAGGACGCCGCGCAGCTCGGGACGGCGCAGCAGATCGGCGCGCGAGGCGCTGCCGAGGTGCAGGTCGGAGACGACTAGGGTGCGCAGGCTGCCCTGACCGGCTTGGGGAGCATGAAGCGGACGTCCTCGCGGACGACACTCACCTCGGCGATGTCCTCCTCACCCAGCCCGCGCGCGCGAAAGAAGTCGAGCAGATCGTCCACCAGCTCATCGGGCGCGGAGGCCCCAGAGGAGACGCCGACGACGCGCTTGCCCGCAAGCCACTCCTCGCGCACCTCCTCGCGGTTGTCGATCAGATACGCCTCGGCGCCGCAGTCGCGCGCCACCTCGACGAGGCGCACGGAGTTGGAGGAGTTGCGCGAGCCGATCACCAGCACCAGCTCGCAGCGGCTCGCCAGCTCCTTGACGGCGGCCTGGCGGTTGGTGGTGGCGTAGCAGATGTCATCTGTGCGCGGGCCGACGATGGCGGGGAAGCGCTCGCGCAGGCGCGCGACGATCGCGCTCGTTTCATCCACCGAGAGGGTCGTCTGCGTGACGTAGGCGACGCGCTCGGGGTCCTCCACCTGCAGGGCATCGACGTCCCGCTCGCTCTGCACCAGCACGATGCTCTGCGGCGCCTCGCCCATCGTGCCTTCGACCTCCTCGTGGCCCTCGTGGCCGACGAGCACGATCGTGTAGCCCTGCTCGGCGAAGCGCTGGGCCTCGCGGTGCACCTTGGTGACCAGCGGGCACGTGGCGTCGATCGTGCGCAGTCCCCGCGCCTGCGCGTTGGCGCGAACCGAGGGCGCCACGCCGTGCGCCGAGAACACGGTGATGGCTCCGGTGGGGACTTCGGTCTCCTGATCGACGAAGATGGCGCCGCGCTCGCGCAGTCGGCGCACGACGTGTTTGTTGTGCACGATCTCCTTGCGCACATACACCGGCGGACCGTGCAGCTCGAGGGCGCGTTCCACGGTCTGCACGGCGCGATCCACGCCCGCGCAGTACCCGCGCGGCGCGGCCAGCAGCAACTTCTCGACGGTGTTGGGCGCAGTGGCCGTGGTGGGCACTGGCGTCATTGTAGATCGGAAAGAGAGGGGCCCGACCGAAGCCGGGAGACACGCGCCTCCGGCGCGAATCCCCGTTTCGGCCAGCCGGCTTCCAGCCGGCTGCGCCACCCCTTGATCGGAAAGAGAGGGGCCCGGCTCGCCGGCCTACGGCCGGCTGCGCCACCCTCTAGGCTCTAGCGAGAATGCCTCCGCGCCATTTGGATCGTCTTACCGCCGTGGATGCCTCGTTCCTGCACCAGGAGGGGATCCACTCGCACATGCACGTTGGGGGCCTCACGATCCTGGAGGGCCCGCCGCCCTCGATCGACGAG
This sequence comes from Solirubrobacterales bacterium, assembly GCA_044446265.1. GTDB lineage: Bacteria > Actinomycetota > Thermoleophilia > Solirubrobacterales > Solirubrobacteraceae > Palsa-744. The sequence continues at coordinate 7,545 of JBIOES010000052.1, forward strand.
TTCCAGGAACAGATCCGCTGGCGCCTGCACCTGGTGCCCCGCTACCGCCACAAGCTGGCTCACACCGCGCTCGACAGCGGGCGCCCGGTGTGGATCGACGATCCGAGCTTCAACCTGGAGTATCACGTGCGCAACACCGCGCTGCCCGCGCCCGGCGGGTGGGAGCAGCTGCAGGCGCTCACGGCGCGGATCTTCTCCCAGCAACTGGACCGCTCCAAGCCGCTGTGGGAGATGTGGCTGATCGAGGGCTTGGATAATCACCGCTTCGCGCTGATCTCGAAGACCCACCACTCGCTGATCGACGGGATCGCGGGCATCGACCTGGCGACGGTGCTGTTCGACCTCTCCCCCGATCCGCCGCCGGTGGCGCACTCCGGTCGCCCGTGGCAGCCCCATCGCGAACCGGGAGGCGTCGAGCTGGTGGCCGCCGGGCTGCGCGGCGCGGTGAGCGCTGGGGTCGATCTGGTGGGTGGCGCGCTGGAGGCGCTGGCGCACCCCGATCGGGCGCTCGCCGGCGCCCGCGAAGCCGCCGAGGGGCTGGGGGAGCTCGTGTGGGCCGGACTGAACCCGGCGCCCCCGACCCCTCTGAACGTGGACATCGGCCCGCACCGGCGCTTCGTGGGCGTGGGCAGCTCGCTCGATGACTTCAAGACCGTCAAGAAAGCGTTCGGGTGCACCGTCAACGATGTGGTGCTGGCGGTCGTCGCGGGCGCGCTGCGCAGCTTCCTGATCGCCCGCGGGGCGCGCACCGCCGGGGTGGAGCTGCGCGCGCTCGTGCCCGTCTCGGTGCGCACCGATAGCGAGCACCACGAGGCGGGCAACCGCATCGTGGTGATGCGCGGACCGCTACCCGTCTACATCTCCGACCCCGTGCAGCGCCTGCGCTTCGTCAAGCAGGCGATGGACGGGCTGAAGGAGTCCAAGCAGGCGCTCGGCGCGGAGGTGATCGCCGGCGCGCAGAACTTCGCGCCGCCCACGATCCTCGCGCAGGCATCGCGGATCAACTTCTCCACGCGCCTGTTCAACCTGATCGTCACCAACGTGCCGGGGCCGCAGTTCCCGCTGTACGTGCTGGGGCGCCGGATGCTCGAGGCATACCCCGTCGCCTTCCTACCAGAGCACCACGCGCTGGCGGTCGCGATCATGTCCTACAACGGCCAGATGAACTTCGGCCTGCTGGGCGATTTCGACGCGCTGCACGACATCGACTCGATCGGCGCGAGTATCGCCGCCGAGCTGGCCGGGCTCGTGGCCTTGGCTCGTGGCCTATCCGTGGGGGCGCCGTCTGAGGACGGCCCCAGCAAGATCAGTAACCGAGCGCGAACTTAGCGTCCTCGCTCATCTTCTCCGGCGACCAAGGGGGCGTGAATACCATCTCCGAGGCGACCGTCTGCACCCCATCCAGTTCGCCCACGAACTCTTCGATCTGCTCGGTGACCTGCGGCCCGATCGGACACCCGGGGGTGGTAAGGGTGAACGTGACGCCCACGTGTCCCCCCTCGACCTCAACTCCGTAGATGAGCCCGAGTTCGACGAAGTCCAGGCCGAGCTCAGGGTCGATCACGTTGGACAGTGCATCCATGACGTCCTCAACGGTGGGCATATGCCCCAAGTCTACTGCCAGGCGAGGCGCGGCGAGGCTTCAGTTATCGCAGCCCAACCGATCCCACATGTAGAGCCCGATGCACTCGTTGGCGAGCTCGATGGCGCGCTCGCGGGAGAGGTGGGGCAGCACCGTATCGAGCGCCTGATCCTCGGCGACACCGGCTTGGAAGGCTTCCTCGCCGCGGAAGCCGGCGGCGATCTTCAGCGCCTCGCGCCGGTTCTCGCCGAGACTCGGGAAGACGCCAACGAGGAAAGCGGTGTTGGGGATCGGCTGGCCGACCTCCAGCGACGCGTGCCACGCGGCGAGCAGGTGCAGATCGTCCTCATCCAGGCCGGCGATCGCCTTGGCGTAGTGCAACGAGAGCTCCTGATCGGGGATGTCGTCGACCCACGCCCGCACGACCTCGCCCACCAGCTGGCGGCGCGCCTCCCGACCGAGCGACTCGGCGATGACTCGGATGGCGTCTTTGGGTTCGATGAAGCAGAGCGGCATCGCGGCTCCCTGAGGGGCGGAGGAAGAAATGACAGGGAGACTGTAAGCGGCCGTGTGGACGGCATTTTTCAGAGCTCGAGCGCCCTGCGGGCATGCTCCAGCACGAGGACGTCCGCGGTGTCGGAGGGAACGCCCAGCGTGGCCCGCTCGCCGGCGCTCCAGTTGGCGAGCGCTAGGTCGAGCGCCTCCACCGGTACGGAGACGGCCTCGGCCAGTGCGAGCGCGCGGCGCTCGAGGACCAGCGGATCGCCGATGCCGAACAACCGCTTGGCGGCGAGCGTCGTGAGATCGCCGGTGGCCTCCATCCGCCCGCCCCCAAGGTGCAGCGAGTCCGGCTCCAGCTCGTACAACCCGAGGCACCCGAGGGTCACAAGCAGGTCATAGCGTCCCATGCGCCCCAGGCCGGGCAGCGCGAGGCGCTCGAACAGCCGCTCGAAGCGCCGCGACTCGCTCCAGCTGTGATCCCCGGAGAAGGCGCGCACCTGTGAGCCGGCGCGCTCGGCCCATTGTAGGTAGGCCTGCAACGTGCGTGTCCCCCGCGCGTATTCGTGAGACGTGCGTGGCCCAAGCGGAATCGCGTCGAGGTCGGGCAGCTCGCCGACCCGCCAGTCGGCGTCGCCTACCTCGACCTCGACGTCCAGCGCCCGGCGAATGCCGTTGAAGGGGTCCTCGCCCTGCAGCGGCGAGAGGTAGGCGATCAGGAAGCACATCCAGGTGGCGCGCTCCCAGCTCTCCTGCTGGCGAACCTCGCCATAGAGATCCGGGGGCGAGGCGCTGAGCAGGTTCAGGCGACCGCTGGCGAACGCCAGCTCCTCGGCCAGACGCTGGGCGTCGGCGGAGTTGTGCAGGCCGGGCACCAGCTCGCAGCTGTAGCCGTCGTCCTGGCCGCGCTGGGAGCCGTCTGTATAGACGCGCACGCCCTTCCCCGAGCCCGACCGACCGCGCGCGCGCGTCCCGGCGGTGCCGGAGCCCGCCGCGGCGCGACGCGAGCGCCCGGCGCCCGAAGAGCGCTTGACCGGCTCCAATCCGGGCACCGTCTCGCGGCAGATCGGACAACGCTCGATGAAGCGGCTGTGGCGGCAGAAGCGGGGCATCCGGCTACGCCTCGACTGGAATGCCCCCCGCGCGTGCGCGCAGCGGCGGCTGCAGCCCACGTGCGCGTGCGCGCTCGGCGCCCGCGCGGCGCTCCTTCTCCAGGGTGTAGAGGTAGTCGTCGTAATCCACCTGGATGGTGTGCCGCTTGGAGGCCACGTAGCGCTTGCGCATGGCCGCCTGGTCGGCCCGTATGTCCTCGCGCAGCTGCGCCGGGTCGGGCAGCGCGTACTCGCCGAGCAGGTGGTCGCCCACCCAGGTGCTCTGCGCCTCGGCCAGCGGCATGATCGCCCCCAACGGCTGCAGTAGGCCGATGAAGAAGACGTTGTCGATCTCGGGGTGGAAGACCCGCCGGAACAGCTCGATGTGATTGTCGGGCGCGGAGATGAGGTCCTCGTCGAAGAACGGGAAGGCGATCTTGTAGCCGGTGCAGTACACGACCACGTCGGCGTGAACGGAGCTGCCGTCGGTGAAGGTGACCTCCTCGCCGGCGAGCGAGGCGATGTTGGGCTTGGGCGCGATGGTGCCGTGGGCGATGCGATCGAGGATGCGCCCGGAGACGGTCGGGTGGGCCTCGCCGAACTTGTGGTTGGGACGGGGCAGCCCGTAGCGCTCGGGGTCGCCGGTGAAGCTCTTGATCGTCTGATGGATCATGCGCTGGCGGATCCTGAAGGGGATGCGGGGGTTGTTGGGGAGCGTGTCCACGGGCCGCCCGAAGACGTACTTGGGGATGATCCAAGCGCCCTGGCGAGCCGCGAGGTAGGTGTTGCGGGCGACGTAGGAGGACTCCACGGCGATGTCCATCGCGGAGTTGCCCATCCCGAGCACCACCACGTCGCGATCGGCGAATAGGGAGTTGTCCACGTAGGAGTGCGCATGCAGCTGCTCGCCCGCGAAGGCATCCGAGCCGGGGAAGGCCGGTTCGGGCCAGCGCTGGCTCCAGTGATGGCCGTTGGCGACCAGCAGCGCGTCGTAGGCACGGGTCTCCCCCGTGTCGAGCGCCAGCTCCCAGACGCCGTCTTCGCGGCGGTGAGCGCGCTCCACCCCGGTCTCGAAGGCGATCAGCTCGCGCAGGCCGAAGTGGTCCACGTAGTCATCGAAGTAGCGCGCGATGTGGGTATGGTGGGGAAAGTCGGGGATCGAAGAGGGCATCGGGTAGTCGGCGTACTGCATGCGCTCGCGCGAGACGTTGATGAACAGGTCGCGGTAGGCGGCCGACATCCCGTTCTTGTTGCCGAACACCCAGTTCCCCCCCACGCGGTCGGACTTCTCGAAGCAGTCGAAGGGGATGCCGCGATCGCGCAGCGCCTTCGCCGCCGCGATCCCAGAGGAGCCGGCGCCGATGATGCAGGTCCTCGGCAGGGTTGCGTGCCCGTTCTCGATCGAATCGCCCATGCACACTCCAGCGTAGCCGCTTGCTACCCCGCGCCGATCCCCGGCCCCACGTGCAGTGGCGGCCCCTCGGGCCCGTCGTCGGCGTCGGCGTGACCCGCAATGCCTTGGTCCTCGGGCTCGGAGGCGCTTGCGTCCAGGCAGCGGCCGGCCAGGAAGCGATCGACCATGCGCGCGCACTGGCGGCCCTCGTTGATGGCCCAGACGATCAGAGACTGTCCGCGGTGGGCATCGCCGGCGACGAAGACCCCCTCCACGGAGGATGTATAGGGAGAAACGGCCTTGACGTTGCCGCGGGGGTCCTTCTCCACGCCGAGCTGATCGAGCAGCGTCTGCTCGGGGTGCAGGAAGCCCATCGCCAGCAGCACGAGGTCGGCGGGCAGCTCGCGCTCGGTCCCCTCCAGCGGCCCGAAGGGCGGCTCGGGAGCGGCCTGCGCGATGTGCAGCGTGGCGATGTGTCCCTCGCCGTCCCCGCCGAAGCGGGTGGTGGTGAGCGAGTAGTCCTGCTCGCCCACGCCCTCCTCGCGGGCCTCCTCCATCGCGTAGGAGAGGCGGTACTTCTGCGGCCACAGCGGCCAGGGGGTGCGATCGTCCGGGCGGCGGGGCGGCGGCTCGGGGAGCAGCTCCAGCTGCACGATCGAGCGAGCGCCCTCGCGCAGCGCGTTGCCGACGCAGTCAGCGCCGGTGTCGCCGCCGCCGATCACCACGACGTTCTTGCCCCTCGCGGTGATCTCGCTGGAAGGCAGCGGCTGGGGGGCGGTTGGTTCGGGACCGAACTCACTCGCCGCCCAGCGGTTGCGCTGGTAGAGGTAGTCCATCGCGAAGTGCACCCCCTCCAGCTCGCGCCCGGGGACGGGCAGGTCGCGCGGCACGCGCGAGCCGGTGGCGAGCACGACCGCGTCGTAGCCCAGGCGCAGCTTATCCACGCCCAGGTCGCTTCCGACGTCGACGCCGCAGCGCAGCTCGACGCCCTCGGCGGCCAGCTGCTCGACCCTTCGCTGCACCACGGTCTTCTCGATCTTGAAGTCCGGCACCCCGAAGCGCACGAGGCCCCCGATCGCCTCGTCGCGCTCGAACAGGGTGACGCGGTGGCCCGCGCGCCGCAGCTGCTGAGCCGCGGCCATGCCCGCCGGACCGGAGCCCACGACGGCGACGGCCTGGCCGGTCTCGCGCCTCGGCGGCCGGGGGACGACCCAGCCCTCCGCC
>JBIOES010000053.1:0-13154 GCA_044446265.1 Solirubrobacterales bacterium
CGGCCGCCTCCGGCGGCCCCCTCTTGACTATCTCCTTCACGACCAGCGTGGTGGCGCCGGTCTCGATCGAGTCCCCTTCCGCGAGCACGCGGGGGCTGCGGATGCGCAGGCCGTTTACGAAGGTGCCGTTGGAGGAGTCGAGGTCCTCGATCGCGTAGTTGCCTGTGGCCTCCTCGCGCGAGATGCGCGCGTGCTGGCGGGAGATCTCCTCGTCCTCGGAGAGCCGCCCGGGGCCGGCGGCGTGGCGCCCGATCGTGAGCTCGTCCTCGACGACGAGCGTCGAGCCGGGGGCGTTGCCGCTGATCACTTCCAGGCGCATGTATGTGGAGGCGTCGCTCATCGCAGTACCGTAGCCATCGCGGAGGCTGGATCGGGCTCACTGTGCTCCGCTCTGATGATGTGCATCACGGCGTTGATCAGCGCGAGGTGGGTGAAGGCCTGGGGGAAGTTGCCGAGGTGGCGGCCGGTGCGCGGGTCGATCTCCTCCGCGTAGAGCCCCAGCGGCGAGGCGTGGGAGATCAGCTTCTCGCACAGCGCGCGCGCGCGCTCGAGCTCGCCGATCTCACACAGCGCGGAGACGAGCCAGAAGGAGCAGATCGTGAACGAGCCCTCCTCGCCGGAGAGGCCGTCGTCGGTCTCCTCCACGCGATAGCGCAGCACGAGCCCGTCCTCGGTGAGCTCGTCGGCGATCGCCAGCACGGTGGCAGCGATACGCGGATCCTCGGCGGGGAGGAAGCGCACGAGCGGCATCAACAGCAGCGAGGCGTCGAGCGAGGCGGTGTCGTAGTGCTGCGTGAAGACGCCGCGCTCGTCCACGCCGTTCGCGCAGATGTCGGCGTGGATCTCCTGCGCGGCGGCCTCCCAGCGCTCGGCGCACTCGCGGTCCTCGCGCAGCTGCGCGAGGCGCGCGCCGCGGTCGGCGGCCACCCAGCACATGAGCTTGGAGGAGGTGAAGTGCTGGGGCTCGCCGCGCACCTCCCAGATGCCATGATCGGGGTCGCGCCAGTGCTCGAGCGCGCCCGCGACCTGGCGCTTGATGATTGGCCACAGCCGATCGGGGAGCTGATCGCGCGAGCGGGTGTGGAGGTAGATCGAGTCGAGCACCGCCCCCCACACGTCGTGCTGGCGCTGGCGGTAGGCGCCGTTGCCGATGCGCACCGGCCGCGAGCCGCCGTAGCCGGAGAGGTGGTCGAGCTCGTGCTCGTCGAGGCGGCTCTCGCCGCCGATGCCATACATGATCTGCAGTTCGCCCTCCTCGGCCTCGGCGAGGTCGGCGACGAAGTAGAAGAAGTCGTTGGCCTCCCAATCGAAGCCCAGCGTGTAGAGCGCCCACAGCATGAAGGTCGAGTCGCGGATCCAGTTGTAGCGGTAGTCCCAGTTGCGCTCGCCCCCCATCGTCTCGGGCAGCGAGGTGGTGGCCGCCGCGACCATCGCGCCCGTGGGCGCGTAGCTGAGGCCCTTCAACGTGAGCGCGCTGCGCTGCAAATAGGTGCGCCAGGGATGATCGGGGAAGGTGCCCTGCTTGAGCCACTCCTGCCAGTGGTGCGCGGTGCGCACGAGCCGCTCATCCGCCTCCGCGTAGGTGGTGGGCAGCGGGTGCGAGGACCAGCCGAGCGCCGCGAACGCCGCCTCGCCCTCGCGCAGCACTGTGCGCGCGCGGGCGCGCGGCCCCTCGAAGCCGAGGTTCATGTCGGTGACGAGGCGCAGCTTCAGCTCCATCCCCTCCGAGCCCGCGGTGGCCTCGTTGTAGCCGGGGCCCGTGTAGGACCACTCGGCCGCGAGGCCTCCGTAGTCGAAGACGGGTTCGCAGTCGAGGTGCATCTCGGCCCAGCCCTGCACGCAGTGCACGGTGCGCAGGAGCACATGATCGGCGTCGTAGTCGGTGGGCGAGCGGCGGTGCGTGCGCGAGCGCTCCTCGGTGTGGTGCCAGGGGCCGATGCAGAGCACATCGCGCACCACCACCCACCCGGTGCGGGTCTCCCAGCTGGTCTCGAGCACGAGCGTCCCCGGCAGGTAGCGCACCGCGCCGGGCACCGTCACCCCCGCGGGCGCCAGCCGGAAGCCGCCGGCGTCGCGATCGAGCATCGCGCCGAACACGCTGGGGGAATCGAGGCGCGGCAGGCACATCCACTCGACATTGCCGCTGGGGGCGATCAGCGCGCAGCTCTCGCAGTCCGAGAGGAAGCCATAGTCGGCGATCGGGGGAAATGGACTCCCCAGGTTCCCATCGGGCATCGCACTCACCGCGCGAAGGCTACTGGGCGAGGCGCAAGCCCGGCACGGCGGCTGCCGGATAGGCTCTGGCCTGCCGATGACCTGGGTGGAAGTCTTCATTGCGTTCCTGGTGTGCCACCTCGTTGGGGACTACCTGCTGCAGACCGACTGGCAGGCGCGCAACAAGCGCGGCGGCCTCGCGCGGGGCGCCCCGCCCGCGGCGCGCCGGGCGCTGTTCACGCACGTGAGCACCTACACGCTCGCCTTCGTCCCCGTGCTGGCCCTGAGCGATCTCGGCCTCGGCTGGGAAGCGCTTTGGGTGATCCCCGCGATCTTCATCCCGCACCTGATCCAGGACGACGGGCGCCTCCTGCACGCGTACATGCAGCGCGTCAAGCGGCTGGACCCCAAGGAAAACCTGGCGGTGTCGATCGCGGTCGATCAGACGTTTCACCTGCTCGCGCTGCTCGTGCTGGCGCTCGTGATCGGCACCTGAACAACGATGAAGGAGCCCCCCACAAGGGGGGGCGATGGGCCGCGCACTGAGTTTCGCAGGGCCGCTTTCGGTTGGCGCCCGCCCCGCGTATGCTCCAGCGGAGGCCCTCCTTGTCAAAGCGCCCCATCCTGTACTTCGATCTGGGATCGCCCTACGCGCACCTCGCGCTCGCGCGCGCGCCGGCGGTGCTGGGCGAGGAGCCGCAGCCGCGGCCGGTGCTGCTCGGCGCGATCTTCGCGCGGCGGGGCTTCGGCTCGTGGGCGGCAACGCGGGCGCGCGAGGGGCGCATCGCCGAGCTCGAGGCTCGCGCGGCCCGCTACGGCGTACCCCTGCGCTGGCCCGCGGTATGGCCGGCGGATGGCCTGAAGGCGATGCGCGCCGCGACGTGGGCCAAGCGGGAGGGCCGGGGCGCGGCCTTCGCGCGGGCGGCGTTCGCCGCTCAGTTCGCCGCGGGCGCCGATATCGCGGATGTCGCCGTGCTCGCCGAGTGCGCGCGCGAGGCCGGACTCGACGCGGGGGAGCTCCCGGAGGCGCTGCGAGACGCGGCCGTGAAGCAGGAGCTGCGCGAGGCGACCGAGGCGGCGTGGAGCGCCGGGGTTCGCGGCGTGCCCTCGATCCAGATCGGCGAGGCGATCTTCTTCGGGGACGATCAGCTCGAGCTGGCGGCCCTCACGCTCGCCGATCGAGCGCAGTGAAGGGAAGCCATACCGGCTGGATCGACGCGCCGAGCCAGTGGACCTAAGCGCGCAGCACCGGGCTCCAGCGCTCAGGATCGCGCTCCGCCTGCTCCCGCGCCCAGCGGAAGTGGTGAACGGCGGAGCGCCGCAGCGGCTCACCGAGCAGCAGACCCAAGAGCGCCCACCCGCGGGCGTGGCGCGGAGTCTCGAGCGCGACGGCCAGCAGGCCCGCGAGGGTCCATAGGTGAAGCACCCTGTTGTAGGGCCCGAGCTGCTCGACCGTCATGCCCTCCGCTTCGATCAAGTATGGAACGCCGTGGCGGCGCTCCCATGGCCACGCGACGAAGTGGACGATGCCGCCCGCGAGCCCGGCGGCGTTGTTCAGGGCAATCCACTTCTCGATCCGCTCACCCTCGGCGATCCATCCCGCGAGCGCCCATGCGGGCAGCCCCGCGGCCCACATCGCGACCGCACCGCGTCTGCCGATGAACGGCTCGAAGACCAAGCCGACGCCCGCGCGAACCTCGAAGGAGTGGTGGGCGGCAGTGCCGAGCGCGGTGAGGACGGTGAGGGGCCGGCGCGGACGCGGGGGCCGGCGCGAACGCGGGGTCACCGTGTCATCCAGGTGGCCTCATCGAGCAGTGGCGGGCGATCGAACTCCTCCGGGCGCGCGAGCATCCGCGCGGCCGCCTCGTCCATGCGCATCGTCGTGAGCGCCCCCTCTGCAGCGAGGCGAGCGGTCTCGCTGAGCACGGAGTCGAGCGCCTCCCAGCCGGGATCGCCGGTGAAGGCGACGGAGAATGGATGGAAGAGCAATGTCAGGTGACCATCTTGCGCTGAGTGACGCTCGAGCGCGGCGATCATCTCCCCCGCCATCTCCGCGGGCGTGTGGGGGTCGGGCCCGTCACCGTAGCGTTCGCGCAGATTCGCGAACTGGGGCAGGTAGGAGTAGGCGTCCACGAGCGCCCAGCGGAAGGGCAGCACCGCCAGACCCTCGAGCAGGCCCGCTCGCTCGCCCGCGGGCGAGACGTAGCTGCAGCCATGCTCGCCGAGCAATCGAAGCGTGCGTTCGGTCAAGCCGCCTCCGGGCGGTCGAAAGCCGCTCGGCTCGATGCCGATCGCACGCATCGAGCTGGTGGCACGCTCCAGCAGCGCGACCTCGGACTCGGCGTCGAGCGCCGCCCATTCCTCGTGGCGCCACGCGTGCAGGGCGACCTCGTGGCCGGCGGCCACGATCGTGTGCAGCGCCCGCGGGTACATCTGCGCATTGAGCCCCTCCACGAAGAACGTCGCCTTCAGCTCCCGAGCCGCGAGCAGCTCGAGCAGCCTGGGGAGGACATCCACGACAGTGAAGTGCTGCCCTTCGGGCACCTCCGCGGGCCACATGCCGAGCTCGAGCTGGGCAGCCTCTCCGAGGTTGTCGAACGTAACCGATACGAGTGACTCGGACACCCCGCGATGATAGTCGAGGGCCGATGGCGGCGATTGAGGTCGAGATCGAGATCGAGATCGACGAGCTCGGGGCGGTACGCACAGCGTGAGGGAAGCTCATGCAGCCGGTGGCCGCAGCGGTTGGCCACGTGGGTGAGTCGCGGCGACGTGGCTGAGGCGAGCGAGCACGTCGGTGGTGGGGGCGACCTTGGCGTTCTCGTAATCGGACAACCGCGATGCCGAGGTGCCGGCCGCCAGTGCGAACTGGCGCAGCGTCATCCCGGTGTGGGTACGCCAGGAGCGAATTTGCGCGGCGTACTCGGCGCGCCCTCGCAGGGCCACGTCCTCGCGGGCGTGTCGAATCACATTGGAGATCAGCGCATCGACGCCGTAGTGCTCATCCCAGCCAACAACGGTCTCGGCCGTGCGCGCGGCGGGACCCCATGGGTTGTGCTGTATCGCATCGGCGAGGTGACGCCAATCCGAGAGCGAGCCACGGTCGATGACCGTCTCGATCGCCTCCGCCGGCCACTGGTCCACCGGCGCGGTGTGATCGACGTCGAGGTTGCGAAAGCGCATCGTCATCGCACCATTCTCTGCGCGAGGTCCGCGAGCAATGCCTTGACCGTGGACCACTCGTGCCAGCGAGGGTCCAGCGCCTTGTAGCTGGCAAGCTGCGTGGTTACAACGGCGTCTCGCGGTCGCGGGTCTGCCAGCTGTCTGAGGAGCTGCGTGGCCACGGCCTCCGGCCGGCGGTTGACATCGGCGTAGTAGTCGTCGATGCCTCGCAGGACGGCAGCCGCCTCGTCGAGTCCGATGCGGTCCGCAAGGGCCGCGATGTCGAGGTAATCGCGGGTCTGGCTGCGACTCAGGGCAAGCCATGCCTTGATCCGCAGGATCTCCGCAGCGGTTGGTATGAGCAACCGCTTGCCCTGCACCTCGATCTCGGTGCTCTGCAGCGGCCGGCTGCGAAGCAGCTGGCGCACTCCCGTTTCGATGCCGCCGAGTTCGCCCAGGATGATCTTCCCGGGCTGGACCTTGGCGGTCGACCAGTCCCCAAGCGCTTCCAGGTTCTCCAGAATCGAGTCGAAGCGCCCAGCGAGGTCCGCAACGACGTGGTCGTTATCGAGCGACTCCCGGTGGTGGGCATGAAGCGCCGCCGCGGATCCCCCAACCAGGACGGCGCCGGGGACCAATGCCTGCAGCCGCGCGGCCTTCTCCAAGACCTCCTCCAACGAAGGCTCCATATCAGGATGTTATCAGATCCGATAACAAGGCACGTACGAGCCGTGCCGCTGGTGAAGCTTCGGGGTATGGTTGAATCCTCGTCCTCCCCGCCTTGCACACTGAGGTGCAGCTGTCATGGACTACGAACAGATCATCACCGAGACGGCCGACGGCGTGCTCACGATCACGCTCAACCGTCCCGAGCGGCTGAACGCGTGGACGGCGCAGATGGGGCTGGAGCTTCGGGCAGCCTTCGATCGCGCCGATGTCAACGACGAGGTGCGCGCGATCGTCGTCACCGGCGCCGGCCGCGGCTTCTGCGCCGGTGCCGACCTCGCGAGCGGTGGCGACACTTTCGACTACCGAAAGCAAGAGAGCGCCGGCCCCGCGCGCGATAACGGCGGCGAGTTCACGCTGCGGGTCTTCGAATCGACCAAGCCGGTGATCGCCGCGATCAACGGGCCCGCTGTCGGCGTCGGCGCGACGATGACGCTGCCGATGGATGTGCGCCTCGCCGCTGACGACGCTCGCATCGGCTTCGTGTTCGCGCGTCGCGGCATCATCCCCGAGGCATGTTCGAGCTGGTTCCTGCCGCGCGTCGTTGGCATCAGTCGCGCGATGGAGTGGGTTGCGACCGGTCGTGTGTTCTCCGCCCAGGAGGCGCTTGACGGCGGGCTCGTGCGCAGCCTGCACCCCAAAGATGAGCTCCTCGACGCCGCCCGCGCGCTCGCGCGCGAGATCGCGGAGAACACCGCCCCCGTCTCCGTCGCGCTCGCGCGCCAGCTCATGTGGAGGATGCTCGGTGCCGAGCATCCCATGCTCGCCCACCGCGCCGACTCGCGCGGCATGGTCGCGCGTGGTCAGTCCGCGGACGCCGTCGAGGGCATCACCGCGTTCCTGGAGAAGCGCCCCGCGAGCTTCCCCGATCGCGTCAGTGGGGGGTTGCCCGACGTCATGCCCGGCTGGAGCGCGCCGGAGTTCGAGTAGCAGACCTTCAGAGCCGGAGCGCGCGCGCTGTGTGCCCAGCTCAAATGAGCACACGCCTACGATATCTGTCCGCCCCCAGCTCACCTCCAGCCAAACCCTTGTGAAACAAGCCTTAGCCGCCGACACCCTCTCATGACCCTTCGCCGCATCATCGCCGCACTCGCCTGCGCCGCCACCCTGATCTCGCCCGCCAGCACCCTCGCAGCCAGCTCCGTTGGCACCCCCGAACAGATCGCCTGGGTCCGCCGCGCCGCCTCCAACTTCGTCGCCGCCGAGCTCAGCGGAAACGGCGCCGGAGCCTGCGCGATCCTCAACGCCCCACTGCGAACCACACAGCACCACCGCACATGCGCGCAACGATGGAACGCCAAGCTCTCAAAGCTCCTACGCGAACCCCACAGCCGAGCACACCTGCACGCACTGCAGCGCGCAATCCCCTCCTCCACAGTCATTGTCCACGACTACATCGCCTCGATCGACCTGCCCACCCCACTGATGCACGGACCGAACCGCTTCCTCTGGACCGAAAACTGCTGGATGCTCGAGGGCTGAGCGATCACCATACGCCCGATGTTCACGACCACGCTGCTCGTCAGGGGATCTCTCGCGCTTGCGAGCGCCATCGTGCTGCTTGCCCTCCTCTGCCCCAACCACGCCAATGCCTTGACGACCATCGAGTGCCAGCACCCCGTGATGACCGGCGTCGAAATCTACAAGCTTCACGACGTCACTCCTCACAGGGCCTGCCCAGTCGCGCTTGCCCTGTTTCGCTGGGAGACCACCGGCAACCGTGAGGCTACGCTCTATGGCTGTCACGGGATTGGGCACCCCTACCTACGCCTGCGCAGCTTCCACGGCTGGCATCTCGCGCTGACACCAGACTTCGTGATGTCGCGCCACAACGCATCCTTCGCCGTCGGCGGCACCGACTTCCCGATCAACTGCACCTGAGCAACTGCTCGGGTGTAGCATTGCTCACAAGCGCGAGCATCCGCGCTCGCCGCAACGAGGGAGGCCGCAAATGCCCGAATACGATTACGTGATCGTCGGCGCGGGATCGGCTGGGTGCGTGCTGGCGGCGCGCCTCAGCGAGGATCCCGATGTGAGTGTGGCGCTGATCGAGGCCGGGCCGCCCGACACGATCGAGAACATCCACGTGCCCGTCGCCTTCAGTGCGCTGTTTCGCACGCAGGTCGACTGGGACTACTCGACCGCTGCCGAGCCGTATGCCGATCGCCGGCGCATCTACCTGCCGCGGGGCAAGACCCTGGGGGGCTCCTCCTCGACCAACGCGATGGTGTACATCCGCGGCAACCGTGCCGACTACGACGGATGGTGCGCGCAGGGCTGCACGGGGTGGGGCTTTGACGATCTGCTCCCCTACTTCATCCGCGCCGAGGACAACGAGCGCGGCGCCTCAGCCCTGCACGGCGCCGGAGGGCCGCTGTCGGTGAGCGAGGACCGCGCGCCCAACCCGATCACCGACGCGTTCCTACAGGCGTGCGCGCAGGCGGGGCTGCCGGCCAACGAGGATTTCAACGGCGAGGAGCAGGAGGGCTTCGGCCGCTACCAGCGCACCCAGCGCAACGGGCGGCGCTGCAGCGCCGCGGTCGCCTACCTGCACCCCGCGATGGCCCGTTCCAATCTCGTTGTGGAGACCTACATGCAGGTGCACCGCGTGCTGTTCGTGGGCGAGCGCGCCGTCGGCGTGCAGGCGGCGCGGCTGGGGGAGATGCACGAGCTGCGCGCCACGCGCGAGACGATCCTCTGTGGCGGCACCTACAACTCACCGCATCTGCTGATGCTCTCCGGGGTTGGCCCGGGTGAGCTCTTGACGATGCTGCAGATCCCCGTCGTCCAGGATCTACGCAGCGTGGGGCAGAACCTCCAGGACCACGCCGCCTCAGGGCTCACCTGGGCGCATGACGAGCCGGTGTCGTTGCTCAACCCGCTGACCGAGGCCAACCTCGCCGCGTTCGTTGGGGAAGGGCGCGGCCCGCTCACCTCCAACGTCGCCGAGGCCGGCGGCTTCATCCGCTCCAGCGCCGCGCTCGACGCGCCCGACATCCAGTTCCACGCCGCCCCCGCGATGTACGTCGATGAGCCCGTGCTCGAGCACGGCTTCGGCGTGGCGCCCTGCGTGCTCACGCCCGCCAGCCGCGGGTACGTCGTGCCGCTCTCGCCCGACCCCACCGCGAAGCCCTACATCCTGCACAACTACCTCGCGGAGGAGACCGACATGGCGAGGATGGTGGAGGGCATGCGCGTGACGAGCGAGATCACTCGCCAGCCCGCGCTCGCCCCGTACACCACCCGCCCTTACTACACCCCCGCCTCGGACTCCGAGCACGATGTGCGCGCGCACATCCGCCAGCAGGTGTTCACGCTCTACCACCCCGTTGGCACCTGCCGCATGGGCACCGACGCCGAGGCGGTGGTGGACACCGACCTGCGCGTGCGCGGAGTGGATGGGCTGCGCGTGGTGGACGCCTCGGTGATGCCAACGGTGCCCCGCGGCAACACCAACGCGCCCACGATCGCAATCGCCGAGCGCGCCGCCGATCTGATCCGCCACGGCGCGGCGGTTGCGGCGCAAGGAGCGGTTGCCGCTGCTTCGTGATCCGCGCCTAACGCCGTCCGATCGCCGGCCGTCTTCACGCGCCCGACCTGTAGGGTTTGGGTGCGTGGCCGATGCACCCAGACCCCAACAGCTCAACTGGCTTGCCGAAGTGGGCCTGGAACCCTCGCCAGCTTGGGCACACCGCGACCTCGCAGTCATCATCGCCACGCCGACCGTGTAGGCGTGGGCGCGGCGCCGCAGGAGACGGACTGCTGCTCGTAGGTTTGGGGTTGTCGGTCATGAGCGCGTTGCACAGAGACCCAGCGGGCCCGGCGGGGCGGGGATGAATAGTAGGATCGCGGCCGTGCCGTTCACGCTCAGGAACCTCAAGGAGGATCTGGAGGATCTCGGGTCCAACTTCGACGGCGCGCCGGACCTGGAGTTTCGCCACGCAAGCAAGGCGCTCGAGCTCGAGCAGTGCGGCCTTAGCTACCAGCGCATCCCGCCCGACTATCGCTTCCCGTACGGCCACACGCATAAGGAGCAGGAGGAGATCTACGTGGTCGTGCGTGGGGGCGGGCGGATGAAGCTCGACGACGAGATCGTCGAGGTCAAGGAGTGGGATGTGATGCGCATCCCACCCGGCACGTGGCGAGGCTACGAGGGCGGGCCGGAGGGCCTCGAGATCCTTGTCTTCGGTGCACCCAACCTCGGCGAGAATCCGCGCGACGACGTGGAGGGTCAGCGCGACTGGTGGGCTGACTAGCGCCCGGTGGGATAAGGTCAGAAGTTCAGAATCCTCTCGGGTGCGATCCTCTATCGTCCAGCAGCGGGATGACACCACAGCGGTCTCTGCGCGCCGCCGTTCTCGCCCACCGGAACGACTATGGGTTCGACGCGGCTGCACCACCGGCGCTGGTGCGCGCGCCGTCGGTAGCGTGCGTCATTCCCTACCATGAGACCGGCCCGCTCGCCTCACAGGTCGCTACCGTGTTGCTCGCGTCGCTACGAAACTACCGTGACAATGTGAGCGCCTCGGTGCCGGATTGTCGGCTGGTCGTGGTGGACGACGGATCTCGCCTGCGGCCCTTCCAAGCGCCAAGCCGGCCGCAGGACATCGAACTGCAGGTAGTTCGCCTGGAAAGCAACCGGGGACGCTCGCGCGCCCGCAACGCGGGACTCCGCGCAGCGAGCGCCTCGGGTGCGGAGGTCACCGTGTTCGTCGACTCCGACGTGCTCATCCCGGGCGATCATGTCGCGCACCTCTTGCGCGCGATGCAACCACCGGGCCACGCGATCGCCGCGAGCTTTTTCATGACAGTGCGCTGCGCGGAGCGGGAAACCCTGGAGCAGGCTCTCGGCAGGACCCGCATCGAGAAAGACTGGCGCTCGGAGTGCGTCTTTGAGCCCTCGTGGATTGGCTGTCCGGCGGATCTCGAGTTCGTCGGGCGGAGGTTCAGGCTGCTTGAGGAAACCCGCGACTGGCGCGAGTGGAGCGGCATGGTCGGCCCGTGGTGCCTTGCGAACATGGTGCTCGGCGGCTGCTTCACGGTCCCAACCGACCTCGCCGTGAGTGTCGGCGGCTTCGAGGAGTCCTTCGACCAGTACGGGTTCACCGAGACCACGCTGATCGCCAAGCTCATCGCCGCTGGCTGCATGGTCGTGCCGGTGTTGGGGAGCACCGCCATGCACGTGGAGTCCCAGCCGGCGCACCTGCCGCAGTCCCAGCGCAACGTGCGCTTCCGTGACGCCCACCATCGCTTCTTCGGCGAGTTCCTCGCCAGGGCCGCATGAGCCACCCGCTCGCCCTCGCCGGCGGCAGGGTCAACCTCGTTTTCCACGACGTCTCGGATACGGCGCGGTCACGCTACGCCGTACCGGTCGAGCATCTGCTCGACAGCGCGGAGCAGCTTCACCTGGCGGGCCTCTCGCAGAGCGTCCGCTTCTACTTCGACGACGGTTACGCCTCCGCACGAGCTGGGGCCCAGCTGCTACGCGAGCGATACCCTGAGATCGAGGTAGTCGCCGCGCTGACGATCACAGCCATCGGCGAGACCGGCTATCTGACCTGGGGCGACGTCGAGGAGATGCGCTCGTGGGGTGTGCAGATTGCCGGCCACGGCTACCAGCACGTCCGGCTCGCCGCCTACCGGAACGGGGCCGCGCTCCAGACTTCGGCGGACGGCACTTACCGAGCGGCGCCTACCGTGACCGATGAGGCACAGCTGAGCGCGAACGAAGTCCTCTTTCAGCTGACCGAGACCCGTGATGCACTCCACGGGCTCGCACGATGCGAGTTTGTGCTCCCCTACGGCGCTTACAATCGCGACGTCGTGAACATCAACGAGCGCCACCAGCTGTTCAGCGTGCTCTCAACCGCAGACTACGACTGGGACCTCGGCGGGGAGATTCGCCCGAGGCTTCTCGTCACGCGGAGCCTCTCCCCCAGGGACATTCCGGACCTGCTCGCATCGCCATGGCCGGGGCGAGCAGCAGGCTAGCCGTCGGGGCGCTCGAGGGCCTGCCGTTCGCCGGCAAGAGCTCGAGCTGCCGCTTCCTGAAGGAGCGCTGGCCGCAGACGCTCCTCCTGCCTGACTACCACGACCTCCTGCCGGTTAAGCGACGAGGCGCACTCGCCGAGGCGCCTGACTCATCGGCGGAGCAGCGTGCCCGCATCGAGACGTATCTCGAGCTCGACCGCTCGCGATGGCAGAAGGCCCTCAACGCGAAGGCGGGGCCGATCGTGCTCGACCGCTGCCATGTCTCGCTGACGGCCTACGCGGTCGCGCTGGAGCCATGGATCGGGGCCGCGGCGAGCCGGGAGTCCATCGACCGCATCGAACGTGCCCTGTACGACCCGGCGCACCCCCTGCGAGAGCCCACCGTGATCGTGTATCTGCAGATGAGCGCAGAGATCGCATCGGAGCGATGCCGGACGCACGCAACCATGATGCAGGAGAGCCTGCGCACCGTCGACTTCGCGCGGCGGCTGATCGACGCCTACGAGCAGGCGCTCGCGAATGTCCCGAGCGAAGTCGTGCGCTGCTCATCAGAGCAGCCCCTCGATAGGCTACAGGCCGACGTCGCCACGACGCTGCGCGCCCGGATACCTTGACCCGCGTCGCGAAGATCATCCTGTCGATGCGCCTACTGGAGGCGGCGCTCGCAATCGCCAAAGCCCACACATCCTGTTCGTTCCTGCGCACGCGCCTGCCATCGCCCCCGGCCGGAACCAGCCGGCGCGCCGTGTACGTGCTGGTGCCGCTGCTTCGCGAGCAGGCTCGGGTCACCGGCCTGCTGGACCGCTGGGAGAAACTCCTAGTCGCCCATAGCGAGCTGTCGCTCGTGGTGCTGACGACCGCGCGCGAGCAGGCCGAGAGCGAGGATGGCAGGCATGGCACTCTGCAGGCGCTGCGCGTCGACGGCCGGTTGGAGGCCTGGTCGCTGGCGGGCCGGGCACGTCACCTGCACTATCCAAGCTTCAACCGCACCTACGCCGAGCAGGTCAGCTGGGGCGTGCAGCGGGTCCGCGCGCGATGCACGCCGGAGGACTACGTTCTAC
>JBIOES010000054.1:0-12870 GCA_044446265.1 Solirubrobacterales bacterium
ACACTCTTGCCCTGCTCATCCCAGGACTCCACCGCGCAACCCAGCACCCTGCACTGCAGCTCGCCCATGTAAACGGGCAGCAGCGGGCAGCCGCCCACGAAAGCGGTGCACACATCGGTGCCGCCGCTGGTGGAGAACAGCCAGACGTCCGGCTTGACGTCCTCGTAGACCCACCGAAAGCCCTCCCGCGGCAGCGGCGAGCCGGTGGAGCCGATCGAGCGCAGCCTGCTCAGGTCGTGTTCGGAAGCTGGTTCCAGACCCTCTTTCTGACAGCTGATGAGGAAGCTCGCGCTGGTCCCCATGCACGTCATCGCAGTGCGCTCGGCCAGCTCCCACAGCACCCCCAAATCGGGATGGCCGGGACTGCCGTCATACAGCACCACAGCCGCTTCGGTGAACATGCAGCCGATCAGGAAGTTCCACATCATCCAGCCGGTGGTGGTGAACCAGAACATGCGGTCCCCGCGGCGCAGATCCAGGTGCAGGTGGCTCTTCTTGAGCTGCTCCAAGAGGATGCCCCCATGGCCGTGCACGATCGCCTTGGGCAGCCCGGTGGTGCCCGAGGAGTACAGCACCCACAGGGGGTGTTCGAAGGGGACCTGCTCGAATACCAGCTCGGTCTCCTCGCCGCGCTCTCGCAGCTGCCCCCAGGTGAGCCCGCCGGGCCATCCAGGCGGGGCGGCGCCGATATCCCCATCCAGATAGGGCAGCAGCACCGCATGCTGAACGGTGGGCAACTCCGCGAGGATGCCCTCCAGCACATCCATGCGATCGAAGTCCTTGCCCCCGTGGCGATAGCCGTCCACCGCGAGCAGCACCTTCGGCTCGATCTGCGCGAAGCGATCGACCACGCTGCGCGCCCCGAACTCAGGCGCCGCGCTCGACCACACCGCGCCGATGCTGGCGACTGCCAGGAAGGCCACGAGCGTCTCGGGGATGTTGGGCATGTAGGCCACCACGCGGTCGCCCCGCTGAACGCCGAGCGCGCGCAGGCCGCCCGCCACGCTTGCCACCTGCACGGTCAGCTCGCCCCACGTGAGCTCGCCCAGGGGACGCAGCTCGGAGGCGTGCAGCAGCGCCACATCCTCTGCTCGCCGATCGCGCAGCAGCATGTTCTCGGCGTAGTTGAGCTCCGCTCCGGCGAACCACCGCGCGCCGGGCATCGTGCGCGAGTCCAGTACTCGCTCATAGGCTCGCGAAGCGCGCACCCCGCAGAACTCCCAGATGTCCCCCCAGAAGTCCTCGAGCTCCTCCAGCGACCAGCGGCGCAGATCCTCGTAGTCGGCAAAGCGCCTCCCGTGGCGCTCCCCGGCCCAGCGCATGAAGCGGGTCATGGTGGCGCTCTCGAGCTCCTCCGGGGATGGCTCCCACAGAAGGTCCTGCTCGCGTGTTCTAGACATCGTGCCTCCCTCTGTAGGTGGCCCCCCACGGTAGCCATCCCTGGCCATAGGCGCCTCCACGATAATGCGGGATAAATAATTCATAGCACTTCATTCAGTCATCGCGAAAGCGCCGCAATGTGCGAGCGAGGCAGGACAGCGCTCGCGCGCGGTTATCCTCTCCGCTCGTGAGCGTCTCCTTGCTGCGCGACGAGTTCCCGGTCTTGCGAGAGATGGCGTACCTCAACGCCGGCACCGACGGTCCGCTGGCCGCCGCCGCCGTAGACGCCGCGACAGCCGAGCTGCGCAGGGAGGCTGAGCAGGGACGTGGGCAAAACCACTTCGAGCGACGTGGTGAGCTGAGCGCCGGGTTGAGAGCCGCCTATGCCTTCGTAATGGGATGCTCCGCGGACGATATAGCCCTCACCACCTGCACGAGCGAGGGCATTTCACACGTGATCGGCGGACTGCCCCTTGGGCCGGGAGACGAGATCGTGACCAGCGACGAGGAGCATCCCGGGCTGCTGGGCGCTCTGGCGGCCGCGCGCGAGCTGCAGGGAGTGTCGATCCGGATGGCGCCGCTGGCGGAGCTCGCCGACGCCGTTGGCCCACGCACGCGCCTGGTGGCCTGTTCGCACGTGGGCTGGATGAGTGGCAGCATGGCGCCCGCCGCGCTCGCCGAGCTGGAGGTGCCCGTGCTGCTCGATGGCGCCCAGGGTGTCGGTGCGGTTCCCATCGATCTCGATGCGCTCGGCTGCGACGCGTATGCGGGCGCCGGCCAGAAGTGGCTGTGCGGTCCCGATGGCACGGGGCTGCTGCACACCACTCCCGAGTTGCGCGAGCGCCTCGCGGTGAGCAGGCGCGGCTACGGCAACCTGGCCGACCCGAACGCCGGGCTGCAGGCGCGGCTGCACGAGGACGCACGCCGGCTCGACTCCCTCTCGCTGGGCGCCGAGACACTTGCCTGTGCCCTGGCGGGCACGGAGGTGCTCGCCGCCGCGCGCGTGCCGGAGGGCAGCGGGTGGCCGGCGGTGCACCAGCGCTCGCGCCGGCTTGCCACGCACCTGGCTGAGCGCCTGCGCGAGCACGGACGCGAGGTGGCGCCGCGCGAGGACACCACGCTGGTGTCCTTTCACAGCGAAGACCCCGCCGCCGAGCGCGCCCGCATGCTCGAGCGGGGGATCGTCCTGCGCGATATCCCCGAACGGCCCTGGCTGCGAGCTTCAGTGGGGGCATGGAACGACGAGGAGGACATCGAGCGCCTCCTCGACGCCCTCCTATGAGCATCCTCGCGTACCGTCTCCCACCCGCCGCGCCAGCGCAGGGCTCCCATGCACTGCACGCCAGCCAGCTCAGGTGACCACCGAGAGGCTGCACGCGAAGGCACGCGCGAACAGCTCGGTCTCGCGGCTCGCCGCCCAGCGCGGCACCGCCGCTTCGCCGTCGGCGATCAGGCGCAGCTGCACCTCGTCACTCTCTCCAGCGCCTTCGGAAGCGTCCTCCGCCGAGCGGGGGATCAGCGTGAGGCGCGTCTCGCGCACGAGCTGATCGCGCGAGCGCTCCAGATCCTCCGCGAGGCGCAGCAGCACTGCGCAGCGATCCAGCACAGCCACCTCCCCCTCGCCGAACAGCGGCGCCAGCGGACCCGGCTCGGGCATGCCCTTGCGGTGGTAGCGCGCGGCCTGCGCCACGATCGCCACCTCCACGGGGGAGAACCCCGGGAGACCGCCGTTGAGGATCAGGTAGCGCGAGTGCTTGTGATGATCGTCGTAGTCCACGGACATCCCGATGTCGTGCAACTCGCACGCCGCCCACAGCAGTTCGCGCTCATGGGGATCGCCCCCGTGCAGTCCCAGCTGCGCAAGCTGATCGAACATGCCCAGCGCCAGCGCTGCCACGTGGCGCGTGTGGGCGATGTCCATGTGGTAGCGCGCCGCCAGGTTCAGCACGCTCGAGCGCCTGACGTCCTCGAACAGCGGGGGCTCGCGATCGGCGAGGTGACGCTCGAAGAAGACCCCCTCGCGCAGGCCCGCCTCGGTGCTCTCCAGGCTGTCGAAGCCGCCGGCCCGCAGCGCCTCCTGCACGACCACGGCCCCCGCCAGGATCAGATCCGCGCGCGCGGGCTTGATGCCCGGCACACGGCTGCGCTGCGCCGCGGGAAGCTCAGCCAAGCGCGCCACCAGCCGCTCGAGCGCCTCCCGGGAGATCACCATGCCCTGTACTCCATTGGAAGGCATGCCCGCGGCGCGCTGCGCCGCGGCGGCGAGGTTGCGAACCGTGCCGCCGATTCCCACGAGGCGCTCCCCCGCGTTGGGGAGCCAGGCGGCTGTCTCCAACTCGCCGGCCACGTGGGCGCGCAGCTCATCCAGCTGCCTCTGCTTGGGCGGATCGGCCTCCGGCAGGAAGCGCTCGGTCATCCTGACCGCCCCCAGGCGCCAGGAGTCCGACTCGACCGCCTGGCGCTCCGCTATGCGCACCAGCTGCAGCGAGCCGCCCCCGAGATCCAGCACGCAGCCGTCGTGCAGGGTCGTTGAGTTGATCGCCGCCAGGTACCCGTAGCGAGCCTCCGCCTCGCCGCTGAGCACACGGATCGGCAGCCCTGTGCGCTCGCGCGCCAGCGCCAGGAACGCCTCGGCGTTCTCGGCGTCGCGGATCGCGCTGGTCGCCACCGCGTCCACCGCATTCGGCCCCAGCCCGCTGGCCTTGCAGAAATGCGCGAACACGTCAAGCGTCGCCAGGGCCCGCTCGATCGGCTCCTCGCCGAGGCGGCCCGTGGCCGCCATGCCCTCGCCGATGCGCACCGGCTCGTAGATCTCGTCCGTGCGCCGCCACCACCCGCGGGTCTCCGTGAAGACGACGAGCCGGAACGAGTTCGAGCCCAGATCGATCACCGCCAGACGTTGGCTTTGCTCCATCCAAGCAGCGTATTTCCCGGGGCGGGGGACTTCGATGCGACGCTCGCGGAGGAGGAATACCAGACTATTTGAACTCCATTTGCCAGTGTGTGCCGCTTACTTGGAATTCTTGATATGTTCAAGATAGACTATGGGCATGGCTTGCCCGGGGCTCCCTCGGTGGCCGGCGCCAGAGGGCGTCGGGGTGGCATACGATCTTGCAATGGAGAGTCCTGGATGAAGACGATACGTTTACATGCGGCGCGCAGCAGAGCCATCCCGGCCGGGTTGGCCGCGATCCTCGCGAGCGGCCTTCTCGCGGCCTGCGGCGCAAGCGGTACGACCTCGAGCGCCACCGATCAGGGATCGACGAGCTCGACCGGGGCGGGGGGATCGGCCGGCTCGACTGAAGGCGACCCCGTCCGCGGGGGCACGCTGAGCATCGCCCGCTCCTACGATCCGCAGAGCCTCAACCCTCTTACCTGCGCGTGCGACAACGGCTCGCTGCAGGTCATGGTCGAGGTCTTCGACACGCTCGTCAGCTACGCCACGCCGGACGCGAGCACCACACCGGTGCCGGATCTGGCGAGGAGCTGGAGCATCAGCCCCGACGGCAAGACCTACACGTTCGCTCTCCGCGCGGCGAAGTTCTCAAACGGCGAGCCGGTCACCGCCCAGGACGTCAGGTACAGCCTGACGCGCGCCAGCGACCCCGCGTCCGCCTACGGCGGGCTGTATCCGATCTCGAGCATCGAAACGCCCACCTCCAGCACCGTGGTGCTGAAGCTGAAGACCCCGGCTCCGGGCTTGATCTACGCACTGGGCTTCCCGGCCGCCTCGATCGTTCCCGAAGCGCTCGTCAAGCGGGAGGGCGATGCGGCCTTCAGCCAGCATCCGGTGGGCTCCGGCCCATTCGTGGTCTCGCGGTGGCTGCACGGCCAGGAGCTCGATCTGGCCCCCAACCCGCACTACTGGCAGACCGGACTCCCCTACCTGAGCGCCGTGCGGATGCTCTACGTCCCCAACGACAACACGCGCATCCTCAACATACGTGCGGGGACCGTGGACATCGCCGATGAGATCCCGTTCTCCCAGGTGAAGAGCCTGGAAGCCGAAGGCATAAGGGTGCTCGTTCAGCCCTCCTCGGCGATCGACACCGTGATCCTCAACAACTCGCTGGCGCCGCTCGGCAACCAGGCGGTTCGGCAGGCTCTTGCCTACGCCACGCCCACGCAGGCGATCGCCAAGACCGCATTCGCCGGATTAGCTCCCGTCATGAACACCGTGATGCCGAAGCTGAAGTACTGGAACGCGGCGGTCAAGCCCTACCCCTACGACATCGCGCGCGCCAAGCAGCTGCTCGCGCAGTCCCCCTACCCGAACGGGTTCACCCTCACATTGAGCATCGTGGGCTCCGACACCCCCTCGCAGCAGACGGCCCAGATCATCCAGGCCAGCTGGGCCCAGATCGGCGTCAAGGTGAAGATCCAGGAGTACGACTACGGCACGATCCAGAGCCGCTGGGCGGCCGGTCAGTACCAGAGCACCCTGCTGATCCCCGATGCCGACACGAGCGATCTGCCCGTGGACGACGAGTACGCCCACGGCCTGTTCGACAACTACGCCGCGGACAAGAACCTGTACTCCTACTACCAGAACCCGGTCGCGGAAAAGCTCGCCATCGCCGGCCTGACGGCGAACAACGAAGGCGCTCGCCGGGCGGCGTTCGCGCAGCTCCAGGAAGTCACGATGGCCGCGGTCCCATCGATTCCGCTCGTATGGGCGCCCTTCCGTGCGGCGGTGGCTCACAACGTGCATGGATTCAGCTACGTGCTCGTAGGCTGGTACCCCCTCCAGCGGGTCTGGTTGAGCCACTGACGAGCGCGACTGGAACCGCAGGGAGATCGTGAGAGGACTGCTGCTCAAGCGAACGCTGGATGCGATCCCGGTCCTCATCGGAATCACGCTCTTCTCCTTCGCGCTGATCCACCTCGCCCCCGGAGACCCCGTGCTGATCCTCCTGCAGGGGCACGCAACGCCGGCGAACGTCGCCGCGCTCAGGCACCAGCTGGGCCTCGACCGCTCGCTGCCGGAGCAGTACTGGCAGTTCCTGCGCGGAGCCGCGACGTTCTCGTTCGGCGAGTCCTTCGAGTACCGCACCTCGGTTGGCGCGATCGTGGAGCCGCGCGTGGTGGTGAGCCTGATGCTCGTCTCCTACTCCCTGCTCCTGGCGACTCTGATCGCGCTCCCACTCGCCTACGTGGCTGCGCTCGGACGCAACCGGCCACGCGATCACGCGATCCGCCTCG
The DNA here is from genome assembly GCA_044446265.1 of Solirubrobacterales bacterium. GTDB lineage: Bacteria > Actinomycetota > Thermoleophilia > Solirubrobacterales > Solirubrobacteraceae > Palsa-744. Next base: position 6,583 of record JBIOES010000054.1, read on the forward strand.
GCACGACGGTCGCGTTCGCGATGCCTTCCTTCTGGGTTGGGTTGATCCTCGCCCTATTGCTCAGCCTGAAGTTGGGCTGGCTCCCGCCTTCGGGGTATGGCACGACGTTCCCCCAGCACCTGCGGGGTCTCACACTGCCCGCGATCACGCTGGCCCTATCGCTCTCGCCGCTCTTGATCCGCGTATTGCGCTCGAGCCTGATCGACACGCTGAGCGCCGAGTACGTGCAGGCGAGCAGAGCGCGGGGCCTCAGCGAGACGCGCGTGCTGGGCAAGCACGTGCTGCGCAACTCGCTGACCTCTACGGTTACGCTGCTGAGCCTGCTCTTCGCCGTCCTGCTCAGCGGAGCCGTGGTGGTCGAAAACGTGTTCGCGATCCCCGGGCTGGGCTCACTCCTTGTGAGCTCGGTGAACGCGCGCGACTTCCCCATCATCCAGGCATTGACCCTGCTCTTCGGAGTGGCCGTGGTGCTCGTGGGCCTCGTGGCCGATGTGGTGTATGCGGCGCTCGATCCACGCGTGCGCCTGTGAGCTCCTTCAGCTCCCCATATGACGCCGGGCGCGCAGCGCTCTCCGGGCCACGCGGGTTGCGCCTGCGCTCGATCGGCGCTCAGCGCGCCACTGCCGTCGGGCTCGCGCTCCTCGGCCTCGTGCTGGCGGCGAGCGCCATCGGACACTTCGTGCTGCCCTCTCCGACCGCGCTGAATCTGGAAGCGGCGCTCTCCGCGCCCTCCATACACCACCTGTTCGGCACCGACGATCTGGGACGCGACGTGTTGAGTCGCACGCTCGCGGCGACGTGGCTGGATCTGGGAGTCGCTTTCCTGGCCACGTACTCGGGCGTCTTCATCGGGGTGCTGCTGGGAACGATGGCGGGCTATCTGGGGGGTTGGCCCGAGCGGCTGATCATGCGCCTCACGGATCTGGTGATCGCTTTTCCCTTCATCGTGCTCGTGATCGCGATCGTCGCGGTGATCGGTCCCGGCATCAAGGGGGTCGCGATCGGCCTGATCGCCGCTGGGTGGGCCTTCTATGCGCGCTTCTCGCGCGCGGAGATGCTCAGCCTGCGGGAGCACGAGTACATCCAGGCGGCGCAGACGCTTGGGTTCTCCCGCAGGCGGGTGGTCCTGCGCCACGCCCTGCCGAACATCATCAGGCCGAGCCTCACCTATTCGGCGTCGGACATGGTGCTCAACATCCTCTACATCGCCTCGCTGTCCTACCTGGGGTTGGGGGCGCAGCCGCCGACGCCGGAGTGGGGCGCGATCATCTCCGGCGGGCAGCAGTACCTGCTCACGGCTTGGTGGATCTCGACGCTTCCGGGCCTCGTGGTGGTGGTCGTGGGAGTCGCGCTGGTCCTGATCGGCGACGGCCTCGCCGATCGCTTCCGCGTGCAGCGAGAGCTCGTGCGATGACGGCGCTGCTCGCCGTCCGGGATCTGACCGTCTCCTTCCCCGCGCGTGGAGAGGGGGAGTCCGCGGTAGACCGTGCCTCCTCGCCGGCGCGTGGGGGGAGAACGCCGGCCGTGGATCACGTCTCATTCGAGGTGCACGCGGGTGAGACGCTCGGCGTGGTCGGCGAATCCGGCTGCGGCAAGAGCACGACGCTCAGGGCGCTGCTGGGATTGGTCGCCTCGCCCGGGCGCGTCGAGGCGGGCGAAGCCCGTTGGCGGGATCGAGAGGATCTGCTGGGGATGCCCCGCTCCGGACTTCGGGAAGTGCGCGGGCGCGAGATCGCGATGGTGTTCCAGGATCCCCTGGAAAGCCTCGATCCGCTGTTCTCGATCGGCGACCAGTTGCGCGAGGTTCTGCGCCTGCGCCGGGAATTCTCCAGGGCGGACGCGCGGCGTGAGGCGGTGCGCCTGCTGAAGCGCGTTCACCTGCCGGGCGCTGAGACACGGCTCGGGGACTACCCTCACCAGCTCAGCGGAGGTATGCGCCAGCGCGTGACGATCGCGCTCGCGATCGCACGCTCGCCCGCTCTGCTGCTTGCGGACGAGCCCACCACTGCTTTGGACGTCACGATCCAGGATCAGATCCTCAGCCTGCTGGCCGAGTTGCAGGAGGATCTCGGCATGGCGATCGTGCTCGTCTCCCACGACCTCGATGTGATCGCTCAGTACGCAGACAGGATGCTCGTCATGTGCGCCGGTCGGATCCTCGAGCAGGGAGCGGTGAGCGAGGTGCTGAGCGCCCCGAAGGACCCCTACACCGCCGCTCTAGTGGCCTCGCTTCCCCCACGAATATCCGATTCCGATGGCGAGTGAGACCGAGGCGCTGCTGCGGGTCGACGCGCTCTCCAAGAGCTTCGACGTGAGGGCCCGAGCCGCACGTGTGTCGGGCCGCCGCGCGGCTTCCAGGTTGACCGCTCTCGATGGTGTGTCGCTGGAGCTGGCCAGCGGCCGTGTCCTCGGCCTGGTGGGGGAGTCCGGGAGCGGCAAGAGCACGCTTGCAAAGTGCCTCGTAAGGCTCATCGAGCCCGACGGTGGGCGGATGCTGTATCGCGGCGCGGATGTGGGCGCGGCCCGCGACGCGCAGCTGATCGCGGTGCGCCGCGCCATGCAGCTGATCTACCAGAACCCCTACGCCTCGCTGAACCCGCTGATCGACGTCGGCGAGGCGATCGCCGAACCCGCGTGGGTTCACGGCCTGATCGAGCGGCGCGAACGGCGTCTGTTCGCGCAGGAGATGCTGCGGCTCGTCGGCCTCTCTCCGGGCATCGCCGCAAGACGGCCCGCGGAACTCTCCGGCGGGGAGCGACAGCGCGTCGCGATCGCGCGGGCGATGGCTGTGCGGCCGGAGATCCTGATCGCCGACGAGGCGGTGAGCTCGCTCGACGTCTCCGCGCAGGCGCAGATCCTCGAGTTGCTCGGCAGCCTCCGCGAGGATAGGGGCGTGGGCATCCTGCTGATCTCCCATCAGCTGCCGATCGTCTCCCAACTCGCCGATACGGTGGCGGTCATGTATCTGGGGCGAGTGGTCGAGTCGGGACCCGCGGCGCGCGTGTTCGCGGCGCCGGGGCATCCATACACCGTGGCCCTGCTCGCGGCGCAGCCCGGCGCCCACCGTCGCGGGCAGCGCAGGGTCCCCGCGCTGCACGGGGAAATCCCCTCCCCGCTGGCGATCCCTTCGGGCTGCCGATTCAGAACCAGATGCCCCCGCGCCGAGGCGATCTGCGCGGCGGTCGATCCACCCCGAGTCGATCTCGGCGCAGCGCACAGCGCGTGGTGTCATTTCGCCGTATGAGGGGCTCCGTGTCCGAACGCCTTCAAGACAAGGTCGCACTCATCACCGGCGGCGCGCGCGGAATCGGGCGCGCCTGCGCGGTCCGGTTCGCCGAAGAGGGCGCCGATGTCGCGCTGGTGGACGTCGCGCGAGACATCGCGACGGTCCCCTACGGCGGAGCGAGCGAGCGCCAGTTGCACGAGACCGCGCATGAGGTGCAGGCGCTCGGACACCAGGCGCTGACGTTCGTGGCCGACGTCCGCGACGCCGGGGGGATGGCCGAGGCCGTCGAGGCCACCATCGCGAAGTGGGGCAGGATCGACGTGCTCGTGGCCGCGGCCGGTCTCGAGTCCCATGGACGGACGTGGGAGCTGAGCCGCGAGGAGTGGGATACGGTCGTGGACGTGAACCTCACCGGCGTCTGGCAGACCGCCAGCGCCGTCATCCCGCACATGCTCTCGCGCCGCTCGGGCTCGCTTGTGATCGTCGGATCGGAGAACAGCCATCGCCCCACCGCGGGGTACGGGCACTACGCGGCAGCGAAGCACGGCGTCCTGGGTCTTACACGGGCGCTCGCGCTGGAACTCGGGCCAAGCACGATCCGGGTGAACATGGTGGCGCCCACCGCAACCGCCACCGACCTGCTGCTCTCGCAGCTGCACCGCTTCGCGGGGCGCGAGGACGCCACCGAGGTGCAGGCTCTGCGGAGGTTGAGCGACGCGCACGCCATCCCGCTCGCGATGGTGCAGCCGCTCGACGTCGCCAACGCGGCGCTCTTCCTCGCCTCCGAGGAGGCCCGCTACGTCACGGGCATCTCGCTGCCGGTCGACCTCGGCGCGCTGCTCAAGTGAGGAAGCCCCGCTCGGGATCCGCCGACTCGCTGACGCCGAAATCGCTCCACACGGTGGTGCACTCGTGATCGGAGAGAAAGCGCACGACGAACGGCCGCGGCTCACCGTCCTCGCCGCGCTCGGCGGGGTCGGTCAGGTACATCATCGTGTCGCCCGCGTAGGCGATGTACTCGCGGCCGTCGTGTTCGACGTGCAGCTCACCGCTGGTTATGACCTTCATCTCCGAGACGCCGGCGGCCGCGAAGTCGTAGTCGAGCGCCACGCCCGTCTTCTTGCAGTGCCAGAGGCTCAGCCCGAACAGCGACCCTGCGCACGCCAGGATCGCCGAGGGTGCGTCATAGCCGGAGGTCGCCCCCTTCTGGTGCCACGGCGTCGCCCCGACGTCCTCGAACGTCGTCGGGTTCTCGTCGGAGACATCCGGCCTGGTGCTGTCGCCGGCGACGAGGAACTTCTCGGGATGGTCGGGCTTGGAGCGGATCAGGAGGAGCCTGTGCACGTGCTCTCCTGGATCGAACGCAAGCATGTCGTCGTGCGGGCACCCACCATGGCCCGTATCGTGCCACAGGATGGACGCTCTCACGCGGTGAGCAGGCGAACGATGGCGGAGATGCCCACCACGACGATGATCGCCCGCAACGCGACTGGTGAGAGCCGTCGCCCGTAACGCGCCCCGAGCTGGGCGCCGAGGATCGATGCCCCGGCGATGATCGCGGCCGGGGCCCACTCGACGGGTGCGGCCACGATGAAGTAGAGGCCCGCGACGCCGTTGGTCAAGCCGGCGAGGACGTTCTTCAGCGCGTTGGTGCGATGCAGATCCTGCGACAGGGCCAAGCCAAGGATCGCGAGCAGCAGGATCCCCTGCGCCGCGCCGAAATAGCCGCCATAGACCCCGATCAGGTAGATCGCGAGCGGCACGAGGACCGCGCTCCTGTGCTCCAGCTCGATTTCGCGCCTGGCCAGCCACAGGTTCAGGCGCGGCTGCAGTACGGTGAGCACAAGCGCGAGCGCGATGAAGACCGGCACGATCGCCTCGAACGCCGTCGCGGGCAGCACCAGCAGCAGGACGGCCCCGGTGGCGCCACCGAGCACCGACATCGTGCCCAGCCGTATCGCGCGGGCGCGCTGGCCGGCGAGCTCGCGGCGATAGCCCAGGGCGCCCGAGAGCGACCCTGGGACCAGGCCGACCGTGTTGGAGACGTTGGCGGTCACCGGCGCGTACCCAAACGCGAGCAGCACCGGGAATGTGATCAAGGTTCCGCTGCCAACCATCGTGTTGATCACGCCCGCCCCAAGCCCGGCGAGGGCGATCGCCACGATCTCGCCGGCGCTCATACGGGCGCCGTCGTCGTTTCCTCACCCCATTCGCGGTAGACGATCTCGAGGTCATCCCACGTCTTGAAGCGCTTCATGGCGCCCACCCTCTCACAAACCCGGTCCACAAGCAGAGGACCAGATCACCCGGACCTCAACGAGGGTCAGGTCAGGGTCGCTGGCGCAGCAGCACATCCCGCCTCACGATGGCGGGATGTTCTGGTTCAGATGGAACAGGTTGGTGGGGTCGTAGCGGTCCTTGAGCGCGCGAAGCCGGGCGAACTTCTCGGTCCCGTAGGCCGCCTGCACCCGATTCTCGCCCTCGGAGGAGAGGAAATTGATGTAGGCGCCGCCGGTCAGCGAGGGCTCGATCTCGGCATAGAGCTGCTGCGCCCAATCGATGTGGGTCTCCAGCCCACCCGGCTCGTGGGTGGACGCGATCGCGTTGAGCACGAACGGCGCCTGGCGCTCGCCGTGGGCCGTCTCATCCTCACCCACACGGGCGATCGCGCCGCCGAAGTGCTGGATGTGGATCTCCGAGGACGGGGAGGTCGCGTTCTGATGGAAGCGGGCCATGGTCTCGATCGCGTGGTCGTCGAGCTCGCGGAAGTAGCCCGCCTTCATGTATGCCTGCGTGCCCTTCGGCCAGGTCGCGTCGAACAGGCTCTGCATCTGCATGTAGGGCATCGGGCCGACCAGGTCGGCGACCGGGTCGCCCAGATCGCGGATCGGCTGCAGCACCTTCATCCCCTCGTCGGGGTCGCCGGAGTAGCAGCCGGCCAGGGCGATGAGCTTCTTGCCGTGCCAGTCCTCGGGCAGGAAGGGGGCGGGTGGCGCGGTAATCAGGTTGACCAGGGTGCTCAGCTCATCGGGCAGGTCACGCGCGAAATCGCGGTAGAAGCG
>JBIOES010000055.1:0-12827 GCA_044446265.1 Solirubrobacterales bacterium
GCAGACCATTCACCATGCGAGTGACCCCCTGGCGCAGGACCCGCAGCCGCTGGCACGGCCCGTCTTGCCTGCTTCAGGGGGTCATCTAAACCTCAGCCGCGGACGACTCCCCACCCAAGAACGGTGGATCAAGGCTAAGGCAGACCATGCTCGAATGCGCTCTTCAGGTGCGCGTCGAGCGCGTTGAGGCGGTGCAGCGCGATCGCCTCGCCCGTAGCGGGACGCTGCCCGCCGCCCTCCGATCCATGGTGGGTGATGACGCAGTGCTCCAGCGCCAAGCGGCGCTCCGCGCCGAGCGCGGCAGGGATGTGCTGGGCGAGCAGGCGCAATCCCAGCTCGATATGACCCAGCAGCCTGCCCTCCTCGCTGCGGGCGATCTCCGCGCCGTAGGTGAACTCGCGCGTCTTGCCCAGATCGTGAACGAGCGCGGCAGTCAGCAGCAGGTCGCGATCCAGGCGCTGGTGCACGGTGCACAGCTCCAGCGCCATCGTTGCGACGGCAACAGTGTGCTCGAGGAGGCCTCCCAGGTAGGCGTGATGAGCACCGGCACCCGTGCGCCCGCTCGATCCAATGGCCCCACCCACGCCGCTCCCCCCGCGCGGGATCGAGCACGGCGCGCGGCGCAGCTCGGCGCGCAACTGACGATCGCCCAGCAGACGCTCGAGCAACTCCCGCAGTCCCGGGTCATACACCTCACGCGCAAGGTGCTCCAAGAAGCCCTCCAGCTCCTCCAGGTCGCGGTGAGCCACGGGCAGGAACGCGGAGAGATCGACCTGCGCGGTGGGCGGGCCCTCTACCCGCGCGATCGCGTGCAGCTCGATCTGGGGCTGCTCGCGGAAGCTCTCCACGCGCCCCCGCACCCGCACCAACTCGCCGCGCTCGAAGCGCCCTGCGAGCAGGTCGGCGTCGCGGAAGGCGCGCCCCACGATCGCCCCCGTGCGGTCGCGCAGCTCCACCGTGAGGAAGGGAGTGCCCGCCTTTGAGATCTGGCGCTCCTTGCGCGAGCAGGCGAACACTCCATCCACCTCTTCGCCCACGCGCAGCGTGGCCACCGTAATGACTGGAGATACCGAGGGGCCCGGCTCGCCGGCCTGCGGCCGGCTGCGCCACCCTCTCTCATCCGTTGATGAAGCGCTCATCCGCTCATGATGTACGGTGGTTCGGATGCAGCCCTTGATCTGGGACCACCGTCCATCCGGGCTGAGAGCCCCGGCGATGGTGTGTGCCTTCCAGGGCTGGAACGACGCGGGCGACGCCGCCTCCACCGCCGCGTCCTTCATGAGCACCGCGCTGGGCGCCAAGCGCTTCGCGCAGGTGGATACCGAGGAGTTCTACGACTTCCAAGCCAACCGGCCGCGCATCCGGATCGGCGAAGAGGGCGAGCGCGAGATCGAGTGGCCCTCCGTGGAGATGTTCGAGGCCGCCGTCCCGCGCGCCCCGCGCGATCTGGTGTTCGTTCAGGGCGTCGAGCCCTCGCTGCGCTGGCGCGCCTTCAGCTCACTGATCGTCGAGCTCGCCGAGGCGCTGGGCGTGCAGATGGTGATCACCCTGGGAGCGCTGCTTGCCGACGTACCCCACACCCGCCCGGTGGCGATGACCGGGTTCGCCTCGGATCCGGCGCTGCTGGAGAGCATGGGCGCCGCTGGCCCGGGCAGCTATGAGGGGCCCACTGGCATCGTGGGCGTGCTGCACAGCATCGCAAGCGACGCCGGCCTGCCCTCGATGAGCCTGTGGGCGAGCATCCCCCACTACGTCGCCGCCGCCCCCAGCCCGAAGGCCGCGCTGGCACTCGTGCGCCGCCTGGAAAGCCTCGTGGGAGTCTCGGTGGACGCATCGGAGTTGGAGCGGGCGTCGCTCACCTACGAGCGTCAGGTGGGCTTGGCGGTGTCCAGCGACCCCGACGTGCAGGCGTTCGTGGAACGGCTCGAGCGCGACGCCGAGAGCGAGGACGAGCCCCTCACACTCGAGGACCTGCCCTCCGGAGACCTGCTCGCAAGTGAGTTTCAGCGCTTCCTGCGCCAGCGCGGAGGGCAGGGAGGGTCCAAGTAGCGCGGGACAGGAGGGCCGAAGTAGGAGGCGCCCAGCACGGGCTCAGCGCTCAGCCACCGGGCACAGGATGCGGTAGTCGCACATCGCGCACACGCTCTCTGACGGGGTGGGCTCGAACCGCTGCCCCATGATCCCCTCGCCAACCTGGAGGACGGTGTCCTCGAGCCACTCGGCGTCGCCCTCGCCGCGCGGGGGCACCGGCACCTTCTCATCGTCGAGCACATAGTGGTAGGCCTGCCGCGGCGCCTGCAGTCGCCAGTCCTCGCTTGCGCCCAGCGCGTACAGCGACAGTTGGATGTCCTGAGCGAGCTGATCTGTGGTCTTGGGGCGGCCGGTCTTGTAGTCGATCAGCTCATACTCGCCGCTCGGCAGGCGGTCGATGCGATCGACGCGGCCGCGCACCCGGTGGGGGCCCAGCGTGAAGGAGAACGAGCGCTCGAACCACACCGGCTCGGCGTCCTGCTCGCGCAGGCGCTCGTGATAGCGCGTGAGCGCCACGCGGGCCTTCTGGTGCAGCTCCCGCTCGCCCTCGCCGAAGCCGCCGCGGCGCCAGGCTGTCTGGAGGAGCGCCATCATCTCGGGCAGGGTGCTCGCCCGCGAGGCGTGGTAGCGCTCAAGCACCTGGTGCACCATGATCCCGAAGCGCTGGTTCAGCGTCTGCTCGGAGGGGATGCGCAGTACGCGCGCGTACTTGTACCTCAGCGGGCAACTCCGGTAGGTCTCGATGTCCGAGGCCGATAGCACCAGCCCCTGTCCCATGCGGGGCAGGAACGGCTGGAGCGAAGGCTCCTCGCTCGCGGCGAACGCACGCACCCACCCGCGCGCGCCCTGCTTGCCCTGCTCGCCGCCATTGCCCTGCTCGTCCTGTTCGTCCTGTTCGTCCCGCTCTGCCGCCAGCAGCGCCGCGTCGAGCGGCGAGGTCATCAATATCTCCTTCTGCATCGACGTCGCCGCCGCCAGCAGGCGCGCGTTGATGTCCGGCAGCGCCTCGGCCATGCTCTGCCCCGCGGGGCGCTCCAGGAGGGCCGTCAGCTTGACCAGCTCCAGGTAGCGAGCGACCCCGTGAGAAACATCCAGATCGGTGTCCAGCCGCATCTCCGAGAGACGCCCAGCGATGCGCGTAACGTCCCCGAGCACTTCCTCGCGCATCACGCGCAGCGTCGCCTGCAGGCGCTCGGTGGGGCCGGATGGCTCCTGCTCGCGATCCTGGCGCTCGGCTCCCAGCACGACGCGCGCGAACAGGTCCGGGCGTCCCGCCTCGAGCGCCAGCGCCGCGCCCTTGTGCAGCTGCAGGAACCGCTGGATCCGCTCGCGCGCCTGCGGCGGCATCTGCGGCGACTCGATCGCCGCTCCCAGCGCCGAGACCATGTCCAGTCCTCGCCGGCGGGCGATTTGGATCACCCGCACCAGATCGACTTGGCGCAGCTCGATCGGAGGGCGCACCAGCGCACGCGACACCGCCGCGGCGTCCCGCGGATCGCTCAGCAGGCGTACCCAGGCCAGTACGTCGCGCACCTCCGCTCGCTCTGAGAACGCCACGCTCTCCTTCGCCCCGGGGCGAACGCTCAGATCCGAGGGGCGGTCGAGTGAGACGGACACCCCTCAAGGATATGCGCCCCCGCGGGCTACGCTCTGAGGATGGACGCGATCGATTGGGCCACGGCGCAGCGGGTGGGGGAGTTCCTCGCCGGCTCTCCGCCCCGCGGCGGCGTGCGGGCGGAGTCCGTGCAGCCGCTCGCGCACGACTTCGCTCGTCGCGTGAGCGACTACACGGGGCTGCAGGTCCCCGCCGTGCTGCCGGCGCTGGAGACGGTGGATCGCCCGGTGTGGATCGCGGCCAACCTCAGCACCATGCGCCCGCTGCTGGAGCGCATGACCAAGCGCCTGGAAGAGAGCTCCTCCGACTCCTCCAAGCGCCGCCAGGGGTGGGCGCTGGGGCTGCCCGAAGCGGCGCGCGTCGCCTCCGGGCTGCTGCTCGGCGCACAGGTGGGAGCGCTCACCGGCATGCTCTCCCAGCGCGTGCTCGGCCAGTACGACCTCGCGCTGCTCGACGCCTCGGTGACCCCGCGCCTGCTGCTGGTGGCCCCCAATCTGGCGCAGGCTGCCAGCAGCCTTGGCGTCGATGAGCGGGAGCTGGTCTCGTGGGTGACGATCCACGAGGTCACCCACGCCGTCCAGTTCTCGGGCGCCCCCTGGCTGCGAGAGCACCTCGCGGGACTCCTGGAAGGGCTGCTCGACGGACTGCAGGCGACCGTCTCGCTCAGCCAGCTGCTGCGGCTTGCAGACCCGGGCAATGTGCGCGAGGTGGTCGAGCGTCTGCGCCACGGCGAGCTGCTGCGCCTCACCCTCGGCGAGGACCGCTGGCGGCTAGTGGAGCGCATGCAGGCCACGATGTCGCTCGTCGAGGGGCACGCCGAGCACGTGATGGACACCGTGGGCGCCGATCTGCTGCCCTCGCTGCCACGCCTGCGCGCCGCGATGACCCGTCGCCGCGAGACGCGGGGGCTGCCCTGGCGGGTGCTCGAGCGCCTGCTGGGGCTCGAGCTCAAGCTCCGTCAGTACGAGGACGGCCGCCGCTTCTGCGACGCCGTCGTCACGGCGGGCGGACCGCCCGCGCTGGCGCGTGCCTGGAGCGGCCCCGAGGCGCTGCCCACCACAGCCGAGCTCGCCTCGCCGGAGCTGTGGCTCAGCCGGATGAGTGGCTGAGGCTGCGTCCCGGAGCCCGAACGCATGTTCCGTCTGTTACAAGCTCTGCCTCGATAGACGCAGATTTCACAGGGAATTTACTTCCTGTTAGGCTTCGGGTGTAACGATCTATCGCACACCGGGTACAAACAGGTGTTCGATGACTACGTACCCACTCCTCATCGCTGAGGAAAAGGAGATCCACACCACATGGCCACTGCCAACTCAACTTCCCCCGGCACCGGCAAGGCAGCCGCCAAGCCGGCCGCCAAGCGGACCGCCTCCCGTGCCAAGAGCACGGCCTCGAGCGCACGCACAACGCAGACCCGAGCAGCGCGTTCCACGCCCGGCTACGCCGAGCGTGCCGTGCTGATCCCGGTCGGCGCCGCGCTGATCGCCCGCGAAAAGGTGGTTGAGAGCGTCAACGACACGCTCTCCACCTACTCCAGCCCCGCCAAGGCGCAGTCCAAGCTGAACACCCAGCTGAACAAGTTCGAGCGTCGCGGCATCACCGCCCGCAATCGCTTGGAGCGCGAGGTGCGCAAGACCCGCACGCGCGTCGAGCGCGAACTGCGTCAGCGTCGCCGCGACGGCGCGGAGCTCGTCGAGAACCTCCAGGAGCGTGTCTCGAACCTGGTCTGAGTCGCACGATCTTTCCCCGCCCAGATCCGGAGAGGCCTGGAGCGGGAGAGTCTGCCGGCCTCATATCCCGCCGGCGGAAGAAGGACCCTCTCCTCCCTCAGCCGGCGAGGCGGCCCCCAGCCGCCTCGCCGGTGCTTTTGCCGGTGTGCTAGCCGGTGCTTTAGCCGGTAGCTCGCCGGTGCTATGACAGACGTGGGGGAGGGGCAATTCCCCGGTTTGCGAGAATGCAAGCGATGACCAACAAGGAAGAGATCCTCCAGGCGCTCGAGGCCGTCATCGACCCCGAGCTGCGGCGCTCGATCGTCGAGCTCGACATGGTGCGCTCGATCGAGGTCAGCCCCAACGGGGTGGTGGACGTGACCGTCTCGCTCACCACCGCCGGGTGCCCGGTTCGCGGCCACTTCCAGACCTCCGTAGCGCAGGCCGTATCGGCTCTCGATGGCGTGGCGCACGTAAACGTCTACTTCGACGTCCTCACAGATACCCAGAAGGCCGCCCTGCAGCAGAAGCTCGGGGGCGGGAGCCTGCCCGACGGCTCGCTCGCGCAGGTGAGCAACGTCCTCTGCATCGGCTCGGGCAAGGGCGGCGTGGGCAAGTCCACCCTCACAGCCAACCTCGCAGCCGCGCTCCACACCGACGGCAAGCGCGTGGGGGTGCTCGACGCCGACGTCTGGGGGTACTCGATCCCGCGCATGTTCGGGCTCGGCGCCACGCGCCCCCCCGTATCCGCCGAGCGCAAGATCCTGCCGCTGGAGGCCCACGGCGTGAAGGTGATGTCGATCGGCTTCTTCCTGGAGGAGGACGCCGCCGTGGTGTGGCGCGGGCCGATGCTGCACAAGGCCCTCTCCCAGTTCCTCAAGGACGTCGATTGGGGTGCGCTCGACTATCTGCTGATCGACTTGCCACCGGGTACGGGCGACGTGTCGATGACGCTCGCGCAGCTGCTCCCGCAGGCGCAGTTCGTGATCGTCACCACTCCCCAGCCCACAGCTCAGAAGGTCGCGCGGCGGGCCGCCGAGATGGCGCACAAGGTCTCTTTGGAGATCGGCGGCGTGATCGAGAACATGTCCGGCTTCACAGCCCCCACCGGCGAGCGCTACACGATCTTCGGCGAGGGCGGCGGCCAGGAGCTGGCCGACGAACTCGACGTGCCCCTGCTGGGTAAGGTGCCCCTCACGATGCCGCTGCGCGAATACGCCGACAGCGGCACGCCGCTGGTGCTCGAAGACCCCGACGATCCCGCAGCGCAGGCGATCCGCCAGGCGGCGCGCGGGGTCATCGCGATGACCCCCCTTGCGCTGCCGGTGCTGCCGACCCTGGACAGCCCGCCGGCACCAGTCGCGCCGGCGCCGCCGGAGAGTCCCAGGCCAGCCGGCATGTCCCTGCCGATGGCCTGAGGCCGCCGCGGAGCGTCTCGCAACGGGATCGGCGTGCGCGCGGCCTGCGCACTAACCGCCCTCGTCGGGCCCCTTTATGGGGCCCTCCTCCAAATCGACCCGCGGCCTACTTGCTGTTCGCGAAGTACTCCGCGTTGATCGGGGCGTACTTGCGCCACTCCTCGGGCAGCTGATCCTCCGCGAAGCAGGCGTCCACAGGACAGGCCTCCACGCAGGCATCGCAGTCGATGCACTCCTCCGGGTCGATGTAGAGCATCTCAGCCGCGTCGTACCCGGGCTCCTCGGGCGTGGGGTGGATGCAGTCGACAGGGCACACCTCGACGCACGAGTTGTCCTTTGTGCCAATGCACGGCTCAGCGATCACGTAGGCCATTCGTTTCCTTCTGCGGTCGGTTTGGTCGTCTTCCCAGGGGGAGCAGCGAATATTAGCGGCGTGCCCGCCCCCTCCGGACTGCGTTAGGTTTGGCGGATGCTCCTGCTAACTGGCGCCACCGGCCTGGTGGGCTCCGCGCTGCTGCGCCGCCTGCTCGCCGACGGCGCCTCCGTGCGCTGCCTGGTGCGCGATCCGCGTCGCCTGGGCACGCAGCGCGTGCGCGTGCAGATCGCCCTGGGCGACCTCACCGACCCGCCGTCCTTTCGCAACGCCCTGCGCGGCGTTCACACCGTCGTGCACCTCGCGGCCTCGATTCGCGACCAGCCGCGCGGATCGATCGAGGAGCTCAACGGGATCGCGACCTGGCGGATGGTCGAGGCCGCGCAGCGGGCCGGCGTGCAGCGCTTTGTCTTCTTCTCCGTGCTCGGCGCCTCCACGCACCACCGCGCGCGCTTCTTCCGCGCCAAGGCGCTCGCCGAGCAGGCGGTTCGCGAGAGCGAGATGCGCACAACCGTCTTCGCGCCCTCGATCGTCTACGCGCCCGGGGATCCGTGGCTGACCCTGCTCGAACGCCTCGCCCTGCTGCCGGTGGTGCCCGTCTCCGGGCGCGGTCGCGCCCTCTACCAGCCGATCTGGGCCGAGGACGTCGCCGAGTGCGTGATGGCCGCGCTGCGCGAGGGGGGCGACGCCGAGCGCCTGGAGCTGGCGGGTCCCGAGACACTCAGCTACAACGACGTCATCCGCCTGGTGCTGCGCTCGCTGAACCGTCGCCGCCCGCTTCTGCACGTGCCCACCCCGATGGTCTCGCGTTCCTTGCGCATGTTGGAGGCGATCACACGCACGCGCGCGTTCGCCACCTGGGACGAGGCCGAGCTGATGGAGGTCTCGATGATCTCCTCACGCGGCACCGCCGATGCCGAGCGGCTGAGCGTCACGCCCGAGCCGATGCGAGCGATCCTGGCTCCCGCGCAGACGCTCTGAGCCCGCACGCGCGAAGAGCTCCTCAGGAGACCGGTGGGCGCCGATCGGCCCACGGGCGCGCCGCCTCGAGCTGCGTAGCGAGCGAGAGCAGTCCCGCCTCGCCCGCGGGGCGCCCCACCAGCTGCACCCCCAGCGGCAGGCCGTCCTCGCCGTGGAAGAGCGGCAGCGAGATGCCCGGCTGGCCGCTCGCGTTGAAGGTGGGAGTAAAGGGCGTGAAGAGACCCGAGCGGGTGAACGTGGACATCGGGTCGGGCGCCGCTGTATCGAGCGTCCCCAGGGGCAACGGGCGCTCGGCCAGCGCGGGCGTGAGGAGCATGTCATAGGGCTCCAGGAAGGCCACGAGCTGGCGCGTGAAGCTCTCGAGCTGAGTGGTCATCGCCATCCCCTGCACGGCGCTGATGTGATTGGTCATCGAGAAGATCGCCCAGCTCATGGGCTCCATGTCCGCGGCGCTCGGATCCCTGCCGCCCACCAAGCCCGAGTAGGCGATCGAGAGGGCGATATGGATGGAGAACACCCCGCCGAACAGCTCCTGGATGCCGTCCACGCGCCAGGGCGGATCGACCTCCTCGACGGTGTGACCCAGCGAGCGCAGCAGCTCGGACGCCTCGGATACCGCCCCAGCGCAGATCGGGTCCACGACGGCATCGGCGATCGGAGGCAGCGTGGTGGCGGCGATCCGCAGGGCTCCGGGCTGACGCCCGGCGGCCACGGCGAAGGGCTCGGCGGGCGCCGGCGCCCAGGTGGCGTCTCCGGGCTCATAGCCCGCCAGCACGTCGAGGATCGCGGCGGTATCGGCCACGCTGCGCGTGAGCATGCCGTCGATCCCCAGCAGCGAGTCGCCCAGTTCGGGGGCAGCCGAGATGCGCCCGCGCTGCGGCTTGAGCCCCACCAGCCCGCAGCACGCCGCGGGGATCCGGATCGAGCCGCCGCCGTCGTTGCCGTGCGCCACGGGCACCATCCCGCTGGCCACCGCCGCGGCGGAGCCACCCGAAGAGCCGCCGGGGGTGCGCTGCAGATCCCAGGGATTGCGCGTGGGACCGAACAGCCGCGCCTCGCTGGTGGGCAGGATGCCGTACTCGGGCAGCGTCGTCGTGCCCACCACGATGAACCCCGCATCCCTCAGACGCCGCGTGATGTTGTGGTCGTAATTGGCCACGTGCTCTGACATCAGCGAGCACCCATAGGTGAGCCGCAGGCCGCTGACGGGTCGGTTGTTCTTGATCGCCACCGGCACCCCCGCGAAGGGCCGCTCATCGCCTGAGCGCACCTGCTCGGCCGCCGCCAGCGCGCGCTCGCCATCGACCTCCACGAACGCGTTCAGCCGCGGGTTGAGCTCTTCGATCCGCTCCAGCGACAACGCCACGAGCTCTATCGCTGAGACCTCCCCTGCGCGCACCATGCCCGCAAGCTCGCTCGCTGGACGGAACATGAGATCGCTATCTGACACGGCTCCTCCTCGTTGGTGAAGAAGCGCCATCATATGTGCTGCCCACCCTCAGAAAGCGAGTGCCATGAGCGAGGTTCAAACAGCACCCGAAGCACCCGAGGTCCAGTCGGGCCTCGAAGGCGTGGTCGCCTTCGCCACCACGATCGCCGAGCCCGATCGGGCCGGAGGCGCGCTGCGCTACCGCGGCGTGGACATCGAGGATCTGGTGGGCTCCGTTCCCTACGAGCAGGTATGGGGCCTCCTGGTGGACGGTCACTTCAAGCCGGGTCTCCCGCCCGCCGAACCGCACGTGCTGACGGTGCGCTCGGGCGACCACCGTGTGGACGTGCAGTCGGCGCTGGCGATGCTCGCCCCCGAGTGGGGCTTCGAGCAGCTGATCGACATCTCCGACGAGCAGGCCCGCGAGCACCTCGCGCGCGCCTCGGTGATGGCGCTCTCCTTCGTGGCGCAGTCCGCGCGCGGAAGTGGACACCCCCCCGTATCCCAGGAGCAGGTGGACACGGGCCGCTCGATCGCCGAACGCTTCCTGATCCGCTGGCGCGGCGAGGCCAACCCCGACCACGTCAAGGCGATCGACGCCTACTGGATCTCAGCCGCCGAGCATGGCATGAACGCCTCCACGTTCACCGCCCGCGTGGTGGCCTCCACGGGCGCCGACATCGCCGCGGCGCTATCCGCCGCGGTGGGAGCCCTCTCCGGTCCGCTGCACGGCGGCGCGCCCTCGCGGGTGCTGAAGATGCTCGAGGAAGTCGAACAGACCGGCGACGCTGAGCGCTGGGTCAAGGACGCGATGGACCGCGGCGAGCGCCTCATGGGCTTCGGTCACCGCGTTTACCGCGCCGAAGACCCGCGCGCAAGGGTGCTGCGGCGCACCTGCCGCGAACTGCACTCACCGCGCCTGGAGGCAGCCGAGGCGCTGGAGAAGGCCGCGCTGGCGGAGCTGCACGCGCGCAAGCCCGACCGCGTGCTGGCCACCAACGTGGAGTTCTGGTCGGCCGTGGTCCTCGACCAGGCCGAAGTGCCGCCCGACCTGTTCACGCCGATGTTCACCTGCGCGCGCGTCGCCGGCTGGTCGGCGCACATCCTCGAGCAGAAGCGCGAGGGACGCCTGATCCGCCCCACCGCCAAGTACGTCGGCGCGGGGCCACGGCCGGTGAGCGCGGTCGAATAGCGCGCCAGGCAGGACGCCAGCCGCTCCCGGACGCGGGCACCGACGCGCGGCCGTCAGAAACAGTTCGCCGATTTGCTTGTCTGCGTCGCTGCCGATCTGCAAGGGTCGTTCCTCATATCAAAACAAGTCCGTGCCTTTTGGTGCCCGTGGCCGCGACTCAGAGGAGGGACTCAGACTCATGCACAGAGGACCGCGAACGAAGACGATCTCGATCGGCGCGCTGCTGGCGATGCTTGCGCTGGCCGGATGTGGCGGCTCGGGGTCTGGATCGACATCGTCCACGACCCCCGCGGCAAGCGCGACGCAGACGTCCACAACCGAAAGCACCACGACCAGCGCCAGCGCCACGAGCAGCGCGGAAAAAGTGCCCACCATCGACATACCGCTGGCGAGCTCAACCAACCTGAACCCGATCTCCGCGACCTACACCTGCGATGGAGCGGATATCTCGCCGCCGATCAGCTGGAGCCAGATCCCGGCGCACACCGTCGAACTGCAGCTCTACATCTTCAACTTCCTGCCCGTCGGGGGCAAGCTGTTCGCCGACTGGGCGGTCGCTGGCCTGAGCCCCTCGCTGCACGGCCTCGCCGCCGGCAGGCTCCCGGCGGGGGCGATCGTGGGCCGCAACGGCAGTGGGCAGACGCGCTACTCGCTGTGCCCAGCCAAAGGCGCCAACACGCGCTTCGCGTTCCTGCTGTACGCGCTGCCGCAGCGGATCGCCGCCAAGCCCGGGTTCGACGCCAACGCGATGCGCGAACAGGCCCTGCACACAGCTGAACACGCGGGACTGCTCGCCTTCTCCTACAGGCGCCACTGAGAGAGCGACGCTCTCCCCAGCGACGAAGCCCGACTGCAGCGGCGCTCCTCAGACGACGAGGGCCCGGCAAATAGCCGGGCCCTCCCACCCCCCTCGTCAAGGCCATCGCTGGCCAGCACTGCAAAGGGGAAGCTCCCCTACATCATCCCGCTCATATCCGGCATACCTCCGCCGCCACCGCCGCCCGCTTCCTTCTCGGGCACCTCGGCGACGATCGCCTCGGTGGTGAGGATGTTCTTGGCGATCGACGCCGCGTTCTGCAGAGCAGAGCGCGTGACCATCGCCGGGTCGATCACGCCGGCCGCGACGAGATCGACGATCTCGTTGGTGGCGGCGTTCAGGCCCTGACCCTTCTTGGCCTTGCGCACGTCGTTGACGACCACCGAGCCCTCCAGGCCGGCGTTCTCGGCGAGCTGGCGCAGCGGCTCCTCCAGCGCGCGGAGCACGATGCGCGCTCCGGTGCGCTCATCGTCGGAGCCATCGGCGTCGTGTCCATCGTCTGTCTTCACCGAGGACGATGCCTGCAGCAGCGCGACGCCGCCGCCCGGCACGATGCCCTCCTCGAGCGCCGCCCGCGTGGCCTGCAGGGCGTCCTCGACGCGGTGCTTCTTCTCCTTCATCTCCGTCTCGGTGGCCGCGCCGACCTTCACCACGGCGACCCCCCCGGAGAGCTTCGCAAGGCGCTCCTGGAGCTTCTCGCGATCGAAGTCGGAGTCGGTGTTCTCGACTTCGGCCTTGATCTGGTTGATGCGCCCCTTGATCGCCCCGCCATCGCCGGCGCCATCGACGATCGTGGTGTTGTCCTTGGCCACCACCACGCGCCGTGCGCGACCGAGCTGGGAAAGCTGGGTGTTCTCCAGCTTGAGGCCCATCTCCTCGGTGATCACCTCGGCGTTGGTGAGGATCGCGATGTCCTCCAACATACGCTTGCGGCGATCGCCGAAGCCCGGAGCCTTCACGGCTACGCCGGTGAACGTCCCGCGCAGCTTGTTCACGACGAGCGTCGCGAGCGACTCGCCCTCGACGTCCTCAGCGATGATCAAAAGCGGCTTGCCGCTCTGGATCACGGCCTCGAGCACCGGCAGCACATCGCGCACCGAGCCGATCTTCTGGTTGGCGATCAGGATGTAGGGGTCCTCCAGGGTCGCCTCCATGCGGTCCTGATCGGTGACCATGTAGGGCGAGATGTAGCCCTTGTCGAACTGCATGCCCTCGGTGAACTCGAGGTCCATGCCGAACGTCTGGCCCTCCTCGACGTTCAC
>JBIOES010000056.1:0-12800 GCA_044446265.1 Solirubrobacterales bacterium
CGCCCCCGCCTCCCCGACGCCAACGCGCTCCAGCAGCTCCCCCGCGCGCTCCAGCGCCTGCGCCCGCGTCGTCTGACGCTCGTGAGCGCGAATCTGCTCCGCGATCTGATCGCCCACGCGCAGCACGGGGTTCAGCGAGCTCATCGGGTCCTGGAAGACCATCGCCGCGCGCCCCCCGCGGATGCGGCGCAGCTCGTTATCGGAGGCGCCGATCAGGTCGGTGCCCTCGAACGTCGCCCTCCCCGAAACGCGGGCCCCCAGCGGGCGCGTGAGGCCGAGCAGGCTCATCGCCGTGACCGACTTGCCCGAGCCCGACTCCCCCACCAGCGCCACCACCTCGCCCGGCGCGACGCCGAAGGACACGCCGTCCACCGCCCGCACGGGGCCCGCTTCGGTGTCGAAGGAGACGCGCAGTTCCTGCACCTCCAGCAGACGCCCCCCCGCCCCTTCGCCGGATTCCGCGACGGCCGGCATGGCGAGCGACGTGGGGTGCCGCGACGGTTCGCCGCTCACGAGGAGAGCCTGATGCGCGGATCCAGCACCGCGTAGAGGATGTCCACGACCGTGCCCAGCACGACCACCGCGAACGCCACGAACAGCGTCACGACGAGGATCGGCGGCACGTCGAGGCGGCCGATCGATTCCGCCGCGTACTGCCCCACGCCGTGCAGGTCGAAGACCGACTCGATCACGATCGCGCCGCCGCCGATCACCGCCGCGAGGTCGAGGCCCCACAGCGAGACGATCCCGATCAGCGAGTTGCGCAGCACGTGACGGATCAGCACGCGGCGCTCTGAGAGCCCCTTCGCGCGCGCGGTGCGTACGTAGTCCTCGCCCAGCGTGTCGAGGATCGCGGAGCGCAGCAGGCGCGAGTAGACGCCGATGAAGCTCACCGACAGCACCAGCCACGGCATCAGCATGTGCGTGAACCATCCCCACGGGTCGCTCGTGAGCGGGACGTAGCCGCCGAGCGGCAGCAGGTTCCACTCGTAGCCGAGGTAGTAGAGCAGCAACGCCCCCAGGAAGAACACGGGCGTGGAGACGCCCAGCAGCGCCAGCACCGTCAGCCCGCGATCGAGCGAGCGCCCCGCGTGCACCGCGCTCAGCACGCCGAAGAGCACGCCGAAGAGCAGCCAGATGAGGCCCGCGCCCAGCGCGAGCGAGATCGTCGGCGGCAGGCTCTGCACGATCTCGTGCTCGACGTTGATCTGCTGGGAGTAGGAGATCACGGTGCCATCGAGCACCTTTTCCATCGTCGTCGCGTACTGCACGTAGATGGGCTTGTCGAAGCCCCACTGGCGGCGCACGTCCTGCACCTGCTGGTGGGTCGCCAGGCGCCCCGCCATGCGCCGCGCGGGGTCCCCCCCGGGCATCACCTGGAAGATCAGGAACGTCACCAGCGAGATCGCCAGCAGGACTGCCGCCATCCCCGCCAGGCGCCGTGCCAGGAAGCGGGTCATCGGGGCGCCTCGGCGGGCAGGCGCACGAGCGAGCGCCCTACCGCCGCGCCGCGCGCGCGCGGGTCCAGCGCGTCGCGCAGGCCGTCGCCGAACACGTTCACGCCGAGCACCGCCGCGACGAGCATCAGGCCCGGGACGAGCACGAGGTGGATCGCGCCCGGGGTCAGGCGAATGCCTTCCGCGAGCATCGTGCCCCACGAGGGGTTGGGGTCCTGCACGCCTACCCCCAGGTAGGAGAGGGCCGCCTCGAACAGGATCGCGTTGGCGAGGATCAGCGGCACGAACACCACCACCGTGGAGGTCAAATTGGGGAGGATCTCCTCGGCGAGGATGCGCGCGTGCCCGCGTCCCTGCACGCGCGCGGCGTCCACGAACTCGCGCTCGCGCAGACTCAGCACCTGCCCGCGCAACGGACGCGCGACGTAGGGGACGGCCACCACGCCGATGATCGCCGCGGGCAGCAGGAGAGAGCCGGCGGAGAGCGTGAAGAGGCCGAGGTTCAGCCCGCCCACCGCGAGCGCCACGCCGAGCGCGACCCCCAGCAACACGGGCGGGAACGCCCAGATCACGTCCAACAGGCGCGAGAGCACGCCGTCGGTGAGACCGCGGAAGTAGCCCGCCGCGGTCCCGATCAGCACCGCGAGGAGCATCGTGATCAGCGTCGCCAGCGCGCCGATCTCCAGCGAGTTGCGCCCCCCGTAGAGCACCCGCACGGCCACGTCGCGGCCGTTGGCGTCGGCGCCGAGGAAGAAGCGCGAATGCCACGTGGGGCCGATCGGCACGCCGGTGGGCGAGACCACTTCCTCGGTCTTGCCCCCCACCCTGATCGTCTCGGTGATGTGGTTCTCGTTGGGCCCCGTGTGCGCGACCTCGCGCGCGTACACCGGCGCGAGCAGGCACAGCACGACCACGATCAGGAACAGGCCGCCGAAGGCGAGCGCGGCGCGGCTGCGCGCGAGGCGCCGCCACGCCAGCCGCCAGAGACCCACGCCGGCGCGCGGCGATGTCATCCGCACCTCCCGACGACCCCCGCGATCGCGCGGCCGCAGGGACCCGCCGTGAACGCGCGGCGTGCTCTCATTTCAACGTCAGCGTGCTCCAGTCGTTGCCGTACACCGGGTGGAAGACGAGCGCGCCGAAGTCGATCCGGTCGGAGGTGAACTTCGGCGCGTCGTCGTAGCCGAGCACCGCCAGGTACGCCTTCTGCGCGGTGTATTCGTCGAGCGCCTGCCAGCGGCCCGTCACGCTGTCGAGCTTGGAGGAGGGCACCGGCGCGAGCGCCGCCAGTTCGCTCTGGATGTGCGGATCTTCGACCTGGCTGAGGTTGTGGTTTTCGGTGGGCGCGATCGAGTGGGCGTCGAGCAGCTGGTAGAAGTCGACCGGGTTGGGGAAGTCCTGGCTGAACGCGATCCAGCCCGTCTGCGGGTTGACGTTCTTGATGTTGCCGATCGTTTCGGGGTACGCCGCGGCGGCGACGACCTTCTCGGTGGCCTTGAGCCCGATTTCGTTCAGCATCGAGGTGTAGTAGTCGGCGAATTCCTTGTGCGGCGGGCGGTTCTCGCTCCATACGGTGACGGGCGCGCCGGCCATCCCGGATTGGACGATCAGTTCCTTGGCCTTCGCGACGTTCGCCGCGCTCGGCGGTTCCGTCGGCTGCCCGTAGGGGCAGGGCGCGGTGGGGTGCCCGGGCATCCCCAGCGGCAGCAGGTAGCAGTCGGGCGTGAGCATGCCCGCGTCCAGGCGCGCGACCGCGGGGCGGTTGAGCGCGTAGTTGACCGCCTCGCGCGCGAGCTGGCTGCTGAACGGCTTGGCCTTCGTGTTGAGGAAGAAGAACTCCGTGGAGACCGTCGGCTCCTGCGCGTAGCGCGAGGAGGCCTGCGAGTTGATCTTCGGCAAGAGGGTTCCGGGAACGACGTCGTTGTAGTCGAACACGTCGGCCGTGTTGTTGAGCACCTGCTCGGCCTCGGATGAATTGTTGGTGACGACCTTCACGTTGACGTTCACGTGCCCCGAGGGGATGCCCGGGATCGCCTGCGCGGCCCACTGCGGGTTGGCCGTAAGCGAGAAGGACTGATTGGGGACGACATGCGCGATCACATACGGCCCCACGCCCGGGGGCGGGTCGTTCGGCTGGGGCTTCAGCGGGGTCGAGCTCGGCACGAGGCCCGCGGCGGGGAACGCGAGCACATTGAGGAACGGCCCGAAGGGAGCGCTCAGCTTCACCGTGATCGTGCCCGTGCCTTCGTTGCTCGTGATCCCCGAGATCGAGGATGCCTTGCCCTGGTCGTACGCTTCGGCGCCGGCGATGTTGGAGGTGAGGAACTGCTTGTTGCCCCATCCCAGCTTGATCGCGCGCTCGACGGTGTGCGTGAAATCACTCGCGTGCACCGCCGCGCCGTTTGAGTAGCGCAAGCCCTTGCGCAGCGTGAAGGTGTAGGTGGTGCCATCGGCGGAGATCGCCGGCAGGCTCCGCGCGAGCCCCGGGATCAGCTTGGCGCCTTCGCTGCCCGATGCGTGCGCGTAGGTGACGAGGCCGGTGTAGACGAGCCAGGTGGCCTCATAGGACTGCGTGCTCACGCCCAGGCCGGGGTCGAGCGAGTCGGGCGCGGTGCCCACCAGCACGGTGACCGACGGGCTCGTGGCGGTGAGGCCGGAGTCGGCCGCATTCGTCGAGCTGCTCGACGACGAGCCGCACGCGCCGAGGCCCAGGGCGAGCGTCAGAGCGGACAGCAGGGCGAGCAGCGGCGAAAGCAGACCCAGCGGGCGAGAGCGCTTGTACACGGGGACTCCTCCTCGAGAGGCAGTACGGTTTTTGGTGTGTGGACGTCGCACAGCAGGCAGGCGGGCGGGCAGGTTCCAGTCCCCTGCCTCACCGATATTCCTTGTGACTTCGGCAGATCCTTCTTTTGGACATTCCGGATAAAACCGCTTAAGGCGACGCGACTGGACGAATAATGGACCCTCCCACCGACACCCTGTTCGAGCCCGAGCCCTCTCGCGAGGAGGGGGACGCCGCCGCCGGCGCGGCGGCGGGAAAAGGGCGAGGAGGGGAAAAGGGACAGGACGGACGCCCGCTCGCGGCGCGCGTGCGCCCAATGGCGCTGGAGGACTTCGTCGGCCAGGGCCACCTGCTCGCGCCGGATTCGGCGCTGCGCACCGCGCTGGAACAGGGGCGGGCGCACTCGATGGTGCTCTACGGGCCGCCCGGCAGCGGCAAGACGACCTTGGCGCGAATCCTCGCCGAGCACTCGCAGGCCGCTTTCGAGGAGCTGAGCGCCGTGCAGGCAGGGCGCGCGGAGGTGCGCGCGGTGCTGGAGCGCGCGGCCCACCGCCGCGCGACGAGCGGCGCGGAGACGGTGTTCTTCCTCGATGAGATTCACCGATTCAACAAAGCTCAGCAGGACGCCCTGCTGCCCGCCGTCGAGGAGGGGCTCGTGACGCTGATCGGCGCGACGACGGAGAACCCCGCGTTCGAGGTCAACGGGGCGCTGCTCTCGCGAATGCGCATCTACGCGCTGCGGGCGCTCTCGGCGGAGGAGGTAGCGAGCGTACTGCGCCGCGCGCTGACCGTGGAAGAGCTGATCGTCGCCGATGACGAGGCGATCGAGTTCCTGGCGACGCGCTCGGAAGGCGACGCGCGCACCGCGCTGAACGCGCTGGAGCTGGCGAGCGCGACCGCGCGCGAGCTGGGCGAGCAGCGCGTGGGCGTCGAGCGCATCGAGGACGCCCTGCAGCGGCGCGCGGTGCTGTACGACCGCAAGGGCGATCGCCACTACGACTACATCTCGGCCTGGATCAAGGCCACGCGCGGCTCGGACCCCGACGCGTCGCTGTACTACCTGGCGGTGATGCTGGAGGGCGGCGAGGACCCGCGCTTCATCGTGCGGCGAATGGTGATCCTCGCCTCCGAGGACATCGGCAACGCGGACCCCGCGGCGCTCTCGCTGGCGACGGCCGCGGCGCAGGCGGTGGAGCACGTGGGGCTGCCCGAGGCGCGCTACGCGCTGGCGCAGGCGGCGATCTACCTGGCGCTGGCGCCCAAGTCCGACGCGGCGGGCCGCGCGCTGGGGGCGGCGCAGCGCCACGTACGCGAGCACGGCGCCGCGCCGGCGCCGGGGTGGCTGCGTCCGGGAGCGCGGCCGGGCCAGGACGTGGGCGGGTACGACAACCCGCACATCCACCCCGGCCACGTGTCCCCGCAGGAGCTGCTGCCCGAGGGCGTCGCGGGCGCGCGCTTCTACGAGCCCGACGAGGCCGAGGCGGCGCTGGAGCGCCGGCTCCAGGAGGTGCGCCGCGCGCGCGGGAGGGAGGAATGAGGACCCCTGCCGGGGTCCGGCGAGGGCCGGTTCAAGCGTTATCGAAGCCGGCGCCAAAATAAATCGCCTCGCCGCGCCGGGTGGCGCGATAATCCGATGCGGATGAGCACGGCCTCCAGCGAGAAGACCCAGCCGGCCGCGCCGCCGCAGACGACGGTGCTCGCCCGCGACCCGGCGACGGGGGCGCGCCTGGGCGAGGTGCCCGCCACACCGCCGGAGGCGATCGAGCAGGTCGTCGGCGAGGTGGCGCGCGTGCAGCCGCTGTGGGCGCTCCTGCGGGTGGAGGACCGCGCGCGCTACATGCGCCGCGTGGCGCAGGCGATCATCGACGAGCTCGACGAGCTGGCGGAGCTGCTCGGGCGCGAGCAGGGACGCCCGCGCGCAGAGGTGATGACGCTGGAGCTCTTGCCCGCGATCGACGCGCTGATCTGGATCGCCGAGGAGGGCGGCTCGATCCTGGGGCGCCAGAAGGTGAAGGTGCACCGCTCGCTGTCGCTCACCAAGCGCGCGCGGATCGTGCACGAGCCCTACGGCGTCGTGGGCGTGATCGGCGCGGGCAGCGCGCCGTTCGCGCAGCCGCTCGGGCAGATCGCGGGGGCGCTCCTGGCGGGCAACGGGGTGACGTTCAAGCCGGCGCGGCGCGCGTGCCTGGCGGGCGAGCGGATCGCACGGGTGCTGGCGCGCGCGGACCTGCCGGAGGGACTCGTGCGACTCGTGCACGGCGGCGCGCAGGTGGGCGTGGCGCTCGCGCGCGCGCCGTGCGACAAGGTGCTGTTCACCGGCTCCCCCGCCGTGGGGCGCGCGGTGGCGCGCGCGTGCGTCTCGCAGGACAAGGAGGTGACGGTCGAGCTGGGCGGCAAGGACGCGATGCTGGTGCTCGCCGACGCGAACGTGGCCCGCGCGGTGGAGGGCGCGCTGTGGGCCGGGTGCGCCGGCGCCGGACAGGCGCGCGGGTCGGTCGAGCGCGTGTACGTCGAGCGCGAGGCCTACGGGCGCTTCGTGGACGGCCTCGTCGAAGGCGCGCGCTCGCTCGGCGTGGGCGACCCCGCGCGTCCCGGGCCGCGCGGCGGCGCCTGGAGCACGTGCGCCTGCTGGTGGATGAGGCCGTCGCGCAGGGGGCGCAGGTGCTGTGCGGCGGGCCGCTGGAGGTCCAGCCCGAGGGATGCTCGGGCGCCTTCTACGCGCCCACGGTGCTCACGGGCGTGACGCACGCGATGCGCGTGATGCGCGAGCCGCTCGATGGGCCGGTGCTGGCGGTGATGAGCGTCGAGGACTCCGCGCAGGCGATCGCGCTCGCCAACGACGGCGACTACGGCCTCGGCGCCTCGATCTGGACGTGCGACCGCTATCACGGGCTGCGCATCGCCCGCGACCTGCGCGCGGGGATGGTGTGGCTCAACGACCACCTCCCCGGCCCCGCCGTCTCGCGCGGCCCGTGGGGCGCCGCGGCCGGCAGCGGCCTGGGGCGCACGCTCGGCGAGACGGGGCTGCGCGGGTGCGCGCAGGAGAAGCTGATCACCTGGGACCCCCCGCGCGTGCGCGGGCTGTGGTGGCCGCCCTACGACAACGCGCAGCTGCGCGCCGCGCGCACCGTGGCGCGGCTGCGCTCGGCGCGCGACTCCGACCGCGACCGCGCCTGGCGCCAGGGGGGGCCCTCGCTGTTGCGAGTGCTGGCACGGGCGCTTGGGCGCCGGTAGCAACGCTCCGCCGCTCACCTGGCGCCACTCCCGGGACACCAGCAGCGACCTCGCGGCGCGGCGAGGCCCTACCCTGTGGATATGCCCGCACAGGCCTATGCCGGCAAGGAGTGCGTGTGCCAGCTGCGCAGGGAGATCTGCGATCAGAGCTGCGTGCGCGACATGCTCGAGACCCCCTTCTACATCGCCTGCCTGAAGCTGAAGGGCCGGCGCTGCGTGGTGGTGGGCGGCGGCGAGATCGGGCTGGAGAAGGTCGAGGGGCTCTTGGCGTGCGACGGGGATGTCACGCTGATCGCGCCCGACGCCGTGGAGGCGCTCCAGGAGCACGCGCGCGAGGGCTCGATCCGTTGGGAGCGCCGCCCATATGCCGGCCCCGCAGACCTGGAGGGCGTGTTCATGGTCATCGCCGCGACCGACGACACGGACGTCAACATCCAGGTCTACGAGGACGCCGAGCGCCGCGCGATGCTCGTCAACGTGGTGGACGTGCCGCCGCTGTGCAACTTCATCCTGCCCGCGATCGTGCGCACGGGGCCGGTTGCGATCGCGATCTCCACGGCGGGCGCCTCGCCGGCGCTGGCCAAGCGCATGAAGCGCGAGATCGAAGGCCAGTTCGGCGAGCCCTACGCGCGCCTGGCGGTCCTGCTCAACGAGGTGCGTGGGTGGGCGAAGGGGACGCTGCCCACCTACCAGGACCGCAAGGAGTTCTTCGAGGGGATCGTGAACGGCGAGCCCGATCCGGTGACGCTCTTGCGCGAAGACGATGAGGACGCGGTGCGCGAGCTGATCGCCGAGGCGCAGCGCGAGCATGCGCCGGCTGTCGCCCGAGCCTGATCCATGCCCGCCCTGCGACTCGACGGGCTGACGCGCAACTACGGCGAGCGCGCGGCGCTGAGCGATCTGTCGCTGTCGCTGCCCGCTGGGGCGACGCTGGTGGTCTTCGGCCCGAACGGCGCCGGCAAGACCACGCTGCTGCGCGTGCTCGCGACGCTGCTGCGTCCGCACGCCGGCGAGGTGCAGGTTCTGGGGCGGTCGCTGCCGGGAGATGGGTGGGCCGTGCGCGGGCGCATCGGGCTGCTCGGCCACGAGCCGCTGCTCTACCGCGAGCTGAGCGCGCACGAGAACCTGCGCTTCCACGCGCGCCTGCACGGCGTCGGGCCCGAGCGCGTGCGCGAGCTGCTGGAGGCCGTGGGGATGGCGGGCCGCGCGGATGAGCCGCTGCGCGAGCTCTCGCGTGGGATGGTGCAGCGCGTGGCGGTCGCGCGCGCGGTGCTGCACGATCCGGAGCTGCTGCTGCTGGACGAGCCCTACGCGAACCTCGACCCGGCGGCACGCGAGCAGGTCGCGGGACTGATCGGCCCGGGATTGGATCCCACCCGCCCACGCACGCGCGTGATCTGCAGCCACGACCCCAGCGGTGGCTTGGCCGAGGCCGACATCGTGCTCGGCCTGCGTGAAGGGCGCACCGTGCTGCTGAGGAACGCGGCGGATGTCGACTCCGAAGAGATCGCGGAGCTGTACCGATGAGCGCCGCCTCAGGAGGCGCCACCGACATCGCGGCCGGTGGTCCCAGCGCGGAGGACGCAGCGATGCCTCCCGCCGGCGGGCCCGCGCCTGTGGAGGAAACGGCACGGGGCGCCCCCGCAAAGCCGCCGGGCACGCTGACGACCGTCGCGGCCCTGCTGCGCAAGGAGCTGCTCGTCGAGTGGCGCACGCTCGAGTCGGTGCCGGGGATGTCGCTGTTCGCGGTGAGCACGTTCGTGGTGTTCCACTTCGCGCTGAACCAGGCGAGCGTGAGCGGGCAGGAGGCGGCGGGGATCCTGTGGGTGACGCTGCTGTTCGCCGCGATGCTGGGGATCAACCGCCTGTTCGTGGCGGACGCCGAGCAGGGGGGCTTCGACGGGTTCCTGCTGGCGCCGGTCGATCGCACCGCGCTGCTGGGCGCCAAGGCGCTCACGCTGCTCGGCTACCTGGTGGCGCTGGAGGCGATCGCGGTGCCGGCGTTCGCGGTCCTGCTCGACCCCTCGCTCGGCCGGGCGCTGCCGGAGCTCTTGCTCGTGCTCGCGCTGGCGGACGTCGGCGTGGCGCTGATCGGCACGCTGGTGGCGGCGCTCGCGGTGCAGACGCGCGCGCGCGACCTCCTGGGGCCGCTGCTTGCGCTGCCGCTGCTGGTTCCGATCGTGATCGGCGCCGCGCGCGCCACCGCGCCGCTGCTCGCGGCGGGGCACGTGGGGGCGAGCCCGCCGCGCTGGCTGTTGACGCTGGCGCTCTATGATCTGGTTTTCGGGCTGATCGCCTACGCGGTATTCGACTTCCTCTTGGAGGATTGATTTGTACGGAAAGCACCTCCGCGCGCTGAGCATCGCGACCCCCGTGGCGTTTGCGGTGGCGCTCGGCCTGGTCTTCTTCTACGCCCCGCTCGAGGCCGATCAGGGGTTCCTGCAGAAGATCTTCTACGTGCACGTGCCGCTCGCGATCGTCTCGCTGTGCGGCTTCGTGCTCGGCGGGCTGTTCGCGATCCAGCACCTACGCACGCGCGAGGCGCGCTGGGACATGCGCTCGTATGTGGCCATCCACATGAGCCTCATCCTCGGCGTTGGCACGCTCATCACCGGCTCGATCTGGGCGAAGGCATCGTGGGGGCACTGGTGGGTGTGGGACGAGCCCACGCTCGTCTCGTTCTTGATCGTGTTCCTGCTCTACGCCACCTACCAGCCGCTGCGCTTCTCGATCGAGGACCCCGAGCGCCAGTCGCGCTACGCCTCGGTGTTCGCCGTCACCGCCGGGGCGTTCGTGCCGCTGAACTTCATCGCCGTGCGCATGTCCACCGGCTATGTGCATCCGCGCGTGCTCGGCGATACCTCCAACCTGCCCCCCAAGATGGCGCTCACCTTCGGCGTCTCGCTGCTCGCGATGGCGCTGCTCTACGCGACGCTGTGCTCGTTCGAGATGACCGCCAAGCACACCCGCAGGCAGCTGCGAGCTCTGCGCAGGCGACGCTCCGGCGAACTTCAGCGGGCCGGGAGGTTCGGTTTCTGATGCCGGCGCTGCCGCTGCACGAGGCGGGCAAGTACGTGGCCGCCGCCTACGTGGTGGTGTTCGTGATCGTGCTCATCTATGTCGCGATCATGGCGGTCCGCCTGAGCCGCATGGAGCGACAGATAGGCGAGCTGCTGGAGCGCCCCGAAAGCGCCCCTGAGCCTGAGCCCCTACCGATGGACCTTGGCCGTCCGGAGTCCACGCCGGTATGAACGAGCTGCTCGCGCTCGGGATCTCGCACAAGACCGCGCCCGTGGAGCTGCGCGAGCGTCTCGCCTTCACCGCTGCCGCCGCGGTCGAGTTCGCCGATCAGGCCGTGCAGACCGCCGAGGTGCGCGAGACCGTCGCGATCTCCACCTGCAACCGCACCGAGGTGTACCTGGTGGTGGGGGACCCCGTGCGCGCCGAGGCCGACGTGCTCGGCCTGCTCGCGGGGCTCGCCTCGATCCGCCCCACCGAGCTCGCCGAGGCGATCTACTCGCCGCGCAACTGCGAGGCCGCGCGCCAGCTGTTCCGGGTCACCGCCGGGTTGGAGTCGATGATCGTCGGCGAGGCCGAGATCCAGGGGCAGGTCAAGCGCTCGTATGAGGCCGCGCTCGCAGCGGGGCACACCGGACCGCTCTCCAACCGCCTCTTCAGCGCCGCGCTCACAGCCGGCAAGCGCGTGCGCTCGGAGACCGGCATCGGCTCCAGCCGCGTGAGCGTGCCCTCTGTCGCCGTCGACCTCGCCGCCGGCGTGCTCGGCAGCCTGCACGAGCGCCACGTCACGATCCTCGGCGCCGGCGAGACGAGCGAGCTCACCGCACAGGCGCTCGCCAACCAGGGCGCCGGCACGATCTTCGTCGCCAACCGCCACGCCGACCGCGCGCTCGGACTCGCACAGCGCTTCGGCGGCTCAGTCGTCGGGTTGGATGGGCTCCCCGAGCAGCTCACGCGCGCCGACATCGTCGTGTGCTCCACCTCCTCCCCGCACGCGATCGTCGGCGTCGAGGAGCTCGCGACGGTCGTGGACCGCCGCGCGGGGCGCCCGCTGCTCTTGATCGACATCGCGGTGCCGCGCGACGTGGACCCTCGCTGCGGGGAGCTCCCGGGGGTCACGCTGTATGACATCGACGACCTGCAGGAGGTCGTCGCGCGCAACCTCAACTCGCGCGCCGAGGAGGTCCCCAGGGCGCAAGAGATCGTCGAGGAGGAGATCCACCGCTTCGCGCGCTGGCTCGGCCAGCTCGACACGCTCCCCACCGTGAGCGCGCTCCACGAACACGCCGACGCGCTAGTCGAGCAGGTGCTCGACGAAAACTCCGAGCGCTGGGAGACGGCCTCCTCGCGCGACATGGCCCGCACCGAAGCGATCGCGCGCGCGGTCGCCAAACGGCTGTTGCACGAGCCCACGATCCGTCTGAGGAGTCTCTCCGAGGAGCGCGGGCACTCCAGCGTCGAGCTCGTCCGCGAGCTCTTCGGGCTGCGCGAGGACTCGCCCGTGGAGGAGCCCATGCCGGCGAGCGCCAAGCTCGCCGAGGTGCACCCCATCCGCCGCCCCAGCGCCGATGCGATCAGGCCGCAGCGCCACCGCAGCTGAGGCGCGACGCTGATGCGCCTCGGAACGCGCGGGAGCGCGCTTGCGCTGGCCCAGGCGCAGCTGGTAGCGGAGTTGTTGAGGCCCCACACGCCCGGGGTCGAGGTGATCGCGATCACGACCAGCGGGGACCGCGAAAGCGACGCGGCCGGCGCCGAGACCTCCACCGCGGGGGGCGAAGGGTCCGCGCGCGAGGCCGACAAGTCGCGCTGGGTCCTGCAGCTGGAGGAGGCGCTCGTCGCCGAGGAGATCGATCTGGCCGTGCACTCCGCCAAGGACGTGCCGGGGGAGCTGGGCGAGGGGCTCGCCTTGCTGGGAGCCCCCGCGCGGGCAGCGGTCGAGGACGTGCTGTGCGGCGCCGGGAGCCTGGGGGAGTTCCCGCGGGGAGCCTGGGTGGGCAGGGGCTGCGTGCGGCTTATCGCGCTGTTGCGGGCCGTGCGCGACGATCTCACGGTTCTCGCGGTGAGCGGGAACGTGGACACGCGCCTGCGCAAGCTGGAGGAGGGCGCCTGCGACGCGCTGGTGCTCGCGCGCGCGGGGTTGCAGCGGCTGGGGCGCGAGGGCGAGGTGGGGGCTGTGCTCGACCCCGCGCGCTTCGTCCCCAGTCCCGGGCAGGGCACGCTCGCGCTGGAGGGGCGGGCAGACGACGAGGCGACGCGCGCGACGGTCGAGGCGATCACCGACAAGGAGACGATGGCCTGCCTGCTCGCCG
>JBIOES010000057.1:0-12607 GCA_044446265.1 Solirubrobacterales bacterium
GGGCCGCCTCCGGGCGGCCCTCTCCTCCTACCCGGCTTCGTGCCTGCCTTCTTCAGAGCCCCCTCCGGAGCCTTCCCCGCCTTCCGAGCTGCCCCCCGAGCCTTCGGCCGGCAGCCCTGAGTTGCTCGGCGCTTCGGGCGTCAGCGCCGCCGCCGGTCCCGGGGTCACCTGGATGTCGAACAGCTGGCTCACCGCCCCCTGGTTCTCCGGTCCGCCCGGGATGTGGATCCGGAAGACCTTCGGCCCCGCGTCATACACCGTGTGCACGATCGTGAAGCTGGAGTTCGGGCTCATGACTCCCAGCTGCACCACGTGGAAGCCCTGCCCCGAGGCGTTCTGGCGCTCCAGGTAGAGCACGTGCCCAGGGTGGCTGGGCGCGACGCTGCCCGTGAAGGTCAACGTGCCGCCGGCCTGCACCGTGGTCGCGGAGACCTGTGCGGTGAGCACATCCCTTACTCCCTCGAACAGCACCGCCGATCTCAGCGGGCCTTCGCCAGCAGGGCACGGCGCCCGGACGCACACCACCTGGGTGGCGGTGGTGACCTGGTAGAAGGTGCTGTTCGCAGGCGTCTGCGGGGGGAAGGTGTAGTTGCCGCTCGGATCGCTCATCACCAGCGCGATCGGCGCGAACGCCTGACCGCGTGTGCGGGCCAGCAGCGTCACCGGCTTGCTCGCCCCTCCCCTGAGCGTTCCCGTGATCGTCACCGGCTGCCCGAAGGAGATCGGGTTGGCCGATGCTCCGATCGTCAGCGCCGGGTTCTGCGCCTGGGAGATCTCGTACTCCAGCACGTTCGAGGGGCTCGGGACGTTGCGCCCCTCGCTGCGCACGAGTGTGCGGATGTTGGCGTCGCCCGGGACGATGAACCTGTGCACGATCGAGTACGTGCCCCCCGGCTGCACCACGGAGCTGTCGATGCGGTGCCATTCGCCGCCCGTGGCGGCGTTCTGGCGCTGCAGCACCACGCGCGCGCCCACATCCGCCGGGTTCACCGAGCCCGTGAAGGTCACCCTGTTGGCGGGTCCCGTCAGCAGCTGGCTGCCTTCCGGCGGGCCCACGAGGGACACCTGCGCGGCGACCCTTATGCGCCGATCCGCGCTGCGCGCCCCGTGCGAGCGCACGTACCAGGCACGGTTTGTTTCGAC
The DNA here is from genome assembly GCA_044446265.1 of Solirubrobacterales bacterium. GTDB lineage: Bacteria > Actinomycetota > Thermoleophilia > Solirubrobacterales > Solirubrobacteraceae > Palsa-744. The sequence continues at coordinate 1,144 of JBIOES010000057.1, forward strand.
CACCCCATCCGCGCGTGAGAACTCATAGAAGCCGCGCGCATCCGTGGTCGTGCTCTGCACGTAGCCGAACCCAAACGAGTGCGAGCCGATCAGATGGTGGTAGAGCTTCACCGTCTGACCGCCCGCCTGTGCTCCACGCCGGCATACGAGCCGGCCGAAGATCACCACCGGGTCCCCCGCCGTGATCTGCCGCGGCGCGACCTCGATGCTCACGCGGCAGCGCCCGCTGGGGCTGGGGTGCTTGCGAGCCGACGCCCCAGCCGGGGCGCCCATGAGTAGAGCGATCGCGGCGAGCCCCGCCGCAACTGGCTTGTATGAGCGCATCTGCCTTCTCCCTTGCGTGATGGGTGGATCCTCGGACCGATTTACCTAACCCAAGGGAACCGCGATCGTTGCGGTGCGCGGGGAACTGGTGGACGAGTGGCGAGCTACGGCTCGAGCAGACCCGCGTACAACGCGAACATCGCGCCCTGCGGGTCCTTTACGACCGCGATCTTGGCCATCTGGATGTCGATCGGGCCGGCAACCTTCTCTCCACCGAGCTCCTGCACCTTGGCCAGCCCTGCGTCGATGTCCTGCACGCCGAAGTACACCAGCCAATGCGGGGGCACCCCCGGCGGACCCAGCTCGCGCATGCCGCCGTTGCTCGCGCCGGCGTTCTTGATCGACAGGTACGGCGTGGGGCTTCCCTCGAAGGGCGCGATCTCCCAACCGAACAGACCGCTGTAGAAGGCGCTCGAGGCATCGAGGTCGGGCGAGGCCAGCTCGTTCCACACGAGCGCGCCCGGCGCGTTCACCAGCTTCGCTCCGAAGTGCGCATTCGGCTGCCACACCATGAAGTAGGCGCCGTGGGGGTCCTGGATCACACCCATCCGTCCGGCGTCCATCACGTCGAAGGCCGGCGCATGCGCGGTCCCGCCGAGCTCCTTCGCGCGCTCGACCGCCGCATCTGCGCTCTCCACCGAGACGTACGAGTTCCACACCGGCGGCGCTCCGGCGTCGCGCTGCTGCGGGGGCTGGGGCGCGATCGCCGCGACGTCCTTGCCATCGAGGCGCATCATCGAGTAGGAGGCGCCCTCGCCGACGGGGATGTCCTGCGCCTCCCACCCGAACAGGCCTCCGTAGAACTCCTTTGCGGCGGGCTGATCGGTCGTCGTCAGGTCGCTCCAGCAGAACGTTCCGGGTGTGTACTGCGTGCGCTCGCCCATTTGTCGCTCTGACCCTACACAACCTACGCGGCCGCGGGCGTCTCCCCGTGCAGCGCCTCCTGGAGCTGAGTCTGCGCATCGTTGCTCAGCGAGGACTTCAGCACGGTGCCACCGAACTTGCTGAGCGCCGCCACCGCCTTGTCCGGTGTGACCTTCTCGACGATCAGGAACAGCGCGGATGTGCCGGGCCTGAGCATGTCGCGCACCTGCTGCTGGAACTGCGCGTCGATCCCCGTCTTCTCGATCTTCCCGAACATCGCGCCCAGCCCCGCGCCGATCGCCATCCCGAAGACCGGCACGAAGAACAGCATGCCGAACAGCAGTCCCCAGAACATTCCCCACGTCGCCCCGCCGCCCACCAGATGGTGGTTGGTGTGCACGTGGTACTCGCCCTCCTTGTCGCACACGATCACCGCCATGGCATCCGGCTGGATGATCAGGTCCTCCGCCAGGCGCCTGACTTCCTCGGCCGCCGCCGTGGCCGTCGTTTCGTCGTCGTACCCGATGGCAATTAGATCCGACACGCCCGCCTCCTTTTTTGGTCGCTTGGGGCGCCCACGGATGTATCGGCGCCATTACGAAGGCTAGGAGACGTCGCCTGCGCCCACATCATCCCAAGCGGGTGATGATGGGGCAAATCATCCCTTTTGGGCGATGTCCACGAGCCGTCGCGCTCCTAGTTTGAACTCGCAACGGGCGGCTCGAGGAGGAGCACGCCAGCCATCGGCCCCAAAGGAGGCGACATCATGGATGACGCATACGAGAGTGCAGCTCCCCCACGCGGCTCTGCCCGCACCGGTGCATCGCGCTACGAAGAAGAAGAACCGGGAGGCGGATGGGTCGCGTTCGCGGGAGTGATGATCGCGATCGTCGGTGTCCTCAACATCATCTACGGCATCGCCGCCATCTCCGAATCGCGTTTCTTCGTCCGCGAAGCCACCTACATCCTCAGCGGCCTCAACACGTGGGGCTGGGTGCTCCTGATCACCGGCATCATCCAGTTCTGCGCCGCGCTCGCGATCTTCGGGCGCATCGAGTGGGGCCGCTGGGTTGGCATCCTCACGGCGTCCGTCAACGCGATCATCCAGCTGGTGTTCATCCCCGCCTACCCGTTTGGCTCGCTGGCGATGTTCGCCGTTGACATCCTCGTCATCTACGGGCTCGTCGCCTATGGGGGGCGCCAGGGCCAGACGGCTTAGCCTCAATCCATATCCAGGTGGGGTCCGCATATCCAGGTGGGGTCCGTAGTTTCCACGGATCCCACGCTGTGGGACTTCCCCGATCGCCCTCCGCAGGGGTGTCCTATGGTGTGAGCGATGGTGCTCGACGTCAAGCGCGGGCGCCCGCCGTCCCGCGACGGACTGCTCCCGCGCAGCCGCCTCATCGCCCGGCTGCGGCAGGACCTCGACGTGCCGCTTCTCGCCGTGGTGGCGCCCGCCGGCTATGGCAAGACCGGCCTGCTGTGGGAGTGGTTGAGCGAGGACTCGCGTGACTGCGCGTGGGTTGCGTTGGAGGAGCGCCACAACGACCCCAGGCGGCTGATCGAGGACATCGTCCACGCGCTGGAGGGCGACCTTGCCGCCTCCGGCGTGCTCGACGCCCTGCAGGCTCCCGACCTCGATATCCCCGGGGTAGCGCTGCCGCGCGTGCTCTCCGCGCTGGCGCTTGGCAGCCGGCCGGCCGTGATCGTCCTCGACGACGCCCACACGCTCAGCGCGCCCGCGGCGCTGCGCACGGTGGGGGTGCTCGCCGAGCATCTGCCTCCCGGTTTCCAGTTGGCGCTGGCCTCGCGCATCGCGCTCCCTCTTCACTTGGGGCGCCTGCGCGCGCACGGCGCGGTACTGGAGCTCCACTCCGAAGATCTTGCGATGACCTTCACCGAAGCGAGCGAGCTGCTGGACATGGCCGGCCTGCATCTCAACGCGGCGGAGCTCGAAGCGCTGATGGATCGCACCGAGGGCTGGCCCGCCGGCCTCTACCTGGCGGCGCTCTCGCTGCGCGAGGAGCCGGACGTGGGCGCCGCGCTGGCACGGTTCACCGGCTGCGATCGCGTCGTCGCCGAGTACATGCGCGAGGAGTTCCTCGACCAGCTCCCCCCTGAGGCGATCGAATTCCTCATCCGCACCTCGATCCTGGCGGAGCTCCATGGACCGCTCTGCGACGCGGTTCTTGGATGCACAGGGTCGGCGCGCATGCTCGAGCACCTCGCGCGCGCCACCAATCTGCTGCTCGTGGAGCTCGATCGCAGCGAGCGGCGCTACCGCTGCCACCGGCTCCTGCGCGACACGCTGCTGGGCGAGCTGCGCCACGGCGAGTGGATCGCCGAGGCCGAGTTGCACCGGCGTGCCAGCGCGTGGCACGCTGCCCACGGCGAGCTCGACAGCGCCATCGATCACGCCGTCCGCGCGCGAGATCCAGTGCGCGCCGGGGAGCTCCTGTGGGAGAACCTTCCTCGCTACATCACCCACGGCCACAACCCCGCCGTGCAGCGCTGGCTGGACGCCTTCGGCGCGTCCGAACTCGCCCTCAGCCCTTCGCTCGCGCTGGTGGCCGCGCACAGCCACCTGGCCGCCGGAGACATCCGTCTGGCCGAGCACTGGGGGCTGACGGCCTCGGGCGCCCTTGCTCGAGCCACGCCATCCTCCGCGCGCGTCTCCTCACTGCCGGCGGGCGTCGCCCTGATCGAAGCCGCCGTCGCTCGACACGGCGTCGCCGCGATGGGCCGGGACGCCGCCCGCGCGTATGAGCTCGAGCCCCGGGACAGCCCCTGGCGCTCGCTCTGCTGTCTGCTGCGCGGGGTCGCCGACCACCTTCGCGCAAGACGCGCCCAGGCGCGGGAGCATCTCGAGGAGGGCGTTCACCGCAGCGCTGTCGGGGCGCCCAGCATCGAGGCCCTGTGCCTTGCTCAGCTGGCCACCCTGCTGCTCGAGGAGGATGACGTGGAGGCAGGCGTGGCGCTCATCGACAGAGCTCTCGCTCAGACCGAACGCCACGGACTCGGCGCCTATCCGACCTCCGCCCTGGTCTTCGCCGTCGCCGCGGCCGTGCATTCGCGGGCGGGTCGCGTCGAGGAGGGCCAACGCCACCTGCGCCGCGCGATCCGCCTCACGTCCGCGCTCGATGAGTTCACCCCTTGGTATGAAGCCCAGGCGCGCATCGCCCTCGCGCGCGCGTCGCTGGCCCTGGCCGATGTCAGGCAGGCGCGCACCCTGCTAGCCGAGGCATCCCAGCGCGCGCGCCGGGTCCCCGACGCCACGGTTCTGCGCGTATGGCTGGAGGAGATCTGGGAGCAGGTGGACACCGCCGCCACCTTCGCCCTCTCCGGTTCGGCGGCTTTGACGATGGCGGAGCTGCGGATCCTGCGCTTCCTGCCCACCCACCTGTCGTTTCGCGAGATCGGTCTGCGCCTGCACGTCTCGACCAACACCGTCAAAACCCAGGCTCACGCGGTGTACCGCAAGCTCGACGCCTCCTCGCGCTCGCAGGCGGTCTCCCGCGCGCAGGAGATAGGACTGCTGGACGCCTAGGCTCTCGGTGTCTGCACTTAAACGTGTATATCGGGCCCTGTGCAAAGAGTGGCCCCCGGTCTGGCATAAGCACGCGTAAAGGTTCATCTATTGTCCAGCTTCTTGAAATCGTTCACGCCACGGTCGATGCCGGCGTGAACCCACGGTGGTGCCGTTGTGAGGTATCGTTCGGGCCAGCGAATCGAGAGAGGCGGGATCCGTGGAAGTCGCCAGCATCAGCAATAGGGATTGGATGAGAGGCAGCTCGCCCTTGAAAGGGGCGCTGCTGGGCTTGGTGATGCAGCACCCCGGCCACGGCTATGACCTGGCCAACCGCCTCGATCGGCGCCTGGGGCCCGCGTGGCAGATAACGGCCAAGGACCTCTACCGGATGCTCGAGCAGCTCGAGAAAGCGGGGCTCGTCTCCTCGCGGCGGGTATCCAGCGATGGACCGACGGGCAACCGGCGCGTCTACTCTCCCACGGAGCGAGCCGAGGACGCGCTGACGGACTGGATGAGTGCCAATACGCGGATGGCGCCGGTGCGCGCGGAGTTCCAGGCCAAGATCGCGGTCGCGCGCGCGACGGATGCGCCACGACTGCTCGTGGCGCTCGACATCTATGAGCGGGAATGCTTCGCGCTGTTCAAGGCATCCTCCCATGACGCCCCGCCGGTGCGCTCATTCGCGGGTGTCGCGATGCACCTCTCGCGCGCGTCCGCGCGCCTGCATCTACGAGCCGAGTTGGAGTGGATCGTGCTGGCTCGCCGGCTGATCGCCGAGGTCGCGGCGTCCTCATAAAGTCGCCGGTGCGATGACGCTTCTCTCGCTCACCCAGGTGACCAGGCGCTACGGGGATGGACGGCGGGAGGTGACGGTCCTGGATCGCGTCTGCATGGAGGTGGACAGTGAGGATTTCGTCGGCGTGTGGGGTCCGCGGCGTTCGGGCAAGACGACGCTGCTGCGCGTGGCGGCCGGCATCGAGGTGTCCAACGCCGGCGAGGTGCGCTTCGACGGCCATCTCCTCACGCGTATGGGTCCCAATGAGCGCGCACGGATGCTGCGAACGCACGGGATCGCCCACGTTTCCGGAGAATGGCATCCGCAGCTCAATCAGCCGTGCATCGACAGCGTCGCCATGGCCCTGCTGGGCGATCGAGTGAGCCTGCGCGAAGCCAGACCGTTGGCGCGGCGAGCCCTGGAAAGGGTGGGCGCGGGCGCCTGTGCGGAAGTATGGACGGGCCGGCTCTCGGCCGGCGAGCGCATACAGGTCGCCCTCGCTCGCGGCCTCGTGCGCGAGCCGCGGCTGCTGCTCGTGGATGAGCCCGGCGTGTCGCCGAGTCCGATCGAGTGCCAAGAGCTGTATGCGCTGCTGCGGTCGCTCGCACACGAAGCGGGACTCGCGATCGTCATCGCCTCCGAGGATCTGGACGCGCTGGATGGCGCGCGCAGGATCATGTCGATCTCCGACGGCACGCTACGCGCGATGGACTCCGAGGGAGTCGTGGTGTCCTTCCCCGGCCGCCACGCGGGGCGGGCCAAGCCCGCCGCCTCATGAGACGCCCCGGCGCCACAGAGGGTGGCGCACCCCATTGCGGGGCACAGGCAGCCGGCCGAGGGCCGGCTGGCCGGGCCCCTCTCTATTCCCAGTCAGTTCCCGAACACGCGCCGCTCCGATGAGCGCGCTCGAGCTGGTCGATCTCGTCAAGCACTACTCCACGGGGCGCTGAGGTCGTGCGCGCCGTCGATGGAGTCTCGCTGACGGTCTCCCCGGGAGAATTCGTCGCGCTGTACGGTCCCTCGGGCTCGGGGAAGACGACGCTGCTGCTGCTGGCGGCCGGACTGATGGCCCCCGATACGGGGAACGTGACGTTCGGCGGACGTGACATCGCGGGCCTGTCCGCCGCGGAGAGCGCCATCTACCGCCGCCGCGAGGTGGGGTTCGTCTTCCAGGCCTTTCACCTGATCCCCGGCGCTCCGGCGGTGGACAACGCGGCGCTCAAGCTCCTAGCGGATGGTTTCAGTCTGCCGCAGGCCAGGCGCGAAGCGCGTCCCTGGTTGCGCCGCGTCGGCCTCTCCGAGCGCGAAACGCATACCCCCGAGCGGCTGTCGATGGGGGAGCGCCAGCGGGTGGCGATCGCGCGGGCGCTGGTGAACGAGCCACAACTGCTGTTGACCGACGAGCCAACGGGCAACCTCGATTCCAAGCGCAGCCGGGAGATCCTCGCGCTGCTGCGGGATGTCTGCCACGAGCGGGGTATCCCCGGCTTGCTCGTCACCCACGACCCGCAGGCCACGGCCTTCGTCGATCGCGTGCACACCCTGCGTGACGGGCGCCTGACGGAGGGGCTCGACGCCGAGCTCGCCGTCTCCCCGCTGTGATGCGCAGACCGTCGATCATGGGAGTCCGGCTGGGCTCGCTGGTGACGCTGTACCAGTGGCGCCTGCGTAAGCGCCTCGCGCAGGAGCTGCTCGCCGCGGGCGGGATCGTGGTCGGCGTGGCCCTGGTGTTTGGCGTGCTCCTTGCGAACACCACCGTCACGGGCTCCGCCGGGCGTCTCGTTCACCAGCTCGTCGGCTCGGCGCGGCTTCAGCTCGCGGCCCGCTCGGCCGAGGGGTTCGACCAGCACCTCGCCGAAGCGGCGGGCAGGCTGCCGGGAGTGCAGGTGGCGACCCCGCTCCTGCGGGAGAACGCGACGATCGTCGGGCCCGGGGGTCGCCAGTCGATCCAAATCGTCGGGGTGACTCCCCGCCTGGTCGCGCTGGGCAGCGCCGCGACCCAGAATCTCGGCTCCGGCGCGCTGCTGATCGCCGGCGGCGTGGGGCTTCCCACAGCGGTTGCGCATGAGATCGGCGCGCGGATGTCCCGGCCGGTGACGCTGGTGGCCAACGGCGAGGTCAATTCGCTGAAGGTGCGCGCCGTGCTGGGCAGCCAGACGATCGGCTCCGTCGCCGCGAGCCCGGTGGCGATCGCGCTGCTGCCGATCGCCCAGCGGTTGGCCGGCAGGCCGGGACGCGTCACGAACGTCCTGATCAAGCCGCGGCCCGGGGCCGATGCGCTGGTCGCCAGAGAGCTACGCGCCCTTGCCCGCGGGCGCATCGATGTGACGCCGGCCGACAACGAGCTGCGCCTGCTCAGCCAGGCGGCGCAGCCCAACGCCCAGTCCACCACCCTGTTCGCTGTCATCAGCGCGATGATCGGTTTTCTGCTGGCGCTCAACGCGATGCTGCTCACGGTCCCCGATCGGCGACGCTTCATCGCCGAACTGCGCACGCAGGGCTTCGCCCCACGTCAGGTCGTGCTCGTCCTCGGCTTCCAGGCGCTGACGCTTGGAGTGGTCGCCTCGATCCTGGGCATCCTCTTCGGCGAGGTGCTCTCACACACGTTGTTCGGGCAGATCCCCAACTACCTGACGTTCGCGTTTCCGATCTCCTCCCAGAGGGTCGTCTCCGCCGCCACGATCCTGATTCCCGCGGCGTGTGGGGTGCTCGCCGCGCTGCTTGCCTCGCTGCCCCCTCTGCTCGACCTGCGCTCGAACAAGGCACTGGACGCCGTGCTGCACGAGAGTGGGGAGGCGGGCCAGAGCATCACCCGGCGCACGATGCTCGTCCTTGGCGCGATCGGGTGCGCGCTGGTGCTCGCGGTCACAATCGGAGCCCTTGCGGTACCGCGCCTGACGGCCCTCGGCGGCGCGCTCCTGGCGCTGGCGGCGGTCTGCCTGATCCCGTGCGCCTTCGAGGTGGTCACCTCGCTGCTCACGCCGGTCGGAGAGAGCGTCAGGGGCAGCATGCTCTCGCTCGCCATCGTCGAGCTCCGCGCCAGCACCACCCGCTCGATCGCGCTCGCCGCCGTGGCGGGGCTCGCGGTCTACGGAAGCGTCGCGGTCGGAGGAGCACGGGACGACCTGCTCGGCGGCATCGACGAAGCGATCGTCCAGTACTTCCACACAGCGGACGTCTGGGTGGTCAATGGCGAGGACATCTTCAACATGAGCGGTATCGGGGGCGCCGGCACGGCGAGGTCGATTGCTCGCGCGCCGGGGGTGGCATCGGTGCGCGTCTACCAGGGGGGGGTGCTGGATGTTGGGACACGCAGGCTGTGGCTGCGCGCAAGGCCGGCTGAAGACCCAGCGCCGATCGAAGTCAGTCAGGTTGTGCACGGCAATGCCACCACTGCCACCAGGCTGATCCGCGGCGGCGGCTGGGCGGCCATTTCCACGGGCTTTGCCGAGGAACACGATCTGCGGGTTGGCCAGAGCTTCCAGTTGCCCACCCCCTCCGGTTCGGCCCGTTTCGGCGTCGCGGCGATCATGACCAACTCGGGATGGCCGCCGGGCGCGATCACGATCGACACCAGCGACTACCGTCGATATTGGAGCCCGGCGAACGCCGCCGCGCTCGAGGTGAGCCTCAGGGCGGGTGTCGACGCGCAGGCGGGCAGCCGTGCGGTGCGGGCCGCGCTGGGAGCTCACTCGGGGCTGGCGGTGCGCACGAGCGGGGAACGCACGAGCGAAACCGAGGCCAGCGCGCGCCAGGGGCTGCAGAGTCTCCGTCAGATATCGCTGCTGCTGCTGATCGCCGGGGCCCTGGCGATCGCCGCATCGCTGAGCGCGGTCATCTGGCAGCGCCGTGCCAGGCTGGCCTCGATGAAGACCCAGGGGTTCGACCAGTGGCAGCTGTGGCGCTCGCTTATCCTGGAGAGCGTGATCGTGTTGATAATCGGCTGCCTCGATGGGGCCGTCCTGGGCGTTTACGGTCACGCGCTGGCGGACCGCTGGTTGCGGCTGAGCACCGGGTTTCCCGCTCCGTTCAGCGCCGGTTTGCCGCAGGTGTTTCTCACCTTCGTGATCGTCGCAGGCATCGCATTGGCAGTGGTGGCACTGCCCGGCTGGTCTGCGGTGCAGGGGCGCTCGAACACTCGTCTACAGGAGTAGCCGGTCTCAGCGCCTGTTGCGTAAAGCTGTCTGCATGAGGGTGTCGGCAGGGAGCCGCGTGGGGGCGGCAATCGCGTTCGCGGGCGCCGCCGTGCGCTACTGGCTGGGAGTCTTCCCGTGCGCGCGCGGTGAGTTGCGTCACTGGCGGCTGCGCGCCGGGGAGATACGCGACCCCGCGCTTCGCCGGCTGGCGTTGGCCGCGCAGTGCGCCAAGCACGAGTCTCTGGAGGGCGCCGTCGCGTTCGCCACCTTCGTGCCGCCCGCCACTCGTGCGATCGTGATACGCGCGATCACCGCATACCAGCTGGCCTTCGACTACATCGACGAGCTCAGCGAGCAGCCGGGCGCCGATCCGATCGCGAATGGACGCCAGCTCAATCAGGCCTTGGTGGTTGCGCTGGAGCCCAAGGCATGCCACCCCGACTACTACGCCCATCACGCTGGGTTCGAGGACACCGGCTATCTGTGCGATCTCGTGGACACCTGCCGCACTGCCCTGGAAGAGCTTCCCTCCTACGGCGCGATCGCGGAGTCGGTCCGGCTCATGACGGCGCGCATCGTCACCTACCAGAGCCTCAACCACGGCGATGGCCACGGCTCCTACGAAGCCTTCACCCGCTGGGCTCGCGCGGAGACCAGTCAGAGCAGCGGCCTGCGTTGGTGGGAGATGGGCGCCGCGGCGGGCTCCCCGCTGCCCGTCTTCGCCCTGATCGCCACGGCCGCGAAACCCGCCACCCGCGCACGTGACGCCGCGGCCGTCGAAGGTGCGTACTTCCCCTGGATCGCCTCGCTGAGCTCGCTGCTCGACAGCCTCATCGACCGACGGGAGGACATCGCCGAGGGTCAGCGCAGCCTGATCGACTACTACACCTCCACCGCGGAGGCCGCCGCGCGTCTGCAGTCGCTGGCGGCGCAGTCCCTGCGACGCGCCAAGGCCCTCTCGGACCCCGCCGCCCACACGATGATCCTCGCCGCGATGGCGAGCTTCTATCACCTGACTCCACAGGACTCCGCAAGCGACACTCGTCTTGTCACGCAGCGAGTCATGGATGTGGTGACGGGCGACTTCGCTCTACTCGCCACATCCGTCCTGCGCGTGAGGGGGACGATCGCGGGCCTCGCCGCTGGAGCTCGATGGATACGCACGCTTATTATTCGGCATGCGAATAGGCGTATCGGGACTTACGCCACACGCCGGACGTTGGCATTATCAACCCACGCGACGGCAGACGCCTGCGAAGCAGGTCCGATCTCCCACCCTGGGGGAGCAGGCGCCGCCCGTGAGGGTGGGGCGTCTCGGTTGCGTGCTTGAGTCGCAGGCGGATGGCCATGGGCCGGGCGTCGCGCCCGGTCCGGTCATCTCGTCCGCTCAGCCGCTGTATGAAGGCGGAGCCGGCGGATCGCCGCGGATGTCCGCGATCAGCCCCAGCAGCTGCTGGGGCGTGGTGCCGCCCAGCACCCGCAGGCGGTGCATCCGGTAGGGATCTTCGCCGGGGCGTGCCCAGCCCGGGACTACGGTGGTCGACCCCGCGTAGCCGGCGGCCCGGACAGCTGCGATGACCGTCGCGTCGTAGTGGCCGGAGGGATAGCAGAACCAGTTCGCCGGCACGCCGTAGCGCTGCTGGATCACCCGCCGCGCGACTGCCACCTGATAGTGAAGCAAGGGGGCGTCCAGGGCGATCAGGTCGGCGTGGCTGAAGCCCTGCGTGTCGAGCTCCCACCCCGCGGCCACGAGCCCGTGGACTTCCTCTTCGCTGAGTCCGCCCTGCGATGGCGGCAGCCCGGTGAGCTGCATGTAGAGCGCCGCCGCGCCGAGCA